>NZ_JNLQ01000003.1 GCF_000703165.1 Butyrivibrio sp. AE3004
AGTTATATTCCTTGTGCTTTCAATTCTTATGTATAGGCAATTACCTTTTTCAAATAAGAATACAACGGATACTGCTACGAAAAGTGAATGATCTTTCATAAATTAAAAAATAATGTAAAAATAAGGTTACGTTAAGATTTACTTCAATTTACGGAAATGATTCCGAACTATTATATTTTCATCAGGCAACAGAAAACGTGAAAGTATGATAGGGAATTGTTGCTGAGATTGAAGTTTTTTGTTATCAAAATAGAAACTATAATTATATGAAAAAAGGAGAATGAGTATGAAAACAACCAATGGAAGTAAAGCTAAAGCAATATTCGCAGCAATAGGGATTATGCTGTTGTTTCTGGGAATTCAGGCAGTAATTGGAGCTGCAGGATCGGCCGGAGCGTCTTATTTACATTTTGTACAGACAGGAGAACCTTTTAAAGATGAAGCCGAATATATGGATTATATTTCTGAAATTTTAACAGTGTTGCAGTTTGTTGGAGAGATTGCGTGTATTGCAGTATTCGGACTTTGGTATTACCTTGGTTCAGTAAGAAAAGATAAAAAGCAGGGAACGTATGAATCAGGTCTTAAGAAAATTTCAGATGTAAAATCTATTGCATTCCTTATCTGTACGGCACTAGGCTTTTACGCAATTGATCTGATAGTTTCCAAAATTACAGCTGTTATTATTCCCGGAAGTAATGAGTTATTCAGCCAGCTTATGGGACTTATCGCAGGTGGAAATCAAGTTGTAGCAGCACTTACAGTCGCAATTCTTGCGCCTTTTGCCGAGGAATTGGCATTCAGAGGAGTAATGATAAAGAATTCAAAGAAGGCCTTTAAAATAGTAGGCTGTGTCATCATCTCTTCACTTATGTTTGCCATTATGCATATGAATCCGCTTCAGAGTTTATATGCATTGCCTATAGGTGTAGCACTTGCATTCGTGGCATATAAGTTTAATTCAGTAGTTCCGGCAATTATTATTCATGCTATCAATAATACTGTTGCTATTGTATTACCTTCACTTATGGGAAGAGCTCTTAGCATTATTGAAGCAGCTATTTTGTGCGTAGTGTGTTTGGCACTTGCTGTTTTTACTTACAAAAAACTGTCTGTAAAGACTAAACAGATAGATGTTTCAGAGATTACTGCATAATAAGCTAATAAGCGAACGAGGCTGTCGACAGAAATGTCGGCAGCCTTTTCGCTGTTATTTGATATCTTTAGGTGAAGCGAAAGCCACCCTAAATATCCATTCCCCTCATAGTAGAACCACAGGATCTGTTCCTACACTTAGGTAAAGCATCGCTACCTTTGCTGGAACTTTCTCATCTGATCTCGGGCTCAGCCTTGGTAAAGCATCGCTACCGTGGTTGCCCTTGTCTTATGTTCTGATATAATAATACTCTCGGAACTATCACAAAATTATCACACTCAATTTTTGTAATTTGTATTGCTATAATGACTTTCGTGGTTTTGATGACTATATACGAAGGAATTAATGCTTATACGTTTGTCTCATGAGAATATTTAAATGAGGTAGGAACACGATGAATAAAATATGGGATTTAATGCATAAAGAAGATACTGTTATATTTTTTGATATAGACGGAACTCTAACAAGTTATAACTATGGAGAATATCATGCTCATCATGAGCTGGATTTTACACCTGAGTTTCGTGATATAAATATTTACGCCGACTGTAATCGGCTTGAACCTATTTATAAGTTTATACAGGAACATGATATGAGCCGAATTTTTTGTATATCCAGAGAGCCGCATGGTCATGAAGCATGGAAATCGGAGATGGTTGAAAAGCTTTATGGAATTCCGACTGACCACTGTTTTTACACTCTTGATGCAGCAGAAAAACCAAGAATTGTTAAGGAAATAGTAAAAAAGAATTACCCGGATCTTAATCCAAAATCCGTTGTTTGTGTGGATGATAATGATGAAACACTCGGAATGTATATGAAAGAGACACCTTTCTGTACAGCACATCCGATGATTTTCATGGAGCATATATAATGTTTCATAGTGTAAGAATAATGCTATAATAGTTTTTGTATCTGTTGTATGAATTCTATAATAAATATTTTGTTGGGAGGGGTATTTTCAATGAAGAAAAGGAAACGATTGTTTTCTATTGTTTGCGCTGCCGTTCTGGCAGTGTCAGGTTTCAGTTTTTCAGGTTTTGATGGTACATATCTTACGGCACATGCTGATGTAGAAACGACTCTGCAGGCGGACATTGTCTATGAAGAAAATGGTACAGATTTTGCTGCAAATGATGCTACTACACATAGTTTAAGCGCTGGGCTTATACAGTGGAGTGAGAAAGATGATGTGTATGTTTCCGTAAATGACACGCTGTATAAGCCATCTTACAATTGGTCACTTACAAACGGTGCCGCCAGTCTGTTTGAAATAGTGGGTTCAACTACCGGAAAAAATGTCCAGGTAAAGGTAAAGAATGGGGCTTCACTCGGTGACAGATTATATTATTCTGACCGGCTGGTGCTTATGGCCACAACAGCGGATAAAAGTGTGGAGATTGATGGATGTAATGTCATTTTAACAATATACTCTGACAAATTTCCTGATTTAGATAAAGTCCAATTTGATCATTATAAAACGTATTTTGATAAAAATCATACTTCCAGTACCTTTACAATATCGGGATTGGATGACGCATATGTCAGCAAGCTGACATGGGATTTTGCTGATGAAGGTGCAAAAGATTTCTTTACTCTCTCAGCTAATGGGAAAACAGCAACCGTCACTCTTTCAAAAGATGCTGAAAAGAACTGGAAAGCATATTATGAATCTGAAGACAATTATTATACCTGGATAGCCTGCTATTTGGAATCGGAGGGTTCAGCTGAAAAGCAAATGCTTAAGGAAGCACCAATTATTTATTATCCGGACGGTATTAAATTTGATGATGTTGAGCTCACGATAAGCGAAGATGAGCAGGGCGAAGATACCATAGTGGAGTATGATTTTGAAGAAAGCGAGCAGACTACTTTATATGCAGGTTATAGTGATCCAGTTTTAAAGGACTATGTTAATAATCCTTCTTATAAGTGGAGTCTTAATGCAGAGGCTTCTAAATATTTTGATATTATTACGCCTGCCACAGGTTCATCCATTAAGGTAAAAGCGAAAGATAACGCAAATGCACTTCTTGGTGACGAGCTAAGTGCCACCGGACAGCTGATACTCACAGCTAAAAGTGATAGTTTTCCAGGGACACGTTCAAAGGTTATAGATCTGATTGTAAGAAAATATGTAGCTTGTGATATAAGCCCTGAAGAACTTAACTTTAGTGAGCAGCATAATTCACGTAAAGTCACATTTACTAGTGATGCTATCTCTGATATGAAATCAGTTTATTGCAAGCTGGAAGGGGATAGTTATGTATCAGATGTATTCTCTATTTCAACTAATGGTGCTGATACAACAGTAACCCTTAAACCCGGAGCTGCAGACTTAGTAACAAAAAAATGCGAAGTTTACACAAGCGACGCAGGAAAATATTATGAGGCATGTCTTTCATACTATATGAAATCAAAAACCGGAAAGACAGAAATAAATATCGCGAATGTGTGGTTATTTTTCCATTTGAATAAGCTCTATGAGGCTAAATATTCACCTGATGAAATATATTTTAAAGAAGGTGTTGCCGGAGAGAAAAAGCTTACACTGGATGTAGAGCACAATGCCTCAGAGAATATACAATATGAGTGGAGCCTTAATGAAGATGATGAAGAAGCATTGAAGAATATTTCGCTGGCTCCGAATAAGAATACGGTATTAGTAAAATACAGCGGAGAAAAAACAGATGATTGGTTTAGGGTATTCTGCAGAATAAAGGTAAATGGTAAATATGCGCCATTATCCAAGGACAATGTAATTATCAGAATTAATGATACAGGCAAAGGAGATGATAACAAATCTGGTAACTCAGGGGATAATAAAGGAGGAAACACAGGAAATAATAATCCCGGTGGCGATAGCAACAAAAACCAGAATCCGAATAACAACACACCGCAGAATCCCGACGGTAACTCTTCACAGGGAAATTCTAATGGAGGAGATAATGCGCAGAATCCGGGAGTTTCACCTGCAGCAGAAGGTTCAGTAGTTTCTCCTTCTGATTCCGGAACAAACGGAAAATTTGTTGTAACCTCTTCAGACAAGAATTCTGCTGCAGTTTCCTACAATGCAGTTTCCAATAAAAAGGCAAAGAAGGTATCAATACCTTCTACAGTTAAAGATGCAAACGGTGTCGAATACAAGGTTACAACTATAGGAACCGGAGCGTTAAAGAAAAACAAGAAGGTTAAAACCGTTATTATACCTTCAACAATAACACTGATAAAAGAAAAAGCATTTAATGGCTGCAAAAAGCTTGGAAACATAACCATTCATGCGAATACAGCTTTGAAGATTGAGAGCGGTGCCTTTAAGAATATTAAAAAAGGTGCAACCTTTACTATTTATGCTAAGGATAAGAAAACCTACAAAAATATAGTTAAGAGTCTCAAAAAAGCCGGTGCAACAGGATGCAAATTTAAATTTAAAAAGGGATGATAGCTAAACATTAAGAGTCATGGGAGTGTAAAAAATTTCTCTAAAAGAGATTTCCTAAGATAATTACGAGCTGAATGATGGTGAGATATCCATTGTTCAGCTCGTTTCTGTTTTTTCAAAAAATTCCATCAGCCTGAATTATTTTGACAATTTTCCTAATGCAAATGAAAAAACTTGACGAATTGGTCTATCTATCATAGACTATAATTGTAGTCTATTGTGGATAGTCCAAATAGGAGGTAACCATGGCTGTTGAGTTAGGGGATGTTCAGATGCAGTTTGCAAAGCTTATCTGGGAGAAGGAGCCTGTTGGGTCAGGTGAACTGGTAAAGCTCTGTGCAGACGAGTTCGGGTGGAAAAAATCTACCACCTATACAGTTCTTAAGAAACTCTGCGAGAAGGGCTTGTTTCAAAATGTGGATGGAGTTGTCACTTCAATGATTTCCGAGGCAGAGTTTTATACGAGGAAAAGTGAAGAGTTTGTAGAGGAGACCTTTGGTGGATCGCTGCCTGCTTTCCTTGCGGCGTTCACATCTCGACAAAAACTGTCGAAAAAGGAACTTGCAGAGATAAAGAAGATAATTGATAACGCAAAGGAATGAAGTTTTAACATTATAGGAACATTAGGTACTTGGGGATGTGGATAGTCATAGTGGAGTAGCACTTAATACAGACAGCCGGAGGGAAAACATATGGGGACGATTTTTATAAAAGTAATTGAAATGAGTGTGGCAGCAACTTTTCTGATGCTTGCAGTAATACTACTTAGAATACCACTTAAGAAAGCGCCTAAGTGGTTCATGGGTGTGCTGTGGGCAATAGTTGCGTTACGGTTGATTTTGCCTTTTCAGATTGAGGCTGATTTTGGGCTTCTCCCCAACATCGGTGGCATGATAGAAAAATACATTTATGGAAGTGGTAATGGCAGTCAGGTGACAGAGGTTGTCCAGCATGACTATCAGCCTTCTTCTTCAATACAGCCGGGATGGATGGAAGGAATAGATGAAAATGAAGTTATCGTACCTGAAACTGCTGATGAAGAAATAGAGTACCTTCCAAGTGAAGAAATCACAACGGTTGACACGGCAAGCTATGACAATATGACATTCAGAAAAGATCTTTTTATCAGACTTCAGATGATCTGGATGTTTGGAGGATTACTCGTTCTTGGTTATGCAGTTCTCAGCTATATATCCATTAAAAAGAAGACACGGGTTTCCATCAGGATGAAAGGCAGTGATAATGCATTTGTCTGTGACGAGATAGACACACCATTTATTCTTGGAGTTTTTAGACCTGTGATATACCTGCCATCAGGGCTTGATGATGAGACAGTAAGGAACGTGCTTGCCCATGAAAAAGCTCATATATTAAGGCACGATCACATAAGAAAACAGTTTGGATTTTTACTGCTTGCTATTTACTGGTTTAATCCTCTTGTGTGGATTTCCTACGCACTTTTCTGTAAAGACATTGAACTTTCCTGTGACGAAAAGGTCATAAGTCACATGTCATTGGATGAGAAAAAATCCTATGCAACATCGCTCCTTCTTTGCAGCACCCATAGGAGATTTGTTCTGGCGTATCCTCTTGCGTTTGGTGAAGTGGGAGTCGGAACAAGGGTTAAACAAATCTTTAATTATAAAAAGCCTACCTTCTGGCTTATTGTGATGCTGGTGTTAATGTGTGCGGGGCTTTCAACCTGTTTCTTTACAAGCGTTGCAGGTGATGGTGCTGATGAAGCTACAGTATCTGGACAGGATGAGAAAGCAGAAGATGCAAACGAGGCAGATGTTTTAAATGTTAAGCAGACGAGAGACAGCCTGGTAAGACAATGGTGTGAGGATTTTATGGACAGGAATGCGGAAGGTATTGTGAATGCCTGCACCGAAGAAGTTCAGCAGACTCTCATCGAAGAGCAGCTGCTTCTGAGGGATGAGGACGGCGACTCTTTTGGGTGGTCAAGTCCCTGGCCGGGAATGCTTACAGGAGATATAAGCGGACCTGTCAGCTATTCTGTACTCTATGGGGGTATAGGTAATAAGGGTATTGAGATTATTTATCGCGCAACAGATTCGGAGCCTCATCTGTATATGTGGAAGGAATACCTTGGCATAGAAGTGGATGAAAACGGAGATTTAAAAATCACCTCTGAAGAATTCAAAGAGATGACTGACATTGAAAACTATGATGATTTTATGGATGCCTATTATAGTGGCATTACCATTGACGAGATGGATTATTCCAGGAACGGTCTTGGTGAGGATCTAAACCAAAATGCAAAAGAGGATACAAATGGTCTTTACGCAAAACTTTTTGATCCGGTATCATCAGCAAGACATCTTCTTAATCTTTCAGAGGATAGGTCAAAGGTTGCAGTTACTGCCGGTGAAGATACAGAAGATGGCAAGCTTGTTTCGATATCCTTCATCGATGATAATGTAGCAGTCAATATGCTCATGATTCAGCCATGGGGAAGCGATGGTATCTATGTGCCTGTGCAGTGTGATTTTGATGAATCAGTCAGCTGGGATTCAGTTGATGAAGAGGTTTCATATATTATAGAGAACAGCGATGGGGCACACAGTGACTCAAATGGCAATGTGAATTCGACGGAGCTTCCTAACTACATAAAGGGCTCAGGAGAGAAGTTTATAAACCTTCCATTTTCAGATGGTGAGGATTACTTTGAGAATGCTCATGAACATAAATCCATGACTGATGGTTATTCGGAAGAAGCCGACCTAAACGGCGATGGAAAGAAGGAAAAGATAAAAGTAATCGACCTTGGATATCAGGGTGGTGACGGCGGTTATGAGCCACATGTCTATGGATTGGATGGAAAAGAGATCGCACTTCCTGCTGACACAAGGCAGGAGCCTTTTTCCTTAAAGTGGACAAATGGAAATGTTGATGTAATTTGGGATGATATGGTTATTGCATCTCTTACAAAGGCTCAGGTTCGTGAGCTGTATCTTGAAAAGGGCTACACTGAAGATGAGCTTGAGAATTTAGAGGACATGTTCAATGAGGACGAGGTTATTGTTGGTGATGATGCAAGCGGTTTTGTCATTGGAGATAAGGATGGCAAACCTGAACTTATCGTAAAATATTTGCTTTCAGGTAAGCAGGGACACGCAGATACTTTTGGATATGTTCTTTTGCATCTTACATTAAATGAGGATGGCACATGGAATGAGACACCTGAGTATGTGACAGATTTGGATTGATTTAAATACTTTAGGATTTTGAAGTAAATATGTAACTTGATTTAAGGTTGTTGCTTGTTGCGACAGCCTTTTTCATTCTTTACATTGATATTCAGAATAGTCATTTTGATTAAAAAATTGGTATTAAAAGCCTAAATAAGTGTAAAATAGTGAGTGAAAAGGTGGTTCGGTATCCCGTCAGATTATAGATAATTATTTATGAAGGAGGTAATATTATATGCTCGAGATAGGAACAAAAGCGCCGTCATTTGAACTCCCTGATCAGAACGGGGTAATGCATTCACTGGAAGAATACAAAGGCAAGAAGGTTATCCTGTATTTTTATCCAAAAGATAATACTGCCGGATGCACTAAGCAGGCATGTGGATTTTCAGAGAGATATCCGCAATTTACGGAAAAAGGGGCAGTGGTGCTTGGAGTGAGTAAGGATACGGTTGCTTCGCATAAGAAGTTTGAGGAAAAGAATGGGCTTGCTTTCACACTTCTTGCGGATCCTGAACGCAAGGTAATTGAAGCTTATGATGTGTGGAAAGAGAAAAAGAATTATGGCAAGGTTTCTATGGGTGTTGTGCGAACCACGTATCTGATTGACGAAGAAGGAATAATAATCAGGGCTAACGATAAAGTAAAAGCAGCTGATGATCCCGAAAAGATGCTTGGGGAACTATGATGAATAAGAAATAAGGGGATAATATGGGAGAAAAAATCGTAATGGGTTACTGGGACTGTCCGTTTTGTGGCAGCACTGGAATACCCGGAACCACATATGACTGTCCTAACTGTGGAAGGCAGAGGGGCAAGGAAACCAAGTTTTACATGAAGGAGGGAACTGTTGAATATGTTCCGGGGCATAAAGTCAGCGGTGCTGACTGGTACTGCGATTACTGCGGTGCGCTTAATTCTGCGGAAAGGACTACATGTGAAAACTGCGGTTCTCAAAGGGATGAGAGTAAAGAGGACTATTTTTCTTTAAAAGAACCTAAAACAGACAATTTTAATAACAACTTTAATAATACGGAATCCTCTACCTCTAATGAAAAAAAGTCAGCGTCAAAGTTTATAACATTCGGGATTATTGCTCTTATTATCCTGATGGTAATCCTGATAAGCAGATTTTTGTCAAGACCTAAAGACTCCACCTTTTTAGTCCAGAGTATGTCTTGGGAGAATTCCATAAAAATCGAGGAGAACAAGACTTTTCGGGAATCGGACTGGAAGCTTCCGGATGGCGCAAGACTTGCTTATACCAAATCTGAAATCCGCAGTTACGAATCAGTTCTTGACCATTATGAGTCTGTTACCAAATCCAGACAGGTTCAGGACGGCGGCCATTATGAAACAAGCTATTCTGATAACGGAGATGGTTCTTTTACCGAACATTCCACATTTGTACCGGATTACACAACGGAATACTATACAGAGGAAGAACCTGTTTACCGTAAGGAACCTGTTTATGATACAAAATATTATTATGATATAGATAAATGGGTAGATTCAAGAACAGAAACGTCTTCCGGTAATGATAAGAATCCCTATTGGCCGGATCTAAACCTCACTGAGAAAGAACGAGAAGCCGGTCGCTCATCCACCTATTCCATGAGTGGAGAACTAACTTATAAATCTTTAAGAAAATACAAAACGAAAACCGTAAAATATACCATAGACGAAGCTATGTGGAAAGCTATTGATATCGGTCAGACAATAAGTTTGACCCTCAAGAATGGCAAAATCACAGCATGGCAATATGAATAACAGAATATCCATATAAGACAGACCTATTCAGTGTATAACTGAGAGGCCTGTCTTTTTCTGATCAGTTATACTTTTCGCTTGTTACAAAATGTTTATGCAATCAGTAAGTGATGCATTAGTTTATCCATTTGGCAATATAACATTTTCTTAAATTTTTGTAAGCCATTCTGTTATAATGTTCTCTGTGAGTTTTTTTTAAAGTTAATAGGTAAGAGTAATTGATAATGACGAAAAACTATCTTGAATTATATGGTAAAAGAATATGCATGATAGCCGCATTCTATTTGATAAATTTTGGGTTATGGGAAATTATTGCACCAATCATTTCCGGTGAATGGGCTTCATTTATGGTATATGTTTTACTCTTTGTGTTTGTGATATTTATGTTTCATAAGGAGCTTAAAAAGGAATTGGTTGAAATTGCCAATACAAAATTGAAGGACAGGAGTTTTTACCTAAGATGGCTGATTGTTCTGGCAATTGATTTAATGCTTACAATGGTTGTTCTCTGGTTAGCTAATACTTATTGTAATGCTATTTTGCCGGTTAATAATGAGAACGTAAAAAACCAGCTGAATGCTGTTCCCGTGTCATTGGGTGTGATACAGGGCTGTTTATTTGCACCTGTGATTGAAGAGATGGTGTTTCGCTACAGTATTATTGGCAAACCGAAAAGTAAATCCATGTGGATTATTTTTTCAATAATATCCATTGTTTTATTTGATTGCATTCATATCGTAGCCACATTGGAGTTCTTCTATTATTTGACTCCTGCAATTTTTTTAACACTGTTCTATGACTGGAATAAAAACGTTTTAGCATCGATATTGCTGCATTCGTCGATTAATATTGTTGGATATTTGGCATTATTAGTAGGGGTATTGTGATAGCTGATCTTAATGAAACAGTAATCTTTATAGATCCAAAGGATAAGCCGTCAGAGCAGAATGATCTGACATTGGAAGTATTTAGCAAGAAGATTATGTAATCAGTTTTGTCTGACGAACAGAAGGGAATATAAAAGTAATGGGACATTTTTATTTTATTAGGCATGGACAGACAGTATGGAATGTTGAAAACAAGATATGCGGGGCAACAGATATAGAATTGACGGAACTTGGACACCAACAGGCTATTGAGACGGGAAAAAGGATTATTGAAACCGGAATTAAGGCTGATGAGATTCTTACTTCACCTCTTGTCAGAGCATCCGAGACAGCCAGACATATATCGGAGATTACTGGGATTCCTATGCGGATAGAACCAAGGCTCATTGAACAGAACTTTGGAAAATATGAATCTACTGCCAGAGATGGCAGGGAATTTCATGAAGCCAAGAAAGACATGGCGAGCAGATTTGGAACCGGGGAATCCATGCTTCACCTGGCACAGAGAATATACAATCTTCTTGATGATATTAAAGAAGATGATAAGACATATATCCTTGTAGCGCATAATGGAATATCAAGGATATTGGAATCATATTTCAGAGAGATGGATAATGAAGAATTCTCTTCGTTTGGCATAAAGAACTGTGAGATAAAACGATACGATTTTTAAAAATAAAATATTTTTGTCTAAAAAATTTTGCTCATCGTATTTTCCTGTAGGCGGTTAAAGAGATACTACCTACAGGATGATGAACACCTTTAACTGCTGGTAGTTTTTCCTTCACCGAAAGTGACAGGAAGGCAAAGCAGCGGCGGAGTGGTATCAAGATTGTCTCGGAGCAGAAGATCTACGGCTGCTTCAGCTATATCTTCTACAGGCTGTACTATGGTAGAACAAACATATTCTTCGGTGGCAAAATCCTTTATGCCATCGAAACCTATAATCTCCACATCTCCCGGAACTGACAGACCAAAAGATACCAGAATATCTCTGACCAAAAGTGCAAGAAGATCCGTGCCGCAAAAAATACCATCATAGGCACATTGGCCTTTAAACAGTGGTTCAAGATATTTTGCAAGAACAGCTTTGGTTTCATTTATTACATGGGTATCTATTAATGTGTGGCTTTCACAGGGAAGGTTATATGACCGGCATCCGTATTCAAAACCGGACAATCTTTTATAGGTTTCACCGTTGATTGCTGACCACATACGGATAAATAGTACCTTCTTGCAGCCAAGTGCATGCAGTTTTTCAGCTGCAAGCTGTCCACCTGCAAAATTATCGCTGGAAACGCAGGGGGTATGAGTGTTAATAATCCTGTCTATTGATACGAAAGAAACTTCATCGGGAACTACCAGATTAGTGTTATAGGTAAGTCCTATGATTCCGTCAACTTTATGTTGCAGGGCGAGATTAACAAATTCTGTTTCCAGAGAAGGGTCATAATCTGTGCAGAACATAAGACAGCGATAGCCCCTTGCGGAGAGCGAACTATTGAGACAGTTTGCCAGATGCCCAAAGTAGGGGTGCGTGGTATTTGGAATAAGAACAGCTGCGGTGTGGGTGCGACTTGCTTTAAGCCCCTGGGCATAGCTGTTAACGCGGTAGTTCAGCTTTTTTATGGCTGCAAGTACCTTCTTTTCATACTCTTCACCAACCGGTTTGTGGTTTATAACCTTGGAAACTGTTCCAAGAGCGACCCCGGCTTCCCGGGCAACGTCCTTAATTGTAGGGGCGTTTTTTTATTTAATAGGAAATTTCGCCTTGGCGGCGAAACCTTGAATTAAAAGGCCCGGCAAGACCGGGCCACGCAAAGCGGAGGTATGTTGGTTATGAATTACCAATCTACCTCATCAAAGAATTCATCATCTTCATGCATAAAGTAATCCATATCGAGAAGGTCTTCATCGTCCATCTCGCGGATTTCATTCGCCGACATGCCTTCCGGCGGATTCTGGATGTATTTCTCTCTAAGCTTTGCTATTAGTTCTTTACTAGCCATGGCTGTTCCTCCTGTAGCATGATTTTATCATGCGCAGGAATACGAGGGAACAATGCCGATTTTTGTAGACGGAGCTCTGCTCTTGGGACGGCATTTTCCCATTGTCTTTTCGTATAAGTCTTCGAGAGAAACACGTTTGTGGTTGAAGCGCAACTCAAGAAATTTCATGGTGCTGTTGCATTTGGGACAACTTAATGGATCATATCCGAATGCTGACAGGATACCTGAACGCCATTGAAGGAATGATTTAAAGAATGGCTTTTTGGAAGGATGAATCAGACGGTAAAGTTTTTTGTCTGACTCCCTATGACGACCATACACGCCATAATAACGTATCATCTTAAAGTCTTTTTCTGGTATGTGCTGTATAAGACGTTTGATGAATTCCATTGAAGGTATGGTCTCGGTGACAAGGACTTCGTCCTCATGTCTGTTGTAGTGGAAAGTAACAGTATCATGCTCTTTATCATAAGAGTCAATTCTTGAGAGCCCGATTACAGGACGACCAAGATATCTGCCTATATATTTAGCAACAGTACGTCTGTCAGCGAGAGTGGGTTTGCCATAGACATAGAAGCCTTCTTTCTGATTTTTGTAGGAGAGAGCTTTTTCTTTTTTAAACAATGCTTTCTTATTGGGATCAGTAATACGATCTTCCATTAGATTCAGAAGAGCAGTCTGAAAAGCATGGCGCATATAGGGGTAACTGAAGAACTTTACTTTGCGCCAGAAGCCGGTGTCTCCAACACCACCTTCAGATATGAGGCAGTGGATATGAGGATTCCATTCCAAAGGACGACCAAATGTGTGAAGAACAAGGATGTAACCAGGTGTAAAGTTCTGACTCTTGTTGATTTTGTAGAACATCCGGTTAATAACACTGCTGGTAGCTTCAAAAAGACAATTAAGAAGGTCACGATCTTCGAGAAAGTAATGGCGTAATTCTTTTGATATGGTGAATACGCAGTGACGGTGCTGACAGTTTATGAGCTTAAATGACATAGCCTGAGCACGCTTTTGTGAATACATGGCACCACATGTAGGGCAGAATCTAGAATGACAACGAAAGGGAACAAATTTGAGAGTACCACAATCAGGGCAGCCGTACATGGCGCCGCCATAGGCAGGATCCCCGCAATTGATCATCTTATCGATGTTTTCCATTTCGGTCTTGCGGGGGTGAAGAGTATATTGAATTTCTTCATAATGATCGCGGAATAAATCTTGTAGAGTATTTCGTTTCATAAATTCATTATGAATGAGTTGAGGCAAAAAACAACCCCACCCCTCATGAGTGAGGGGCAGGGGAGTTGAGGTGCCGTAGGCACTTTTTTTATGTGCAGGCAACACTAAGTCGCTTATATCAATTATTTGTTCTTCTATTGTGCAGTACGGGTCGGGGTCATGACCGGCCCGTACACTTTTGTTAATGGAGGCCCTTAATGAGAACTACTAAAACAAGTTATAAAGTGAGGCAGTTTTGTGTTTTTGCGGGACCGGCAGCGCTGTTGTTTTCGCTCACTGTGATCCTGCCTTTTATCTATGGACTCTATCTGACATTTACCAGCTGGGATGGAATTTCAAGACAGAAACCTTTTGTTGGCCTTGCAAATTACGCTGCCACGTTTCAGGATGCTGATTTTTGGGTTCCCATTACGAGAACTCTTGTATATTCTGCGCTGGCAGTCATTCTTGTAAATGTTGTTGCTTTTATTCTTGCTTATCTTGTTACGTCGGGTGTTCGGGGACAGAATTTTTTCCGTGTAGGTTTCTTCATTCCTAACCTTATCGGAGGTATTGTCCTTGGTTATATCTGGAAGTTTGTTTTTAACCGCGCTTTTGTCGCTGTAGGCAATGCTATAACCGGACAGACTTTACCTTCTCTTTTGTCTACGCCTACAGGTGCAATGTTCTGCCTGATTTTCGTATCGGTATGGCAGTACGCGGGATATATGATGCTGATATATGTTGCCGGTTTTATGAGCGTTGGGGAGGATGTGAAAGAAGCCTCCATGATCGATGGCTGCAGCCCTTCTCAGGCTATGTGGAGGATTATTGTTCCTCTTATGAGATCGTCATTCGTGCAGTGCATTTTCCTTAGCATCACCAGATGCTTTATGGCTTACGACGTGAACCTGTCATTGACTAAGGGAGAGCCTTTTAACTCTACAGTTATGGCAGCTATGCACGTATATAACACGGCATTTACTTATAAACAATACGGAACCGGCCAGGCTGAGGCATTTGTGCTGTTTGTCATCTGTGCAATTGTAGGCATGGTTCAGGTTTATGTTGGTAAGAAAGGAGAGGTGGAAGCGTGATGAATGATTCAGCAAAAGCTTTGAGAAAAAAGAAGATCAGGAACGCCTTTATGTTTATCGTTCTTCTTGTACTGTTTTTCTGCTTTGTAGCGCCATTCCTTTTGGTCATCATAAACGTATTTAAGACAAAGGGTGATATTACAAGCAACCCACTTGCTCTTGTTGGTAAACATGGATTTACATTAAAGAACTTTCCTGAGGCAATGAAAAAAATGGATTTCTGGAGAGTGTTCATGAACTCTGTGATCATAACTGTAAGTGCCACAATCCTTACAGTACTGACTTCGTCCATGAATGCATATGTGATAGTCAGAAATAAATGGATTGCCTGCACAGTTCTTTTTGCAATGATGATAGCTTCAATGGTGATCCCTTTCCAGGTTCTGATGGTGCCGCTCGTATCTGTATACGGTGGAATATTTGGGCTCCTGAACCACAGGCTCACACTGATACTTCTTCATGTGGGATTTTCTGTGTCAATGGCCAGCTTTATGTTTCATGGCGCCATTCGCACGAATATTCCGCTGGAACTGGAGGAGGCTGCATACATTGATGGATGTACAAACTGGGGAACATTCTGGAAAATAGTATTTCCTTTACTAAAACCCACAATCGCTACAGTGGCTATTATAGATGCCATGGCATTTTGGAATGACTACCTGCTTCCAAGTCTTGTTCTTCAGAAAAAAGACCTTTACACAATTCCGATAGCTACGCAGGCATTTTATGGAACATATTCTACGGATATTGGACTTGTTATGGCAGCCCTTCTGCTGGCCATGCTTCCTATCCTGGTTCTATATCTTTTCCTGCAGAGATATATCGTCAAGGGTGTTACTTCCGGTGCAGTGAAAGGATGAAATCAGTTCAATATGAAAAATACATTATTACAAAAAGCCAGAGAATATGAGGAGAGATATTCGAAACAGATATCTGATATGCAAAGACCTTTGTTTCACCTCACTCCTAAAGTAGGGTGGTTAAATGATCCAAATGGCTTTTCCTGGGAATATGATCGCAAGATTATGGTTAATCATGACCGATATGGAAAGATATGGGAATGCCCTGATCTCTTTTCTCTGGATGGAAAAGAGGTTCTTATTTTTAGCGTGCAGGAGATGCTGCCTGAAGGTCTTGAATTCCACAACGGTTTTGGCTCAATAGTGGCTATTGGAGACTTTTCTTTTGACAACGGGGGAATTCTGCAAGGAGGAGATACATTCAATTGATTACGGAATTGATTTTTATGCTCCTCAGACGTTGCTTACCCCTGACGGCAGAAGGGTTATGATAGGCTGGCTTCAGAACTGGGATACCATTACCCCGCCACAGACCGTACTTCCGTGGGAGGGACAGATGTCGCTGCCCCGTGAGCTTGAGGTAAAGAATGGTAGGCTTTATCAGAATCCTGTCAGGGAGCTACTGTCATATCGCATAGGCGATGCAGTTAAGGGCGAGTATGTTCTTAATGATGAGGAGAGAGAGATAAACGGAATAAGTGGCCGAACTGTGGATCTTACAGTAGACATTGAGGCTGCTGATCTTTCTGATATCTATCACAGATTTGCCATCAGATTCGCCAGAAATGACAGGTATTATACATCCATTAGTTTCAGACCCGGGGAATCGGTTCTTAGAATAGACAGGAAATTTTCGGGCTCCCGAAGAGGAATAATACATCAGAGGAGGGCAAGGGTAGAGCACGAAAATGGTCGGATAAGACTTCGGATTATCATTGACAGGTACAGTGTAGAAATTTTCGTCAATGACGGAGAAAAAGTGCTCTCCGCGATTCTGGAGACAGACGTTGCGGCTGATGGAATCTCTTTTATCGCTGAGGGAAAAGCGAAGATCAACGTAGAACATTATAATATTTCTCTTGAAAACATTTTTTAATCATATTAGCCTTTTCTTAGGACGTCCGAATCTTATCCTAAGAGGAGGCTTTTATATTATATAGCTGAATAGAATCAGGGAACTTTGATGAATAGCTTATTTAAGCCGTTTTAAGTTTAGTCCCAGTGGGAGGAATAATGGATATACAAGTAAGAAACGCAAATAAGGCAGACTTTCAGGCTGTTAGACGAATAATGAATCAGGTTCAGGAAATGCATGTAGAATGGCGACCGGATATCTATAAACCCAATGAAGATTTTATAACAGAAGAAGTTTTTGATAGGATGATCGGTTGTGGAAATCTTTTTGTTGCAGATATGGGAGGTATAGTAGCGGGAGTTCTCGAAATAACATATAGGCATATTGAAAGTCCTACTCACGTTACAAGAGATGTGATTTTTATAGACACTATGGCTGTTGATTCGGAATTTAGAGGGAAAGGTATCGGACATCAGTTTTTTGGCAAAGTGAAAGAGCTGAAGGAGGCTTCCGGTTTAGATGGAATAGAACTTCAGGTAAATGCCAGGAACCATGCTGCATATGAAATGTACAGGGAATACGGGTTTACAGAAAAATCGATTAATATGGAATTGCTATAACATCCGGACTGTATAAGCCTTACTACTAAATAAATTCCTTTATATTTATTAGAAAAGTGTAAATTGAAAATAATAATCTATGTTATAATGGTTTATATGAAGCAAAGACGCTTACTTACGTGGCGGTCTTTGCTTTTTTGTATGTAAAAGACTTATTGTTAGGAGGTATTCATGCATGGCAGCATTTGACAGAGTATTATCCGGCATACCTGAAATGGACAAATCTCTTGATAACATCAGGCTAGGTGATAATGTTGTTTTCAGGGTTTCTGAACTTTCTGAGTTCAAACTGTTTGTGGACCCATTCATTGAGCAAGCAAAAAAAGATAAAAGAAACATAATCTATTTTCGCTTTGCCACCCATGAGCCTCTGGTTGAAGACTGTCCGGAAGTTAAGACTATTCATGTACCACTCACGCACCGCTTTGAGACATTTACGGTAGATATTCATAATTATATAGAAAAAGAGGGAAAGGATGCCTTCTACGTTTTTGACTGCCTTTCAGAGCTTCAGATACGATGGGCCACTGACCTTATGATGGGTAATTTTTTCAGAGTGACTTGTCCCTTTCTTTTCATTCTTGATACAGTTGCATTCTTCCCAATAATAAGGGGAAAACACTCCTTTCATGCAATCAATAAAATCCTTAATACAACACAGTTGTTTCTTGATGTATATACCGATTCAAGAAACGTATATGTCCGTCCGGAAAAGGTATGGAACAGGGATTCAGAGACCATGTTTCTTCCACATATTTACAGGAAAGAAGAGGGGACCTTTAGACCAATACTGGATGGAGTACAGTCCAGTCGCTTTTATCAGCTTTTGGACGACTTCCAGCGCCCGGGAGAGGATCAGTACATAGACTTTTGGGATAAGTTCTTTAACACTGCTAAAATGCAGTACGACAATCAAATGGATGTCGAAGAGTACTGTAATATGATGTGTAATATCATGATGACGCGGGATGAAAAAATGAGGCTTATGGTGAAAAAGCATTTTAAGCCAAAGGATTATTTCAACGTTAGAAACCATATGATAGGAACAGGGCTTATTGGCGGAAAGGCCTGCGGAATGCTGCTTGCAAGAGCAATAATACGTAATATTAGTCCTGAAATAAATGAAGTTCTTGAACCCCACGATTCGTTTTTTATCGGATCGGATATCTATTACACCTATATTGTTGATAATGAGTTCTGGGATTTGAGAATCCGGCAGAGAACTGAAGAAGAGTATTTTTCACTGGCGGAGGAGTTTGCGGGCAAACTAAAATCAGGTGTCTTTTCAGAGGATCTGTGCACACAGTTTAAGCATATTCTCGAATATTATGGACAGGACCCTTTTATTGTGCGTTCCAGCAGTATTCTGGAGGACGGATTTGGCAATGCTTTTGCCGGAAAATATGAATCTGTATTCTGTGCCAACAGAGGAACACTAGAGGAGAGGCTTCTTGAGTTCGAGAATGCAATCCGAACTGTATACGCCAGCAGTATGAGCCTTTCGGCATTGGATTACCGGAAAAGAAGAGGCCTTGATAAGAGAGATGAACAGATGGCACTTCTTGTGCAAAGAGTTTCAGGGTCATACTATGGACCATACTATATGCCATGTGCGGCAGGTGTGGGCTATTCTTACAGCCCTTATAAGTTTTTGGCGGATATTGATCCAAAAGCAGGTATGCTTAGGCTTGTAATGGGGCTTGGTACGTCTGCTGTAGACAGGACAATGGGTTCATATCCCCGCCTTGTGAGTCTTGATAAGCCGGAGGCTACTTCCTCTGTTACTGTTGCGGAGAAGCATCAGTTTTCACAGAGAGCAGTAGAAGCCATGGATGTAAATGAACATGCACTTAAGCGCCTTGAACTCAGGGATGTTGAGAATAAGCTTCCCATGTACCTGATAAACACGCTACTTGAGCATGATTATGAGGTTGAGGATTCACTAAAAGAGCGGGGGATTTATCGCGATGTGAGATTTATCTCCTGCAAAGGACTGGTAAAAAAACAGATAATCATGACACAGATGCAGCAAATGATGCAGATAATACAGGAGGAATATCAGCATCCTGTAGATATAGAATTTACATTGAATCTCTCTGAAAACGGTGAGTATTCCATAAATCTTTTACAGTGCAGACCACTCCAGGTGATGAAGGGTAGCATGCAGGTGAAAATTCCTGAGAATATCCGGGAGGAGACAATAATCCTTGAAAGTAAGGGCTCATCCATGGGGCTTTCAAGGAGTGTCCCAATAGACCTGATAGTTTATGTCGATCCCAAGGCATATTACAACATGCCATACGCAGAAAAATCAAAGATTGCGAGCTGCATCGGGAAGGTAAACTGGGCCTACCGGGATAGCGGACGTCACATGATACTTATGGTTCCCGGGCGAATCGGAACATCATCTCCGGAGCTTGGAGTGCCCACAACCTTTGCTGATATTAGTGAGTTTGAGGCTGTATGCGAGGTTGAAGAAAAGGATGCAGGCTATAATCCGGAATTATCCTATGGAAGCCATATTTTTCAGGATCTGGTGGAGGCGGACATACTATACACTGCAGTTTTTGCAAATGAAAAGACGAAGATTTTCAGGCCTGAAAAACTGGCTGAATATAAGAATATAACTGAGGAATTCTTAGATGATGAAGCAAATAATGGGATCGTGAATGTATATGACCTAAAGGAATCTGAATGTATCCTCTACTATGATTTGAAGGATAACCGGCTGGTACTGTGTTTTACCGGTTGATATCTTAAGCATATTTACGGCAATTTGAAACTATTGGTCAGGGAGGATGAACCATTGATAACCTGCAGAGATATATACAATCTTCAACTGGATGGAGTTGAACTACTTACCGGTGAAACCGGACTTGATAGAATGGTGTCATGGACGTATTACGTTCAGACAAAACCCTACGACGACCATATGAATCATGGGAATTTCGCACTTATTGTCATTGATTATTTGCGGTTTTCCTTTGAAGAAGCCTACAATGCCATGATTGAACTAAATGATCTTGGAATCTCGGGCATGGGTATATCAGTTGTTGAGGATAGGGAAAGTGTCCCTGAAAAAATGATAAATAAAGCTAAAGAGCTGGAACTTCCATTATTTTTCATAAGATGGGAAGGTGCGAGCTTTGTCGATATTGCGCAGAGTATAGGTCAACTGATCCTTGAAACTACTGTTAACAACAAGCGGACAGGAGATTATCTCTACAACCTTCTTTTTGGATATGAAGTTAATGACAAGTACATCGAGAAGATTTCAGGACAGTTCGGACTTTCTTTTGACAGACCCTACCGTGTTGGAATTATAGTGATCGACAGAAAATACGGAGTGAATCTTGAGCAGGATGAACACACCTATACTTATTACACCGACTGTCTTAACCGCATGGTAATACACATGAAAAAACGGCCAATGTACATGAGGTTTCTTAATAAATTTGTTCTTTTATTTGAGAAAACAGAAAACAAAGATACCGAGCACGAGATAGAAGTAATCCTAAGAGAGTTGGATTCCAGGAGTGAATTCAAGGGGTATATCAGTAGCACATGTATTCTGGGAAGCCCCTACACCAAGCCTGCAGACTTCGGCAAAAGTTATCAGGAAGCCAAAAATCTAATTCCCAAAAAGGATTATCTGCCAAATCCCACAGGTAAGAAGGTTTTAAGTGCAAGCTCCATGGGAATTTACAAATACCTATTTAACAGTAGTAATCACAGTGAAATTCTAGGATATTGCAACAATAAGCTTACAAAACTCGAAGAGTACGACCATGCTAACGGCACTTTTCTGATAGATACAATAGAGGCTTACTATATGCATGGTTTTAATGTGGGAAAAACAGCTGAGGCTCTTTTTGTACACAGGAATTCTTTGCAGTACAGGCTTAGAAAGATAGAGGAAATTTTGGGCATGAGTCTTGAGGATTCTATGGAATATCTCGATCTTGTAAACTGCATTCTGGTTAAGAAGCTGATGTTTGATTCATGATATTACTGTGCAAAATGTAAACACATACTGTGCAAAATGAACATTGTACGACGACTGTGCTGAGTATAATATGCTTAATATCAGCAAGGGCGCTGGAGAAACCAAATCTCCGGCGCCTTGTTTTTTTAAAAAACATGTGTCCAAGCGCATGTTGCAAGCTAAGGAGGAGAAGCATTATGAAGAAAAGACTAGTTGCTATGGTAATTACAGGACTTATGGGTGTGATGGCTCTTACAGGATGTGGTAAGGCTGACAAGCAGACAGCATCCGCTGCTGACAAAAAGGTACTAAGAGTCGGAATGGAATGCGCTTATGCACCGTTTAACTGGACTCAGGATGCAAATACAACACCTGATGGAAGCAAAGCGGTTCCGATATATGACTCAAAATATTATGCATATGGTTATGACGTGGCTGTAGCACAGAAGCTTGCAGACGAGTTGGGAATGGGACTTGAGATACACAAGGTGGAATGGTCATCAATAGGAATCTCACTTGATTCAGGCGACTACGACGTGATCATAGCAGGAATGGGAAGAACAGCTGAGAGAGAGGAATCCTACAGCTTTACGAATCCCTATTATTACAGAGATAACTGCATTGTAGTGAAAAAGGGCAGTCCTTACGAAAGCGTTACAGGACTATCACAGCTTGCGGGCACCGGTTGCAAGGTTACTACACAGCTGGGAACAGGATGGATTCCACTTCTGGATCAGATTGAAGGCGCTGAGCTTGTAGGTAATTACGAGACTACTTCCGAGTGCTTCATGGCAGTTGAGAATGGCGTTGCAGATGTCTGCATTGTGGATCTTCCTACAGCACAGTCAGCAGTACTTACAAACGAAGACTTGATAATTGTTTCCTTTGACGAATCTGATTCATTTACAGGTGATGATGAGATGGTAAATGTATGTATAGCAACAAGAAAAGATGACACTGAGCTTAGAGACAAGCTCCAGGGTGCAATGGATGCCATCGGCTGGAATGACAAGTCTAAGATGGATGAACTCATGAGTACTGTACTGACGCAGCAGCCGGCAGCAAACTAAATTTTTTAGAGAGGTATAGCTATGATCTATGAAAATCCGCAAACTCTAATTGAATGGATGGTCTTTCTTACACAGAAATACTCCGGAATGTTCATCGAAGGAACGATACTAACATTATATATTGCAGTATCAGGTACAATCCTCGGTTTCATACTGGGTTATGTAGTCGGTCTTGTGGACGACATTAAAATCAGTGAAGGTGACCATGTCATTAAGAAGACATTGGTAAAAATCATTAAAGCGATTTTTGCATTATATGTCGAGGTATTCAGGGATACACCTATGATAGTACAGGCGATGATAATCTACTATGGCTTTAGACAGATGGGAACCGAGATGACATCTGTGTTTGCAGGTATTCTGGTCACTGTGCTCAATACCGGAGCATACATGGGTGAGACCGTCAGAGGAGGAATCGGATCCATAGATTACGGTCAGCGTGAAGGCGCATGGGCAATGGGAATGTCACCGTTTAAGACGATGCTTTATATAGTACTTCCTCAGGCCTTCAAGAATATAATCCCGGAGATGGCCAACACCTTTCTGACAAACCTGAAGATGACTTCAGTGCTCAATGTAATCGCTGTGCAGGAGCTTTTCATGGCGGCAAAGACTGTGGGAGGCAATTACTACAAGTATTTTGAGTCTTACCTGATTATAGCTTCCATCTATTTTGTACTCTGTTTCGCCTTTAACAAACTGTTCAAGCTTATCGAAAAGCGTATGGAAGGTAGTCCCGATTACGCGCTTGCAGTTGAATATATGGATAATCAGTGAGGAAAAATGATATGAGTGATGTTGTTATTTCTGTTAAAGAGCTTAGTAAGTCCTTCGGAAACCACGAGGTGCTTAGAAAAATCGATATAGATGTACGAAGAGGCGAGATTATTTGTATTGTCGGATCCTCCGGTTCCGGTAAATCCACCCTTCTTAGGTGCATCAATAAACTGGAAAAGCAGACCTCCGGCAAGGTACTCTATCACAATAAGGAGGTCAGGGACGTACAAAAGGATATAAACGAGTACCGTTCCAAGGTGGGCATGGTATTCCAGTCCTTTAACCTGTTTAACAATATGACAGTTCTTGAAAACTGTATGCTTTGTACCAGAAAGGTTCTTCGCATATCAAAGGAGGAAGCCTTTAACAGAGCGATTACGCACCTTAAGGAAGTCGGAATGGCACCTTATATCAATGCAAAGCCGGCGCAGCTTTCTGGAGGACAAAAACAAAGGGTTGCAATAGCAAGGGCGCTTTGTATGAATCCCGAGGTTCTTCTCTTTGATGAACCCACATCCGCGCTAGATCCCGAGATGGTTGGCGAAGTTTTAGGTGTTATGAAGGAGCTGGCAAAAACAGGTCTTACCATGATAATTGTTACTCATGAAATGGCATTTGCAAGGGATGTTTCAACCAGAACAATATTTATGGATTCAGGGTATGTGGCTGAGGATGCGGCACCGGCCGTGCTATTTACCAATCCTACAAATCCCAGAACCAGAGAGTTTCTCGGAAGATATCTGGCTGGCTAAGGAGGAGAACTATGGAGAATTTTGTTGTTACTTTTGCAAGAGGATTTGGAAGCGGTGGCAAGGAGATTGCCTCCAGACTTGCGAAAGATTTGGGAATTCACTGTTATGAAAACAGAATACTTACGCTTGCAAGCCAGCTTAGCGGTCTTGATGAGAACATTTTTAATGAGGTTAATGAAAAAATCAGAGAAAAAGATGGTTTTTCTGCTTTTTTGAAGGGTCTCCCAAGATCCAAAAGCTATATTGCAAGAAATGAAAAATTTGTTTCTGATGACAGACTTTTTGAGTATCAGAGTCAGATCATCAGGGATCTGGCAGAAAAAGAATCATGCGTTATTGTTGGAAAATGCGCAGATTATGTGCTTCGCGATAAGAAAAATGTCGTGAGTGTATATATAGAGGCGCCAAGAGCTTTTTGTGTACAGAGAACTATGGAAAACATGGGTGTTACTGAAGCTGTAGCCCATGCGACCATAGAAAGGACGGATAAGTTCAGGTCGGATTACTACAAGTATTACACGAAGGGCAATTACTGGACCAATCCGATTAACTATGACATCACTCTTAACAGTGAGAGAGTAGGTATAGAAAACTGCGTAAAGACTTTGGAACAATATCTGATTGTAAAAGGATTCATTACCAAGGATCGGATAAAAGTCGTAAATCGCGGACTAAAGGTGGTATGAAAATACGCTCAGGAATCCTGCGCTATGCAGGATAAGTCCCTTAAAATGCAGGGAGTCATTGGATTAATAAAATTGAAATGTGGAGGTATGTTATGAAATTAGCAGATACAGGTTTAACAGCTGAAGATATTAAGGAGAAAGTCAGCAAATACATGATTGAAACCTATGAGAGAATGGATTTTGTGTGTGAAAAAGCAAAGGATCAGTATTTGTATGATGAGAAGGGTGAGAAATATCTGGATTTTTACGCAGGAATAGCTGTGAATTCTGCAGGAAGCTGCAATGAAAAGGTAGTAGAAGCAGTAATTGATCAGGTTCATGATGTAATGCATACCTTTAATTACCCATACACTGTTCCGCAGGCACTTCTGGCAGAGAAAATATGCACAACTATAGGAATGGATAAGATTTTTTATCAGAATTCCGGAACAGAAGCCAACGAAGCAATGATCAAGATGGCAAGAAAATATGGTATTGAAAAATATGGTCCCAACAAATATCACATCGTTACCGCCAAGATGGGGTTCCACGGAAGAACCTTCGGAGCAATGTCTGCAACAGGACAACCGGGAAATGGTTGTCAGGTGGGCTTTGGTCCCATGACCTACGGCTTTTCATATGCTCCCTACAACGATCTTCAGGCATTTAAGGATGCTTGTACCGAGAACACAATAGCAATCATGATTGAACCGGTACAGGGAGAAGGCGGGGTACATCCTGCAACTATGGAATTCATGACGGGTTTACGCAAGTTCTGCGATGAAAAAGGAATGCTTCTTCTTATTGACGAGGTCCAGACGGGTTGGTGCAGAACCGGTAAGGTTATGAGCTACATGAACTACGGAATTAAACCGGATATTGTGTCTATGGCGAAGGCACTTGGAGGCGGAATGCCTATAGGAGCAATTTGTGCAACTGCTGAAGTAGCCAAGGCCTTTTCTGCAGGATCTCACGGTACTACCTTTGGAGGGCATCCGGTATCCTGTGCAGCGGCTCTCGCAGAGGTCAATGAACTTCTCGACAGACATCTGGCTGATAATGCGGCTAAGGTGGGAGAATATTTTAAGGATAAGTTATCAGGCCTTCCTCATGTAAAAGAGGTACGTGGCCAGGGACTTCTTGTGGGCGTTGAGTTTGATGACTCTGTCAAAGGTGTTGATGTAAAGCATGAGTGCCTGCATAGACATCTTCTGATAACAGCCATTGGTGAACACATCATCAGAATGGTTCCTCCGCTTATAATTACAGAAAAGGACTGTGATGATGCTTTTGAGATTATTAAGGCATCGGTTGAGGCATTGGCGGCGTGATTTTTTGAAAAAATGTAAGATGAGAAAGGAATTTGCTTATGAAGGATTTTTCATTTTCAATTCCACAAAATGTTAGGTTTGGTTTGGGTGCTTTAAAAAAGCTTTCTGAAATCACTAATGAAAAAAATTTTAAAAAAGCATATGTTATTTCCGGTCCGAATCTGAAGAAATCAGGACTTGTAGATATTTGTGAACACATACTGTTTAAGAGCGGCGTAAAAAGTATGAGTTTTACAGAGACAGAAGGTAATCCTTCCGTAGAAACCGTAGAAAAAGCAGCCGAAGGCTTTAGGTTGAGCGGAGCAGATTTTATTGTTGCTTTTGGTGGAGGATCTCCCATAGACGTAGCTAAAGCTGTCGCTGTCCTTGTGACCCATGGCGGGAAGGTTGCGGATTATGAGGGCGTGGGAAAAGTTCCCGGGCCGGTTGTCCCTGTTATTGCAATTCCAACAACCGCAGGTACAGGCTCTGAGGTTACCGCATTTTCTGTAATTACTGACCATTCGAGAAATTACAAACTGACAATAGGCAGCAATTATCTGATTCCTGAATACGCGATACTTGATCCGGAGCTAATTATGTCGGTGCCGCGTGGGACTGCCGCTGCATGTGGAATTGATGCATTTGTTCATGCTCTTGAAGCGTATATTTCCAAAGGTTCATCACCATTTTCTGATATGTTTGCGAAGAAGGCTCTGAACCTTATCGGGAAAAATATAAAGCGATATATTGAATCCAGAATAGATGCAAATGCTTGCGAAGCCATGATGCTGGGATCTCTTTTCGCAGGAATAGCTTTTTCACATGCCAGGCTTGGCGATGTACATGCCATGAGTCATCCCGTAAGCGCATATTTTAATGTTCCGCACGGAGTAGCTAATGCAATACTCTTGCCTGCTGTTGTGGATTTCAACATGGAATGTGCTAAGGATAAATACCTGTATATTTACAACTGTATTGCAGAAACTCCTGTTTCAGAAATCTCATTTTCACCGGACATGCTTGCAGCTGAAATAAGAATTTTTGAACATGAATTAGGTATTCCTTCTTCACTGTCTGAAGTAGGTGTAAATAGTGATCTTTTTGCAAAGATGGCAGATGATGCAATGAAAAGCGGAAATATAAATGTAAACCCCAGATATACCTCAAAGGCGGATTTGCTGATGCTTTACGAAGCAGCGTATTAAATGTACTCAGTCATAAATGTCGCCTGTATGGGCTGACAGCTCATAGATACCAGGTTGTAATTGAACACGTGTAAGTAAGTACCTTGCTTACCGTGTTCTTTTTTTTGATTGGTAAGAAAAAAATGAATCAGATTAGGGAATCCTTTTTGAAAAAAATAATATGGGTTTGACATGAAAAGGAAACGGAAATATAATCATTTTTGATTTTATAAGCAACGAGAAAGCAGTAGGAAACGATTTATGAAATATTTAAACATTGGTAAGAATAGCATAAAGAATCTTCTTGTAGCATACACTGCTTTTGCTATGCTTTTTGTTGTGCTGTTTTCTGCTGTATTTGTTTCCGTAGAGTCATTCCACGACTGTGATGGGGACAGATGCCCTGTCTGTGCATTGATTTCTCAGTGTGAAAACAACTTAAGCCAGCTTGGTGATGGATTGGCAGTTCTTTACATGGCTTTTCTGGCTGTGCTTCTTTTGGGAGCAATTTTAGTATTAAAGGATATTGTCCTGGTGTATTCTACGCCTGTAAGTTCTATGGTTCGAATGAACGATTAAATAATTCTTTTTTTGAGCTCTGCAGGGGATACTTTGCCCTTTGCAGCAGTAATCGATTTTTTCCTGATAAACAAAATTGAATAAAGAGAGGATATTACTATTATGAAGAGATTTATAAGAGTAGCAGCGACTGTAATGGCAGCGGTGCTTTGTTTTTGTGCGTGCGGAAATAGCAAAGATGTAGTGACCGGTGATACAGTGACAACATCTGAAATTTCTGATGAGGATGTAGCATCAAGCCAAGGAGTTATGGAGTCTGATGAGACAGAGGCTAAGACAGAGGAAAGTACGACACCTAAGATAGTCTGCACAATTTTTCCTGAGTACGACTGGGTAAGAAAAATTCTTGGCGATAAGGCAGATGATGCAGATCTTACAATGCTTCTTGATAATGGAGTTGATCTTCACAGCTATCAACCCACAGCAGAGGATATCATGAAGATTTCAGAATGTGATCTGTTTATTTATGTTGGCGGGGAGTCAGATGGCTGGGTTGATGATGCTTTAAAAGAGAAGACCAACAAGGATATGGTAGTGATAAATCTTCTTGATACCCTTGGAGAAAATGTCAAGGAAGAAGAGCTTGTAGAAGGAATGGAAGGAGAAGAAGAGGAAGAAGATTCAGAGGGTGAAGAGGAAGAAGGCCCTGAGTATGATGAGCATGTATGGCTTTCTCTTAAGAATGCAGGTGTGCTCACAGAGGCAATAGCGGGGGCCCTTGAAACAATCGATCCGGAAAATGCAGATATTTACAAGGAAAATGTCGCAAACTACAAGGCGGAGCTTGAAGCCCTTGATAGTAAATACGCAGAGGCTGTGGAAAATGCGACAGTTAATACTGTACTTTTTGGTGATAGATTCCCATTCAGATATATGGTGGATGATTACGGCCTTAAGTACTATGCCGCTTTTGTAGGATGCTCCGCTGAGACTGAAGCAAGCTTTGAGACTATAGCATTTTTAGCCGATAAAGTTGATGAACTCGGATTAAAGAGTGTCCTTACCATTGAAGGACAAAATCATAAGATTGCAGAAACCATAATCCAGAATACCAAGACAGGTGACCAGAAAATCCTTACCATGGATTCTCTGCAGAGTACTACCTCAGAGGATGTGAAGAGTGCAGCGACATATCTTGGAATCATGGAGAATAACCTTGAGGTTTTAAAAGAGGCACTGGATTAAACGTTTTTATTTATGAGGAAATTTCTATTAGGTTCCAACAATGCAACATGAAAGAGAGAAATATATGAAAGTACTTACTGTCAGAAATCTGGCGCTTGGATATGACAAAAGAATTATCATGGATAATGTGAATTTTGAAGTAAATGAGGGAGACTATCTGTGTATAGTCGGTGAAAACGGCTCGGGCAAATCGACACTTATGAAAACACTTCTTGGGCTTTGCGAACCACTGTTCGGAGAGGTTAAATATGAAAATGGAATTAAAACAAACGAGATAGGTTATCTTCCTCAGCAGACAATCGTACAAAAAGACTTTCCGGCTTCAGTAAAGGAAATAGTCATATCCGGATGCCAGGCCAGGCTTGGATTTAGACCTTTTTACAGTAAAAAGGAAAAGAAAATAGCCATGGAAAATATGGAAAAGCTTGGTATTTTGGACCTCTCTGACAGATGCTACAGGGAACTGTCCGGCGGACAACAGCAGAGGGTTCTTCTTGCAAGAGCTCTTTGCGCTGCCGGTAAAATACTCCTTCTGGATGAGCCTGTATCAGGGCTTGATCCCCGGATTACTGCCCAGATGTATGGACTCATTGAGACTTTGAATAAAGAGGGCATGAGCATAATCATGATTTCTCATGATATTTACGGTGCACTTAATTATTCAAGTCATATCCTTCATATGGGTGACTCAGCAAGCTTTGGAACAAAAGATGACTTCATGAAAAGTGACAGGGGAAAGCTCTACATACGTTATGAACAGCTTTGTGAAAGAAGGGTGGTGTGACATGGAAAAATTAGTTTTTTATATGCAGTATCCCTTTGTGAGATATGCTCTTATAGTAGGTGTGCTTATAGCACTTTGCTCATCACTTCTTGGTGTGACGCTGGTTCTAAAAAGATATTCCTATATAGGAGATGGTCTTTCACATGTAGCATTTGGAGGTATAGCGGTTGCAAGTGTTGTAAGTCTGTCAAACAAAATGGTGGTGGTTTTGCCGGTCACAATAATAAGTGCAATATTGCTCCTTAGATCAGGCCATAATGCAAAGGTCAAGGGAGATGCTGCTATTGCTACGATTTCTGTGGGGGCCCTTGCTTTCGGCTACCTTATCATGAATGTTTTTGGAACAAGCTCCAATCTTACAGGAGATGTATGTACAACTCTTTTTGGCTCTACATCAATTCTCACACTTACAATGACGGACGTGTGGATCTGCATAATAATGTCAATTCTTGTGGGAATAGCATATTTACTCTTGTATAACAGGATTTTTGCCGTGACCTTTGACGAGAACTTTGCCAGAGCAATAGGAACAAAAGTTGATTTTTATAATCTTCTTATTGCTATTGTTACCGCTGTGATAATAGTACTTGCCATGAACCTTGTGGGTTCTCTTCTTATTTCTGCACTTATCATTTTTCCGGCCTTGTCTGCTATGAGAGTTTTAACAAGTTTTAGGGGCGTGACGGTTTTTTCAGCAATATTTTCTGTGATATGTGCTTTTATGGGCCTTATTGTTTCTATACTTGCAGGCACACCGGTGGGTTCCACCATTGTTGCAACAGATGTGGCAGGCTTTGCAATTTGTTGTATAGTGTCCTGCAGGCATAAAGTGTAACGGAGGGACATTATGAAAACAACAAGAAGAATTATCTTTGTAGGGGTTATTATGCTGACCCTGGCGACAGCCTGTGGAAAAGAAAAAATGCCTACTATAGATGAAAAAAATATTTCAAACAATGAGATTGCCGAAAAAGATGATTCCAAAGAAGAAATATCAACAGCTTCTGCAGTAACACCTTCGAATGATTCCTCCATGGTAGATCTCACTATCCTGTCACCTACTATGGTTTACGGAGAAGTATTTCAGATGATGTACTATCCTGAAAATTATGTGGGACGAAAGGTAAAAATGCAGGGGCTCTACGATATATATCATGACGAGGTCACAGGAAAAGATTATCATGCATGCATAATCCAGGATGCTACTGCATGCTGTGCGCAGGGGATAGAGTTTGAGCTTGCTGACAGTAACTATCCCGGCACAGACATCATGAATGTTACTGTAGAGGGAACTTTTACAACCTATGATGAGAACGGAATCACTTATTGCACCCTTTCAAATGCGGTACTTATAGATTGACCTGAATATAAGAATATAAAAATTTAATAAACTGACTATTTGAAAGAATATTTCAGTTAATATAAGAATATAAACAATATTTTTTTATAATAATGACAGATAGTATTCGCACTCTCACAAAGGAGCTTCTATGAAAAATGATGAGCATAAAGGTTTGGAAATGACAAGGCGTGAGTTTTTAAAGCTCACAGCAGCAGGTGCAGCAGGTATTGCAGCATCATCAATCCTCCCCGGCGGAATCGGACAGGTTCTGGCGGCGGACGAAACGGAAGAATCGGCTTATGAGAATCATCTCGAGGGACAGGACAGAGCATCCAACGAAAATATTACTATTGAAGCGCCAAAAGAGAAGATTCGGTACAACATCATAGATAGCCACCTGCATTACACAGACTTTCTTGAAAAATCCGATGGATTTCCTGCGCTGTGCAAAGCCATGGATATGTCAGGAGTTTCAAAGTCGGTAATCTTTGGTATGGGCATTGCCAAACAGTGGGACAGCAGCATGCCTGAGGCTCCGTCATATTATCTTAGTAACGATTCAAGATGTTATTACTACTCAGCGACAGACTTTTTGCTTGCCGAGGACTTTCTGGCGCAGCCAAAAGAGATCAGGGAGAGATTTTTCCCTTTTTGTTGCGGCTTTAACTGTAATGATAAATTTGCCGCTGATCATGTGGAGCAGGTGCTAAAACTCTATCCCAAATTCTGGTGCGGGATAGGTGAGATAATGAGCAGGCACGATGATCTGACGGCACTGACATACGGCGAGCCCCCGCATATAAATGGCGAGGGATTTTTAGGAATATTCGATCTGGCGGCAAAGGAAGGGTTGCCGGTTCTTGTTCATCACAATATTACGGCACAGAGTACGGAGAGTATCCTGTACCTTGATGAGCTATACGATGCGCTTGAATATAACAGAGATTGCAAGATAATCTGGGCGCACGTTGGAATCTCACGAAGAGTTGAGGTTAAAAATCTAATTTCTATTGCTGATGAGCTTCTTAAGAAAAACAATAACCTTTGGATAGATATTTCGTGGATTGTATATGACTACTATTTTCTTGATGAGTTTCCGGATAATTACTTTGACGGAAATACGCTTGATGATTGGGTAAAGCTCATAGAGAAGTATCCTGACAGATTCCTTGTAGGAACAGATAAAGTTGGTCACTGGGCAACTTATCCGGCTGAAGTTGTAAAGTATTACAAGCTCTTGGACAGACTTAAAGATAAGACAGCGGATATGATCTGTAAGGAGAATGTTTTGTCACTGATTAAGGAGTATAAGTAATGATTGGAATGGGTGCAGGCGAATTATTGATAATTCTTCTTGTAGCCTTTGTTGTGGTAGGACCCGAGGATCTACCCAAGGTTGCACGAAAAATAGGAAAAGCTGTAAAACATTTTCAATCTGCCATGCGCAAACTCACTGATGATATTGATTTAAACTAAAACAGTAACAACTTATGACTTCATTTTGAATGGTTGAAAGGGGAAAAATATGCATATCGGCGTGCAGGAACTTATCGTTATCTTACTTATTGCGGGAGTTGTTTTTGGCGGAGGAAAACTCGCCGGTGTAGGGAAAGCATTAGGTAAAAGTATCAGGGAATTCAGAGAGGAAGTAAAGGGTGATGAGAGCGATTCTCTAAATGAACACAAAGGATAATGTGATAATGACCGACGAGAGCAGACCAATACTTACACATCTGAGAGAATTGCGGCAGCGGCTGATAGCAGCAGCTGCCTTCATTATAGTGGGAGTAATCGTCTCATTTGTATTTTTATGTGACCCTGCCATCAGATTTATTGAGGCTCCCTTGATAAGCAGAAATGTGCCTGTTATCTACACAGGGGTAAGTGACGCTTTTACTTTAAGGCTCAGGATTTCTTTGATTCTTGGAATCGTTTTGACAAGTCCTATCATTTTTTTCATCATATGGCGATTTATTAAGCCTGCCCTTTATGAGAATGAGATCTGGCGGTTTAGAGTATTGTTTGTAGTCGGGCTCATCTTGTTCATAATGGGAATTTTGTTCTGTTATTTTGCCGTTTATACACTGGCGCTGGATTTTTTCCTAATAGCAGGGGAGAATGTTGCGACTCCGCTTTTTGCAATGGATAAATATCTAAACTTTCTGCTATCATTCCTTATTCCCTTTGGAGTCTCGTTTGAGCTTCCTGTTGTTATTTATATGCTCGCCAGTCACGGTGTTGTGGATTACAGACAGTTGGTGTCTTTTAGAAAATATGTCCTTCTTATTATTGTGACTGCATCTGCGATTCTCACTCCTCCGGACGTGATATCACAGCTGATGCTCAGTGTACCACTGTTTCTACTATACGAAGCCGGAATTCTTGTGGCGAGAGTTTTTAATCCTGCTGATAGACTGTTAATAAGAGATTCAAAAAAGATAACCTGAAATTACAGACGGAAGCAGAAAAAAATAATTATGTTGGAGCAAATAGCGATGAAATAGGTATGATATGACTCTGAAAGAAGCATATAAAATCCTTGGAGCATCAAGGTCTGACGCTGACAGGGAGATTAAGAAAAAGTATAAAAAGCTGTTATTTTTGTATCACCCGGATTCGGCACCCGGTAAAGAACGGGATTTTCGGGATGATAATAAAATACGGCAGGTCATAGAGGCGTATAGAAAAATCAGGGAATCCGAAGGTGAAAACTATATTGAAAAATATGAGTTTTCCTGGGATGCTTTTGAAAATAATAATGCATTCTCTGAGCGAAATATATATGTCCAGTTCAGGATATATGACGAGGCGCTGCCAATTTCTAAGATGGCAAGGGGCAGGTTTATATGGGATCCTGACATGGAGGAGTTTGCGCTGTTTTCAAAAAGCGTTCTGGAGTCCTGCAAAGAAGTTATGACCTATTATCAGGTTGTGCCTGATCCGGAACGTGTTAAAAATATCTTTCATCTGATGATGCAGGAATATGTACTGCCGGCTGACGCTGCAAGAAAAGTTGGGAATAAGGTTCGTGATGATGGCGATAAAGAAGTATTTCAGTTCACAGGTTTCATCAGTGATGATGGTAAAGGCAGGGCAGCTGCAATCAGCACGGACACGCCGGTTAACATATTTCTTAGGGAAGACAGGGCTGTGGCTGAGGAGATGGTTTCAGGAAGAATTCTTGGAAAAGTTTCCTTTGATGAGGATGCGCTTTATTATGTTGTGCTGCCGCTGCTTGATGACCCTGAGATAGAAATGAATGCTGTTATAACAAGGATGGATAAGAATAAGCGTGGAAAAATGAGGATTCATGTTGCGATTATTCTGGCTATTCCGAGGGGACTTACTGATAAGCCTGTAGTAAATGGGAATCTGATACAAGGTTTACTGAAGTAGCATAAGGAGCTCATCTGTTATTTCTCCTGCAGCAGGTAAGGGAATTACTTAATGCTATTAGTAGTGTTTTCCGGAACAGATTTGTATAAAGACTCATATGGCAACTCCCTGAAGCCTGCCGTCAGGGTCTATGTATGCGTTTCTGTCATCAATATAAATATCACATGTAATTTTCCGGCTATTGTTGCCGTAAAACTCTACAACCTCAGGCAGATTGTCATTTATCGCGTCAAAAATAAGTCCATAATCCCGGCACCATTTTATAGCATCCGAAAGAGGTTTCCCTGCTCTGCATGTCCAGAGAATCAGCTTGTTCCCGGCTGCTTTTTCTTTCAACAAATATTCAATTAGTAAGATGTTAGGATCTCCGAGCTCAGGCCATACTGAGTAGCAGAGCGTATTATCAAAATCCACAGCATAAATCGTATAATTCTTTTCCATAAGCAATTCCTCATGACAGAGAATATATGTTCGTGAACTAGTGTTCTTTAATAATAACCCTGAAATCCACATCTTGCAATAGAACAATTTCTAAAATTTTTGTAATCCGTGTAAATGAACTTATAAGCAATCTTTTAACCCCCTGTATTTTGCATACATAGGCATATATTTATAGCTTTTAGCCGCTTAAAATGGTCTCATATTATAGCAGGAGGATAATAATCATATGCAGGCTATTTTTACAAAGATTAAGCAAAAAAATTTGGATGAAGTTAAGCGGATACTGAATAAACATCCAGAAGCTGTAAACTCAGCGTCCGGTCCTAAACCCAAAAAGGATCACGGGCAGTCTCCTTTGCAGGTAGCCTTAAAAATTGGGGCAATCGAGATAGCAGACTATCTGCTTGATCATGGTGCAGACGTAAATTTCATGGAAGCAGAAGATGACGATCCGGGCATTCGGATGCCGGTATTATTTGATTCAATCATAGGTGCTATTGATGCTCTTTATTATAAGAGATATGAAGAATCTGATGAATCTGTGCGTATCATGAAAAGGATGCTTGATATGGGTGCGGATGTAAATGCCTTAGATTCATATGGTTGGGACGCAATGAGTGAAGCCATAGAGCATGCTCAGCAAATTGTCATAAGACCTGAAATTTATACGGATATACAGGACGAGGCTTGGAATAAGCTTGGTATAGTAATGAATATACTGATGGATTATGGGATTAATTATGAAGCATGGGCGAACAGACGCCTTCGTCCTGACTCAGATCTAAGTCCAACCAACAAAGAGTTTTATATTTATCCTGTTGCTCCAGAAGATGCAGAACGCATGGAACGATGGAAGAGTATGCGGACATTTTTACAAGACTATTTTAAAAGGAGAAATATCATTTTTTAAATATATAGAGTAATATGAAGATTATGGCTTAGAACAATATAAAAAAGAGATCAAGCGGTTAACTGAGGATAATCATGTTATTTAACGGAAGGAAAAGGCGTATCATGAAGACTAGATATCACTTAGATAAAGAACTGAGATTTTTAACGATGGCACATCTTTTTCCCAACATTCATGTCTATCCATTTGTGAATGTGTTTATGGGAATGATTCCCTGCAAATCAGATGAGAAAATAGACGTGAAAAAACATGTCATCCCAGGGTATGAAGGATATAAGCTGCCTACTTTGATAATAGAGCCCAGAAATTATAAGGAAAAACTTCCATGTATCATGTTCTTCCATGGCGGAGGGCTGATATTAAAAGCAGCAGAAACACATTATCAGTTTGCAAAATGGTATGCAGAAAGAACTCACTGCAGAGTTATAATGCCGGACTATCGGCTAATGCCAAAGTATCGTTTTCCATATGCTGTGGAAGATTGCTATTGTGCATATGAATGGGCTGTAGCTAATGCCGGGAATCTGAATATCGATGAAAATAAGATTATAGTCGCAGGAGACAGTGCCGGTGGTAACATTGCATCAGCAGTAGTTTTCATGGCCAGGGACAGAGGACAAATCCTACCTATTGGAGTACTTATGTCTTATCCTGCGCTGGATAGGCGGATGGATACAGAATCGATGAGAAAATATACAGATACGCCGGTTCTGGATACAGGTCTTGCAAAAATGTATTGGGATGAAATGTTAATAAACGGACTTCCCCAACATATAGAGTATGCTTCTCCTATGGAGGCAGTGTCTTTTTCTGAATTTTCGTCAACATACATAGAGATTGCAGAATTTGATTCTCTTCACGATGATGGAGTTTTATTTGCAGAAAAGTTGAAATCAGCTAATATACCCGTGGAGCTTCATGAAGTAAAAGGCACTTGTCATGGCTTTGAGGTGGCTTTTAAGAGCAGAATTGTCAGAGAGTCACTTGATAGAAGGATTGCTTGGATAAAAAAAACATTAGCATAAAACAAAAAATCAATACATACGAAATTATTGTTTAAAGAGAAGTCAAATAAAACCGAACAGCATGTGGAGTAGAGGGAAGGACTGTGAAAAAGATAGTCCTATTGGAATCGAGGAATTATATATGAGAATTGTAACCGCTATAGATTCATTCAAAGGCAGTATGACTTCAATAGAAGCAGGAAATGCTGTTGCTGAAGGAGTAAAAAGAGTATTTCCTAAGGCGGAAGTGGAAGTCAGACCTCTTGCGGACGGTGGTGAAGGAACTGTAGATGCACTGATTGATGGAATGAACGGTATAAGAGAACTTGTGACTGTTACCGGTCCGTTTGGTAAGCCGGTTGAATGCGTTTACGGCATCATCAGGGAAACAATGACTGCTGTAATAGAGATGAGCGGAGCAGCAGGAATTACATTGGCATCAAGGAGTGAACTCAATCCTCTTGAAGCTACAACCTATGGCGTAGGTGAGGTAATCAGAGATGCTATAGGGAAAGGCTGCAGAAGATTTATCGTAGGTATTGGAGGAAGCGCCACAAATGATGGTGGCGTAGGAATGCTCCAGGCACTTGGCTACGGTTTTCTTGATAAAGATGGCCGTCAGATTGAACGTGGTGCAAAAGGCCTTAAAAATCTTGAATCAATTACGGATGAGTATGTGTTACCGGCATTGAAAGAGTGTGAATTTATGGTTGCCTGTGATGTTACAAATCCTTTATGCGGAAGTGAAGGTTGCAGTGCTGTATATGGACCCCAAAAAGGTGCAACACCCTCAATGATACCGGATATGGATAAATGGCTTGGCTTTTATGCTACTCTTGCAAAAGAAAAATATCCTAAGGCTGACGCCAAATATCCGGGGACCGGTGCAGCGGGAGGAATGGGATTTGCTTTTCTTACCTTTACCGATGCAGTCTTAGCCCCCGGAATTAATATTGTTATAGAGGAAACAAGGCTGGATGACTATATCAAAGTCGCAGACATTGTTGTTACAGGTGAGGGAATGCTTGATTTTCAAACAGCTATGGGCAAGGCTCCAATCGGTGTGGCGAAGCTTGCAAAAAAGTACTCCAAAACAGTCATTGCTTTTGCCGGGGGTGTTACTCCGGATGCTACAGCCTGTAATGAAAATGGAATAGATGCTTTCTTTCCCATAGTAAGAGGCGTAGCCACTTTAGATGAGGCAATGAGCACAGACAATGCAAAGAGAAACCTGGCTGATACTACAGAGCAGGTGATGCGTTTGGTTAAGGTAAGGTATCCCAACAATGCATATGAAAAGCTGTAAAATGAAAAGTTAGTAGGAGTAGAAAAAAGAAAATGAGACTTTTATTTATTAGGCATGGTGATCCGAACTATACATTGGATAATCTCACGGATAAAGGTAAGATTGAAGCTGAGCTGCTTGCAAAACAAATAGAAAATTATGGAATAGATGATATATATATGTCACCCCTTGGTAGAGCAAAAGCCACAGCTGAGTATTCGCTAAAGGTTTTAGGGAAAGAGGCCACAGTATGCGACTGGCTCATGGAATTTCCGGCCTTGTTCGATGCAAATACCGCAGATGATGAAACAAGGCTTGCTTATCCAAATGAGCTTAAACTGGATGAAACTACGGGAAAGTATGATAAAAGGATAGTTTGGGATATAATGCCATCATATTATGCAAACCATTCGGAATTATTTGATGTTGTCAAGTGGAGAGAATCCAAATTGGTAAAAAATACAAACATGATAGAAACATATGATCATGTTATTTTGGAGTTTGATAAAATGCTATCGGACTACGGATATGAGAGGAATGGAAACGTCTACAGAGTACGTCAAAACAATGAGAATATTCTGGGATTGTTCTGCCATTTTGGAATTACATCAGTTTTGCTCTCGCATCTGTGGAGTGTATCACCCTTTATTACGATGCAATTTCTTGCAATGGCACCAACTTCTGTAACAGAGATTGTTACAGAGGAACGCGAAAAGGGGATAGCCATTTTCAGGACCTTACGCATTGGTGACACTACACACCTTACTATGGGTAAAGAACCACCTTCATTTTCTGCAAGATTCTGCGAACGATTCGAAAATGATGATGAGAGGCATTAATATGGAAAAATATTAGTGACAGGGTTTGAACCCTTTGATGGAGGAAGCCCCAGAGATATAAGGATTTATTAGTACAGCTTAGTATGTAAGTAAGAGGTGCCATGGAGAGAGCAGAGTATTTAAAACAGAAATACCATTTGGAAAAGCATCCTGAAGGAGGATGTTTTGCAGAAGTTTACACAGCACCTTTTTCTCATGAAGATCGGTCGCTTATGGGAAGTATCTACTTTCTGCTTGAAGGAGAGGATATTTCGCATTTTCATCAGATAGACTGTGATGAAATCTGGTACCACCATGAGGGCTGCGGGCTGAAGATTACCATGATCATAGACGGAAGTGTATCAGAGGCTGTAATCGGTCCTGACGATGACCAGCTTGCAATGGTGGTAATACCAAAAGCGCCATTTTTGCAGCAGAAAACCTTTATAAGGGTAGTTTCTGTTTTATGTCTTGTGCAACAACTCCTAAGTTTACTTATGATGGATTCAGACTTGTCTTGGATAAAGAGATAAGGGACATCTGCCCTGCAAACTATGAGAAGATAAAGTACCTTGCTTATTCAGAGGATATAGTGGAGAAAAATATAGAATACTTAGGAGATGAAGAATAATAGTGTACGGAATAATTAAACTCAGACCGCATCACCTATTGTGTACGCAAGGGTACAGCGGAAAAGGATACTCGGAAGGATTTGTCTCCAATATGGATATAGTCACAAAAAGCCTTCGCAATAATCCTGATGAGAATGTGGAAATCATTTTTACAACGGATTGCTTATGTAGCGACTGCCCATCCAAATTGTCAGAGGGTGTATGTAAGACAGATGAAAAGGTTCAGCGTTTTGATAAAGGTGTAATAGACGCATTGGGACTTAAAGAAGGGGTTTATTCATATCAGGAGCTGATCACCAAGCTTGATGAATACCTGGGTTCCGGAAAAGAAGATGAGCGGCTTAAAGTCATCTGTGGGGACTGTGAATGGTATCCGGTAAGTTCAGGCTGGAGAAATATCAGGGATAAAGCATTAAATGTAGTAGCTTTTGTTTTCTTATGAGGAATAGATATGCTTTTACCGAATTTTTCATCACAAAGGGAAAAAGAAAAGTACTTCCGTTCTCTTAATGACGAGCAGAAAATAGATGCTCTAAATGAGATGGTAGATATCTCGGAGCACATAGTGTTTCTTGGCGGGGCCGGGGTGTCCACAGAAAGTGGTATTCCTGACTTTAGAAGTAAGAACGGCCTGTATCATAAGAAGGATAAGCGGTTCTCTATGTATAAACCTGAATATCTCTTAAGCTATGACTGTCTAAATAAGAGACCCGCAGTTTTCTTTGATTATTTTCGCAAGAACCTTGACTGTAGGAGTATAGAACCAAACAATGCCCATAGAAAGCTTTTCCAGATGGAACAGAGGGGCAAGCTAGATGGAGTTATTACACAGAACATAGACGGACTTCATCAGAAAGCTGGTAGTAAAAAGGTATGTGAGATACATGGTAGTGCTCTTAGGAGTTACTGTGTAAGCTGCAAGACAGATTATGGTGCGGATTTCATATTTGAGAATACAGAAGATGTTCCACATTGTCCTAAGTGCGGCAAAGTTATAAGACCAGATGTTACTCTTTATGGAGAGTTCCTTCCGCAGCGGGATTACGAAGAGGCTGTAGCACTTATAAGATATGCAGATCTTCTTATCATAGGTGGAACATCGCTGGAGGTCGGATCAGCAGCGCAGCTTGCGCATATGTACCACGGAAAGTTTCTTGTGATCATAAACAAAGGCAAGACCAAGATGGAAGGCAGGGCAGACCTTGTTTTTCATGATAGCATTGGGAAAATAATGAATCAGATAGAAATATAATACGAAAAAAACGTTCATTATTTAAAATATAGAAAGAGAGCAGAAACACCAATGATGACATAGTTTTGCTCTCTTTTTATTTTTTAGAAATGAGCAAATAATTTTTTAGCCTCAATATATTGTAACTTATTTATGGAAAGAACATAAAAGATATAGCTGTCATTTTTATAGGACTGCATAAGCCTTATACTTAAGATATAAAGATATTATCAACATTCAAAAATGTTTTTAACAATGACTTGTAGTTATCAGTTATATAAAAAAGGGGAGGCGAAAAAGCTATGATTAAGTTGTTTGGGGTTATCAATGTAGTTGTTCCTGTGGCTATAATTACATTTTTATTGTTTTATGCGTCGTTAGCTGTTAAATGAGGATATGTCTATGAGAAATTTTTGTACTGGGTTATGAAATGTGTTAAAAGGCACAATAAGTTTTGTGAGCATTTTTGTCATAATATTAAGAGACAGGGAAAATTCTGAATTTCAGTGTTTTAACTCAGGAATAGCATAAAATAATAATTAAAATGTTATACCTGCTTTATAATTATGTGCCCCAAAAACCGTTATACTTTATAACATAACGGAGGTATAACATTTGAAATTTATCAAATATTTAGGTACAAGTCTGGCATTGATGCTGTCATCTGTGATATGGCTTGTTTTTTTTAGAATAGATATTAAAGCTGCTGATACTGTTGCACAGATGATACTTGATGTTGATATGTGCGGAGATGTGGATGATATAATGGCCATCCGCCTTACCGAGAAATATGACCTTGAAAATAAAGTAAAGCTTCTTGCCGTAACGAGTAATGTTATGGGCAATGAAGATGCAATAGCAGGGATTCTTACAAAAGAAGGATATAGCGATGTTCCTGTTGGAGTAAGTCCGTACTCAAACGATACAGCTTACCCGGAATATTGGGATAAGTTTTCTGAAACTGTGGCAAACAATGAAATGATAGATGCCATTAAGTTACTAAGAAGGACACTTGTTGAATCCGAAGAGCCTGTATCTATTGTTACCACGGGGTATTTGACAAATATATATGGTCTAATGATTTCACAGGGCGATGAATACAGTCCTCTTAATGGAATGGAACTGATAAGAGAAAAGGTAAAAGAAATGCATGTAACGGGTGGTGTTTATCCTTCCGGAGTGGATTTCAATTATTCCTATGTGCCTTTTGCGTCTTTAAGTGCCAGATATGTATATGAAAATTGGGAAAGCGCTGTGCCGCTTTATATATACACATATGATCTTGGCGGTCCACTTATGTGCGGAGGCAACCTTCAAAACATGTCAGAAACCGACTATCTTGCGTGGGCATTGAAGAAAAGAGGAGTTGAAAGCGGAACACCGTCCTGGGATGCTTTTACTGTATTTGTTTTTGCAAATATTAAGGATTCCGAAATCCATGGAATAACCACTGAAAAATGCAATATGGCAATTGACCCTGAAGGAGTTAATATTATAGAGGATTGTCCAGATGGTAAATTCTTCAGAATTATAAAAAGCAGGGACAATGAATATTATAGAGATCTTATAAATGCGGATCTTATTCTACCGTAAAAAACTCCAAACACCCACTAAATCAATGGGAGTATGGTGCGGGGTGGCTGTCTGAAATCTGAAAGCTTAGCTGAATGTTATACCGCGGAAAATATCAATTTTATGTGGTATAATGATAATGAAAGAAAGAACCGGCAAAAATCGTATGTTTTGAGGATCCGGAGGTATGAAATGGGGAAAGATTCCAGATATTATGCTGAATTACGCAAGGATAAACTTGCAAGAATCACGGAAATCAAAAAGCAGCTTCCAATATATACACATAAATTTATAGAATCATGCGTCCGTAAATATCAGATAAACACAGCTCTTGCGTATGCAAAGGATGTTCTTTTATTCTTTGAATTTCTTAAAGTACGGAATCCGCGCTGCAGATCTCTGGAAATTAAGGATATTTCCCTGGAAATTCTTGATGCACTCAATTACGAAGACATAAATGAATTTCAGGAATTTATGGTTCTTAATGAATCTGACTCCGGGCATATGGTCAGCAACCGGACGCTTGCCCGTAAAATGGCAACTCTCCGGAATTTCTTCGGATATATGGCTGATAAGGAATATATTGCAGAAAATCCCACGCTTAAAGCAGATAAAAACCAGAAATATGAGGAAAATGACATAAAACGCCTTGATGTTGATGAAGCAAAAAGGCTTATTAAGGCTGTTGAAGAAACCAAAACATCAACAAAAAGAAGCTCTGCCAGATCCAAAAACACAGCAAAACGTGATCTTGCAATCGTTATCCTTTTATTAAATCTGGGGCTTCGCGTGTCAGAATGTGCCGGACTCGATCTAAATGATGTGAATTTTGAGGATAATACCATCAGAATTGTTAGAAAAGGCGGTAAGGAAGCAATTCTTTATATAAATGAAAAAACCCGCAACACGCTCCGTGATTATATAAAAAATGAGCGTCCCCTGCTGGCACAGGATCCAAAAGAAGAAGCTCTTTTCATATCACTTAAGAACAACAGACTTTCCGTTAGAAGCATTGAGGATATGCTTAAAAAATACGGAGATGGCGCAAAACTTACAGACCGTGTTCATCCCCACAAACTCCGCCGAACCTTTGGAACCACTCTTTACAATTCATCCGGTGATATATACATGGTTGCAGACGTCCTTGGCCACAAGGATGTGAATACCACAGTAAAGCACTATGCAGCAGTTGATGAAGAACACCGGAAGTCAGTAGCAAATTATGACCTTTTTGGGGATAACAACGACAATTGATTGAATGCAATGAAATATTCGGCTTTTTTGCCTAAGCAGGAAAGGACTTTACCCGCAACATTATTAGTAACGAGATCTAATAAATCATCGGTATTTACGCAATGCTTAGCCCATGTTGACTGTCTACCGCTGGATGAAAAAACTCCAAGATAAGTTATCGCTCCAGTTTGACCGTTCACCCCGGCAGTGTTCTCAATTTCATCAAGGCACGCACTTACATGTGCATTAGGATGCATGTCCTTCATTTTTTGTACATGACCTACTGTCTCATGTTCGTTTTTATCTGCTTTTTTGGTTTCGAAAGCAGACTCCATCATTTTTTGCAATGCATCAATTTGATCCTTTATAGAATCTATTTCCTTTCCAAAATCCCTAGCCATTAACAGATCCTCCTTAGATTACGGTGTTATGTATTTACGTAATTACATAATATATTCTCTGGATTCGGATTGCCAATACGCAATTATGTAATTACGCACAAACGTAATCCGCCAATAAACAATCTTGCTTCCTTAGGATGTTCAAGTATCATTCCTTTGTAAAAAATCTCTGTGCAAGCATTGTTATACCTGCACAGAGATTTCTTATTACTTCTTGTCTTCCTCAGACTCCTTATCAAAACTCTGCCTGTTATCTCTTACTGAATTCTCAGGCTCAGCATTTCCTTTATGCTCTAAAACGAGTACCCAAATAACGGCACCGAACATCAGCGCCGTACATATCACGCCTATAGCGATTGACATAATTGACATTTTCATCTCCTATCTTTGCCACTCTCGCAGCAATATGCGTTATTTATTCAGTTGTATTGGGAAAGGTAGAAGATTATTTTTTTCCATCCTTAAGATGGATGTAGCTGATAGCAATAAACCTGCTAATTACTAAAGAAGTCCATGGAAATATGGACGGTAAAACAGATGTATAAAAAGCTCCTAAAGATAATAGGAGGCATAAAATCAGACTAAATATGACTATTCTTTTCGTACTGGCAGTAATTTCCTGACTGTTTACATCTTCTCTTGTAGCTCGTAAATCTCTGATTTCAAGTGATGCAACTTTATATATGTCTCTAGCGCTGATAATATCTGAGCTTCTATGGGGATTTTCATTTGTCTTTGAAGAAATTGTAGTTAATGCTCCAAGACTGTCAGACACTTCTCTCATCTCACGGACATCAAAAAACAGACCACCTGCAATAATGGCCATTGTTAAGAATAAAAGTATGAATTTCCTGATGCCGGCTGTTGTCTTCAAAACATATCCTCAAATTCAATTATGTTAGTTACACAAGTTCATACTAGCATAGATACCGATTTACTCTAAGCTTGAATTTGTTTTTTGTAATGCAAAGATTACAGGTATAATACCATATAATTAAAAAATGGGCTCTGCGTTTCGCATTGCCCATTTTAACCCTGTTATATTCTTTTCATTCCGAAAAAAACATTGCAAATTTCGCCATGCCTTTTGCATCATCAGACTTTAGCAGGAATTCCGTTATCTTCTTCAGCGAATCTTTACCAAGGAAACATGCTATTCCTGTAAGTTCTGAAACATTACCTTTATCTATGGCTTTATCAACTATTTTGTCCAGTGTTTCTTTTGACAGGAAAGGTGCCAGTGAAGTTATGTTATCAAAATCGTCAGCATCCATTCTGGAAATCACATCATCGAGCGCCTCTTTAGGCAGGAATGGTGCAAGCGAAACAAGGTCATTGATATTTGATGAGTCTATCTTTTTTGAAATGCCGATAAGTGTATCGCTTGATAAAAATGGAGCTAAGGCTATCAGATCCTTTATCTGAGCAGTGTCAATTCTTGCCGCAATTTCATCGAGATATTCATCGTCAAGAAATGGAGCAAATCCTACAAGAGCATGTAGGTTAAGAGCCCCTTCTTCCGAAATCTTCTTTACCTTTTTCTTAAGTTCCATGGGCTGAAGCATTGGTGCAACTTCTGTCAGCTCTTCTGCAGTAAGTGATTCCTCAGAATTCTCAATAACTTTTTTTATAATGGAAGTCTCCTTATCATCTCCGAGAAGCTCCGCAACATCCATATCAAGAGCCTTAGCTATATCAGAAATCTTTCCAATATCCGGCATGGAATTACCACGCTCCCAATTTGATACTGCCTGATAGCTTACTCCCACAATATCAGCAAGTTCAAGCTGGGTCATATTCTTCTTTGTCCTGGCATTCTTTATATTCCTTGCTACTTTATTCATATCTAACATTTTTTCGCTCCTTAAATTGTAGTTGGATACTGGCCAGTACCTTTTGTTTGATATAAGAATACATTCCGGGTCAAGATCTGTATATCAATTTGTAATTGAGTCCAATCCCCAGCTTAAATGCTGGAACTCAAGTGGTGGTTGAGTACATTTTTTATTCTAAATTACAAGAACGGAATGGATGCTGGCACCGCTTCCGCTGAAAACCTCGAAGGTTTTCATTCTTTACAGATATAATTAACCGAAACATTATCATGTCACCTCTATAAAATCCGATTCTTTATCTCTGATTAAAACTTGCAAACACAGTCATGCACTCATCACAATATTGACCTTCCGCTTGCAATGAAAGTGTTACTGGTTCCCTCTTAATAAATTTGCCTTTATATTCCTCAGGATACCAGGTAACCTGTGTAAAAGCTTGCGTAAGACTTCCTGCACTCTTTGCCTCGACAAATCCTGTTCTCATTTCTTTTCCGCACTTAGGACAATTCATAACTATTCTTCCTCCAAAAAACACTCATAATCAAGCATCACTAGTTTTTTCCATGGATTCATTACTTATTAACCCTTCTAATCCGAATTTGTTATTATATATTATTCATACAATAAACCAATTTCCTCAAATAGAATCTACAATAACTTCCTATTTTTTATACCCCAAAAATCAATACCGTTCAGCCTCTATACTTCTTCGTTATGACCATAATGTAAATTGCCATCATAGCTATTGTTTCCAGCATTACTCCCAATACTGAGAGTAGAATTAACGCTGAGTTCTGTCCGGTCAGCAACGGAAGCCCTAGCACAATGAAAATAATACCATAGCAGATGAACAAAATACCGGTCGAGCGATTATATCCTTTGATGTCATTAACAGGGAATTGTTCGATATTCGCCCAAAAACCTACTGCCGATTTCATGAACAAAGCTCTAGTACCTAAAGCAATCATTACAGCACCAAGTATTGCCCATACAAGAAATCCCATTGCCGATCCACTCATAGCGCCCATCCTTTAAAGGTTGAACTCGTTCGTCTTATGTTCCATTTCCCTTTTTCTATCGATTATTGCACCTATCATCATGCCCACGAACATTCCGAGTCCTGTTCCTAAACACATTCCGGTTGAAACTCTTCCAGACATGAGATAACTTGCGACGCTTCCGACAGTAACTCCTATAGCAAGTCCCCAGCTCTGCCCCATCACCATGTACTTATGCTTAGATTTATTCTTTTCATACTCTTCTTTGTTCTTTTCAGACATCTCCTTTACATTTTTAGAAGTGGCAACTCCGAACATAAGATAAACCGGTGCCATTACTGCAATCAAAACTACGAATAACCAAATTTTAGGTGTCATGTTTTTTCTCCTCTTGTAAGTTTCCATTACATAAAAAATTATAGTGCAGACACATATGGGAAAACAGGCAAAAAGCGGTAAAATAAGGCTTCTTATTTCACATTAGATGGATTCCTCTCGCTCAAATTATCTTCGGAGATAATCGACGAAAGGCTTTTTCTGTGCCGCATAAAAATATGACTATTTTACCTGAATAAGCTAATAAATATTCAACGTAGTTCCTTTTTCAGTTTTCTAATAACATACTTTTCGCCGGTTCTCGGATCCGTCTTTACTTCCGTATCGAAATCATACTTGAATCCACATGATTCAAACATCTTGGCTGACGCAATGTTTTTCATCCTATGACCGCCTCTAAACTATTTTGCACCACATCTGGAAGCTTCGTCACATAAAGCATTTAGAATCTGCTTCCCATAGCCTTTACCGACAAATGCCAGGCCAATAGCTATACCATCTTCTTCAAAAATCCCAGGTTCTATTTCATGCATTGTCGTCCAGCCTATTGCTTCCATTGTTTCTTTCAAATAGACTATTAAAGCGTACTTTTCTTGTTCCTGATACTTTATGGCCTTTTTCATGCGTTCTTTTGCTTCGTCTTCGGTTTTGATAACTGTCCAGAGCATATGTTTCGCTGATTCACTTTTGCTCCAAATATTCTTGTAAAGCGCTTCCCAATCACCATATTCAGCTTTCTTTATGACAAGATTATGTGTTTCCAATCTCACTTTTTCCACGTTAAAAACTCCTTCAAAGCGATTTAATAAACTCCAAATCCTTTTTGAGAACCGTCTCAACTGGCATATCAAGCCAGTTCTTACCAGATTTTGAAACAGAATCTACATAAGCCTTATTGCTAAAAACTCTTTCCACACGCTTAACAACATCGTCCATTGTTGCTACGTTTCTAAGTGTTTCATCAGAAAAGATATACTTATCAATACAATCTCTAAGTTGCTCCTTGTCCACCTCATCGCTTAGATAGCAGATATCAAATACATCCTTATATCTCGTTGATCTACTTGCAAATCGCACAAGTGATTTCAGTTTTTCTGTAATCATCTGCGCTTTGGAATTAATCAAAAGACTAACTGCATCTTCCTGAAATCCTATATCAAAAGCATAATCTTCCTGCTCCAATGATAAATCAGCATGAACACCTATATCCATTTTTAGTGATAAAACTGTATCATTTGAATCCGTTATAGTTATAGTAATCCTTTTTCCTTTGTAGTCTTGATGGTTAAGTTCAGTTATCTTGCCATCTATAGCAATGGACAGTCCATCAATACAATCAAGACGTTTAACAAACTGCCTTATGGATTCATCAGATATCGAATATCTGATAAAATCAAGATCTATATCCTGCGTAGCGCGTCTGGCATTCTTAGAAAGACTTCTCATTACAACTCCGCCCTTGACGGTTGCATTCCTTGCCATCCCACTTTCCGCAATTGCCTTAAGTACTATATCCTGACAGAGCTTAGATTCTGCGTTTGCTTCGCTATACCCCTCTGCTTTTATCTTTTCTACCTCATCCCTTAAATTCATGAAATCAAAGAACCTCCATCTGTATCTGATTCATAAGTGTATTACCATTTCGGAACATGTAGGCATAATCCTCAACAAGTCCAAAATCCATTTCCTCTACTATGCGCCTATAGTTTTGTATTATCTCCTTGTACAGATCAAACGGTATGCTTTTTCTAAATCGCATAAGTTCTATTAGCATCCTCTCCCTATCATATAGCCTAATACTCGAGTTATTATACTTCATCTCAATTATGCCAGGCTCAAAAATATCATCTTTTAGAAAAGACTGTATTACTCTTTGATCCTTAATTCTTGAATCCTCTCTCCGAGTTGCAAGGTGAAAATGATCCGGTATTACATCTGTAAGTGAATGATAATAAAACGCACTTTTTCCGGTAAACACTGCCCTCGGAAATTTGCTAGTTATTATATCAAGATCCGAAACATTTCTTACAGTAGAATATACTCCCTTTTCTTTCATAAAGAGCTCTCCATTGCTCAGCTCTTTCTTTATCTTATAATCCGATCCATATTTTTCTATACATTCATTATAGGTAAGAACCATGTCGATCCTCCTTTTCTGAAGGTTTAGCATTTTAAAGTAATTATACACACAATGCAGCAATAGTGTGTATTTTTACTTTAATAATACAACACCGCGTAGAATAAATCAATTACACATTCAAGTAAATATACACACTTTTTCTCTTTGTGTGTATTTTTACTGTAATGTTTTATTTAAAAATAATGGAAATGCCATTGTTTCAGCCAACGCATTCCCATTTTATGCAAGAAATATACAGATTGTTAAAGAATTTGTAAGTATTTTATGCTGTAAGATAAAATTACAATCAAAATCTTACACCAGGTTCTTACAAAAACCAATTAGTATTTGACTTATAGATATGCGGATTGTATAGTCAATAAAAGGAGCATTCACTCTGATTGTTCCCGTGTAAATCTAAATTATCATAGAAGATTCCTATTTACAGAAAAGATTTCAAACTCTCCAAATATCTCAACATTCTGAAATACCGGAGCGAATAGTTTGTAATAATCTTCTCTCCTATACTTCCTGATATCTGTACCATTTAGGGTAACAACACCTTCTGTGGGATCATAGAGCCTTAAGAGGAGCTTGATCATTGTCGTCTTCCCTGCGCCATTTAGTCCTACCACAGCAAGTTTTTCTCCGGGATGAATCTTTAGATTAAGGTCCTTAAGGGCATAGGTTTCTGCCTTGGCATACTTGTAGGATACGTTCTTAAATTCAATTTCGTAGGTATCTGCCTTCGGAATATCTATGCAGTCTTTTTCATCGTCATCTATATCAAGCTCAATAAAGGATCTGAAATCATCAGTTTCCAACGATGCCTTCTTATAGTCTCCAAAGCGCTGCAGGAGATTTATAAGTGCCTGAGAAAAAGCTATTGATAAAGACAAAAACAATGTGAAATTTCCTACAGACAAGTCTTTTGTAAATACAGCAAAAAACAGCACCGCATATATCAGTGCCTTGATCACAACATTCGCAATCTGTGTAACAAAAGAGTTTTTGAACCAAAGCTCATGATGAAGGTCCATTTTTTCCTCTTTATCAAGGTATGTCTCCTCCTGTTTTTTTGAAAGAAACTCAGATAGATTAAAGAGCCTGATTTCCTTGGCATGGTCACAGTACTGGGTTACTCTCTCCATATAATCAGTCTTTCTCCAGGAATCAGAAAGCTCATCCCAAACCTCTTTTTTGTCCTTCTCAACTATTTTCCTATAGTACAAAAACTGAATAACACATAAGACTATCAGTGCCAGAATTAGTCTGAAGTCCAAAACCATAACTGCCACAAATGTGACCACTACAGTAAAAAGACTGGTAAGAAGCTGCTGCATATATCGCATCATACCCTCAACGCCGTTCATGTTGCTGCCTGTCGCCTGGGCGGCACGTCTTGCCACATCAAGAACGTCCGGTCTTTCAATAAGTTCATATTTAAGTGAAAGAACTCTTGCTATTCTCTCGGTGATCATATGCATGCGTACATATATAAATCTGTACCAGACAAGACAATCCGATAAAACGCTTCCTATATTTAAAAGGCATGCGATAAATCCTGCCGCAAAGATTAGCTTAACAAGTCTTTCCATAGCCTCTTTTTCCTGAAGTCCCATCTGAATAATATCAATTACATATTTGCTGAAAATCCCCCAAAAATAAGAAAGAACAGATGAGCAAACCATCCCAAGCAGTACAAGAGCTACTACATCCGGCTTGTACTTAAGCATCTTACCCATAATATATCTGGTGTTACTCCATATCCCAAATTCCTTGTGTAATGGATTATCTTTACTTTCTTTGTATTCATCCTCAAGCCACATAGCTACTTCCTCCTTTCAAGCAAAGGTCGCATTTCATACATCAAATGCGCCACACAACGATGTCTAAGCAATTCTAACTTACTTAAAAAGCCCATAGCTACTTACATATTGCTATCCTATAAGTGTTCATTACCTCTCCATTAGGCATAATTTAATCTCATATGCACATAGAAATTATAGCATTCAAATATGCGCAAAAGTGATAATTGTAATTATTAGCGCCCAAATTGTAATAATTAACAGCCGTATTACGAATTTAGAAAAGAGCTTCCGGATCAACCAGAAGCTCTCAAATATTAGAACTGTTGTTTATATTAGGTGATTAGATCACAACCATATTACCATATTTAGTCTTTTTTAGATGCAAATAACTTCCGAGATAACGCTCCACTGTTCAGCCCCAAAAATTTGAAGTTGTCGAGCTCTTTCTCTTATAAACCTGCTAACAAATGTCAATAGCGAAACGGCTTATTTTTAAGTGTTTTCAATTTAACCATTTTTAAGCATCACAAAAAGGCTGGATGAATAATTCCAGCCTTTTTATAGCTGTTGCTACTTATTTGTAGACTGCGGTTACTCTTGCATAATATATACGTAGAAATTTATTTAATCCCGCTATTTTAGCGTGTTTTTTGCACTTTCCCTCAATTTCTTTCTTGATTATATAATTATATACAGCAGCATCTTTGGGCGCCGGATGACTCTTAAGTACCCTCATTACTTCATATCCTACTTTTCGTAAAGTTGATGATCCTCTCTTTGTCATCCTTCGATTTGTGCCCACAAATTGTCCTGACTCGTAAGGCGGTGGATCTATACCGGCACAAGCTATGAGAGCTTTTGCACTATGAAGTTTTCTTACATCTCCTATTTCTGCAATTAGTTTTGGCGCTAGCACATCTCCAACACCACCCATTTCTCTAACTGTAGAGTATTCTGGTAAGGACTTAGCAAGAACCTGCATTCGTGCTAATATAGTAGCCAAGGAGCTATCTATAGCCCTTAATACTGATACTGCTTCCTGTACTAACATTTTGGTCGATGGGGTACTGGAAGATAGTGTAGGAATGCCACCGGATGCTAATTCATAGACTTCTTCAGCTTTGGATCTGCTCCGGTGATATTTCTTTTCTTTTGCCCAGAGAAGGTACTCATCTGTGAACTTTTCAAGACTCATGGAAGTAATTACATCATAATGCCAGAACTTTTCCACAAAATCGCTTAACTTGTCCTTGTTGCTTGATTCGTTCCAGCTATTAAACTTTTTCTTGATTCCAGGCATGACATAATCGAGGATATGAGTTAATTCTTGTAAAGCCTTAACATGGAGTTCCATATAGTACCTATATCTGCGCCCTAGCAGCTTCAGCTCAGCATATACCTCTTCGGCACCTTCATATTTTTGGAGTTTAAACCACTTTTCAATTCCATAATTAGCAATCATGACCGAATCAAGTTTGTCAGTTTTTGCACCCCTAAAGTTGTTATCCTTTGCGAATGACTTCATCACAAAAGGATTTACTACAGATACGAAATAGCCTTTCTCTGTAAGATAAGTCAATACTGGCAAGTGATAGATGCCCGTTGCTTCCATGACTATACGTATTTCACCATCTAACTTCTGGAGAATACTATCGAGTCCGTCTAGCCCCTTCTCAACATGTTGCATTTCAAAAGGACTGCACACTATTTCTCCATACGGCTTAAGTATGCAGACAGTGCTTTTTCCTTTTGATACATCAATTCCAACACTAATCATTCTGAACCTCCTCCAACTATAAATAGTAATTGCTCCAGCCACACTTATTACCATTCAGTTTAGTTGGTTACGCGGGTGTTTCTCCCTACCTGCTTAAGCGAATGCTTATAATAAGGGGGTGGCTAACGGTTTATGTGACGGATGCGCTGATCCAAAAAGAGCCACGTCAGACCAATTACTCCCCTTATTATAAAAAAATAAGTGCAGATGTCAGAGTTAATTACTCTCTAACAACTACACTTTTATGGTACTAAAAGAGCCCCGCAAAGGTCAGGGGCTTTATTATTTATTGCGCCATTGATATTTATGTAAATCAACAACTCCATCTTTGACTTCGACGTCTTCAGAGAGCAGGATTTCTCCCTGCTTCCAGGCTCCGCCAAATGCATAGTTGCCGGCAAGTTCGCCTTTTGAGTTTACTACACGATGACAGGGAATTGTGCTGGGGTTAGGGTTTTTGTGAAGAGCATTTCCTACAGCTCTTGCCATCTTTCTATCCCCGGCTTCTTCTGCAACCTGCGCATAAGTTGCAACACATCCCTTTGGGATTCTGGCTACAGCATCATAAATCCTCTTAGTCGGAGAGTCTGCTATCAGGTCGTAGCTCTCGGCAATCATGAGCTTTATGTCTTTATCCGGGATACTTCCATCGAGGATGATTGTATTCCAATGCTCCTTATTCTGATGGTATCCGGGAATAACTGAGCTGTAAGCCTTTCTCCAGAAAAAAGCCATCTCGGGATCAACCTTCACATTGAGATTTATAAAGTCCTCTCGTTCATAAGTCCACAGGAATGCTTTTTTATTATACTTATATCGCACCAGCTGCCAGTTAGGATCGTGGAAGGGCGCTTCCTGATAAGTATCCGGAAAAGATAATCCGTATTTTAATGCTTCTTCTCTTGTTTTCATGAAATAATTCTAACACATTCAAATAGAATTACTCATAATTCACTGTTATTTTTCCCAACGTTATTTTATCCAGAACCTTATCATTAGTCTTTACTGTATGTTCCGGTAGAATCTTTTCTTGATAATACACGCCGTCCCAGTTTAGAAGCTTTTCTGGGTCTTCGGAATATCCTGTTAAATCACAGGTATTTACAAGAAATTTGGCATATTTTACTGCAAGAGCATGTTTTATCCGCATATTAGTGAGGATGCTTTCATCCAACCCTGTTCTTGCAAGCTGATTCCCGGTCATGCTGCTTAAGATCATCTTTGCTTCGACCATTGCTTGTTTTTCTTCCGCGCTACTTAATACAACTCCTTCAGAAAGAGCTCTTTTATAATAAATCTCATCTGATATACAAGTGTTAACTGCCACCTTCTTGGCGTAATCACAGACAAACTGAGAATCCATGCCGGCTGAAAAGTGGGTATTCCACCAGTGCTTTGGATTCTCAGGATCATACAAAAGAGCCTGGTTCTGCACAAACTCTTCTACTTCATATATGTAATATCCAAATTCTCTTAAAGTAATCTCGGTATCATCAACTGTGATCAAAGGCTCATCAAGATGATCTTCATAAACGAATCTGCTCAGTATTCTCCCGCAAATAGCAGCAACTATCAGGGCGACGTTTGCAATTAAAATTATTATGATAGCTCTTTTAACTGATCTCATCATAATCACTATCCATCCTGTGTAAACAGCTCTTGGAATTCCTTTCTTCCGGGAACCCACGCCTTTTCATAAATGTGAGTGAAATGATTTTTTACCGTCTGCTCAGAAATTCCGAGCATATAAGCAATTCTATGATTTGAAAACCCCGACACTTTAAGGTATCCGAGTTCAAGCTCTCTTTTCGTAAATCCGAATTTACGAGCTATATTAAGATACTGCTCCTTTGTAATTCCGGGATCATTCATCTTCCATGTCCATCTCTTCATTCATCTTACGCTCGGCATTTAACTTAAGCGGCAGAAGAAAAAACTCGATTATTACTGCATAAAAACCTGAAAGGAAGCAGACAGCAAGGCTTGGTCCAAACGTTTCCGGCTCAGATAAATTTCCCATAAGAATTATTGCTGAAGTTATGATGGCAAAAAGAGCTCCAAATACAGTAAGCTTCTGGGCAGCGCCTACGGCTTCTATAATATTTTTTAGTTCAAGAAGCCTGTAATCTTTTATCCCTACTGAGAATGAATTCAAAAAATCTTTCCACTCACCCATGATCATGAGCCCGGGAATCAGAATAAGTAAAACAAGAATCAGCGAAGGCACATCAAGAAACCATGCGACAGCAGAAAAGCCAAAGCTGGTTCCGAGGGTACTGATAAGAAATACAACGATGAAAAGTACAAGCTCTCCAAATAAAACGGTACGGATATTCTTTTTCATAAGCATACTCCTTTTAAGCTTTATTTATTCGTTATAGGTGTTCCTATTATGACGTTATCATATGCACGAAAAGAAATATATAGTACCTTTTTGAATTTATTTAGTCCATCTCTTCTCTTGTAATATTCCTTGCCCACTTGTGGCTGTAGAAGTACTTAAGAACCCAGGGCCATTTCACAAACTCATCGGTACAGAGCAGGAAGAACACTACTTTTACCGGGAGCTTAAAGACAAAGGCTGCAAGAAGTCCCAGTGGAACAGCGTGGCACCACATGTCTATGGTGTCGCAGATAAAGCCGAATTTGTCACTGCTTTAGCATTGCGCTGCCTTGTAGATGATCAATATTCGTAGGATTGATTTACTTTCCTAAGTGCAGCTACATAATCGCAGCCTTTTTCTTTCACATTTTCCGGATTTATAGGATAATGGACATTGTAAAGAATCCCTTTGTCTCCGAACATATCCTCTATATAGTCCTTCTCTATATGTCCGCCTACAACTTCAAGGCAAATCATAATATGATCATCACCCGGTACGATTTCTTTCTCCCACAAAAACTTGCACTCAATGTTCATGAAACATTCAGCGACCATCGGCGCTTCTATCCATGAAGCTTTCTCCACAGTAAGCCCTGATGAAGTTATCTCATCTGCCTCGAGCTGATTATTCTGTATCGTCTTCATGCAGGCTTTGTATAAATCAGAAGACATGAAATTCAGCACTGCTGCCTTCTTTTCATTTAGGCTTTGGTAAAGATGTCCACACTTATTCACGCTGCATAGAATCACGTAATACCCGCACCCATGATTCGCACTCGTAAACCCTGCCCATGACTGCATCGTAGCATTGGGCTGTCCGTTAGATTTATATGTTGTGACAAGGAACATCGGCGTCGGGATTCCCATAATAAACTCTTTCCAATCAAAGCCGAAGTTTTTTGCAAATTCTCCGTATGTCCCCTTCATAGATTCCGGCATTTCTTTGTATTGGTATTTCATCTTTTTCCTTCCCTCCGTACTAAAATCAACATAAGAATCGACTTCAATTATCTCGACAACCTTCGATTTGTCATTGTCTATAATACTGAAAAATATATTCCAATATATCTTTATTTATTTTGTCTTATTATCAATAAAGGCAATCACTCGATCAAAAGCTTCCTTGGCAGTCGAATCCACTCGCTCAGCTGCAACGAAGCAGTGCTGCTTTTCTTCACCTTTTTCTGCCAAAGGATCTATCAAATCATTTTCGACAGTAACTGCATCTAACTGCTCATGCATCACATTCATATCGTGACGATACTCACTTCCAAGCATAATAGCCGAAGGATAATCTGCTGTCATATATGGGATGCAGTCATATCGTTCCAACTCACTTTTACTCAAGAAAATTGATCCTTTGACATAATTTCCAACCAGAATCTTACACGCAAGTGAAAAATCTTCGTATATGAGAGGAGCATCATCTACAACTATTGCACTGATCTGCTCTTTTTTCAGAACAGGCTCTATTCCAAGGAGTTTTGCATATTCAGAATTGCTTACCACAGTTCCTATCTGAGAAACCATGATTGCTCCTGCCGAAGATCCCATCAGAACAATTTTATCTGTATTCAAATGATACTCTTTACCATGCTCCATGATATATGCAAATGCCTGATTTGCCTGAATCAGAGGATCCGGAAAATGTCCTTCGGGAACCAGCACATAATCCACATTTACTATGTTATACCCCTTTGCACAAAGGTCATCAATCAGATATGTTGCTTCGCTGACTGCAAGTGGATCACCCATGTTCTTGCTCCCTGCAAAAAAACCTCCACCATGAAAATAAAACAACGTTGGTCTGTCCGCTTCAAGATTATCATCCGGATAAGTTATATCTAAAAAGCTGTTAGGGTAATCGCTTCCATAATTGATCTCACTGATAAGATACTGCCCATTTTCCTTTTCCCCATTGACCGGATCATACAAGGGTTCATAAGAATTGAGAGGTTTGCCATTAACCATAGCTCCCTTCTGGATAGTACCAATGACTATCTGTGTATGTGTAGCAAGATAAAATGCTCCTCCTACGATAATAATCGCAATAACAACAATAACTGTCATCAATATCTTAATACCTTTATGCTTCTTTTTTATCTTCATTGAATCGTCCACTTGTATCACCTCTTTGACTTTTGATAACAACCATGTTACTTTATAGGTACAATTGTACCTCATGTTTTTATTCGGTCAATATCCCAATAAAAAAAGGTACAAAGGAGGACTATTTGTACCATGAGAGAATCTACAAAATATGTTATGGATAAAATCACCTGTTCCCTCATTGAGCTAATGAGGGAAACATCTCTAGGCAATATATCCATTTGTGCCATCATAGAAAATGCAGAGGTAAGCCGTAACTCATTTTACCGCCATTTTCAGGATAAAGATGATATACTCCGATATTACATTTCTTCAGAAACAGAACAGTGGCTGGCAAAAGCCGGGATGAATTATCTGAACGTTTCGTCTCCTCAGGAGTATGTTGTTTTTCTTTTGAAGCATCTATATAAGTATCGGGATATCATCGATCTTCTTATCCGTGATAATAAGATGAATCTTCTGGAAGAAGAATTTGACAAGCGTTTTAATGCCATTCTATCCAGCATTACTGATCCATGGCATATAGCCTTTACTATTGGTGGCTTCTATAAGCTCTTTTGCTACTGGGCAAAAACCGGATATGAAAAGACACCTGAAGAAATTGCAGCCTATATTAAGTAATCTCGGAACGTGAACAATCAGTCATCTCGAACAAGCCATGAGAAGTCTGTAGAATCGACATAATAATCATTTTTAAACCCAGTTAAATTATACCATGAAAAAGAGCTGCAACTTTCGTTGCAGCCCCATGATAATAGCAACATAGAATTCCAATGTGTATCATATGCTTTAGTCAAAGAGTTTTTCCGGACCAATTATATTTTGAACCACGTCCAAGTTCTCATTTTTCTTGACTCCATTTGAAGTTATAAGTGTTATATGTATAGCCTTTGCCGGCTGTACCTCATCCATGAATGTATCAGCTTTATGTATCAGTTCATCTTTATATTTTGAGCTTATCTCAAATTCATTATCTGTACATTTCATCTCACACAGGTTGATCACATCATCTGCTCTATCTATAAGAAGATCTATCTGTGCACCGCCCTCTTTTTTCTTACTCCTCCATGAATACTCGGCGCTCTCGACACCTGCAATACCAAGGGCTGCCTTTATCTGCGGAACGTGCAAAAGGCATACGATCTCAAATGAATTCCCTCTCCAAGCATAATATTCCGGAGACTTAATGAACGCCTGCCATGACTTCATTTGCTTATCACGAATGAAATTTAAACTAAAGAGTACAAACGGATCAATAACCTGATAAAATGCGCCATTTTTCTTGGTTGTTGCATTGCTATAATGTCTGATAAATCCGCACTGTTCAAGCTCTTTAAGAGCTTTTGTAAGTCCTTCGCCATCAGATACCCCTGATTTTTGAACAAGATCTGTCCTTTGCAGGCCCTTCTTTAGTTCAGCCATAGTCTCAATAATCTTTATGTGATTGTCTGCGTTTTTGAACAATGACCTGAACAGCTGCTCATATTCATAATGAAGGTCTCCTCTTTCATCAAAAATAAGGCTATCCACGTTCTGTGCGAAGCTAAGCCTTCTGTCGTACAGATTCAGATAATACGGTATCCCTCCAAATATCATATAGCTTTCTATTATCTTATCCTTGCCTAAGATAATTCCATTGTTCTTAAAGAAAGTCTCACATTCACTAAGACTAAATGGATCTATATGCATCTGCTTTGTTACTCTGTTATGAAAGCCTCCCACATCATTAAGAATATTATTGATGATCCACGATGTTGCAGAACCGCAGACTATAAGAAGAAGGTCTTTCTGCGAAGAACCATAACTGTTCCAGAAAAAGTCAAATGCTGACTTAAAATCTGATCTCGCAGTGTCCATCCAAGGAACTTCATCCAAAAATACCACCTTTTTTCCACTGGAATAGTCACGCTGCACATCTTCTTTTTCCAGTACCATTCTTAGACGGCTAAATGCCTCAAACCAGTCCTTGGGAATTGTACCGGTTTTATCACCATATAATTTAAGCGACTCGTTAAAAGCCTTAAGCTGATTACGTGTCTTCTCATCTGGAATACCTGTGGTGTAAAATGAAAAGCGTTCATTAAAATACTCTTTGATAAGAAAAGTCTTTCCTACTCGACGACGTCCGAAAACAACCAAAAATTCAGGTCTTTTGTAATCAAGACACTGTTCTAAAATATCCTGTTCTCTTTCTCTTCCGATTATATTCATAGCAGTGAACTCCTTTATAATCTGCTGAAACCTATTATAAGCCACATGTTTTAGCAGATTATATCAAATTATATGCTTATATTATGCTGATATATATATTAACTATACAATTCATTCTAAATCTTTTCAATAAAAAAAGAGACCACTCCTCGCACGAGAAATGGCCTCTTTACACTGATTCTGATAATGTGATTATTTTTGATCAACGATACTCTGTTCTTTTCCAATAAAATCGTCCACGTCACATTGCAAAAGCTGAATCGTATCTTCAACAGAGATTTTCCTTTTTTATAAGTTTTTGGCAATTTTAAATACTTTTCTTAGATGGCTACTTATCCATCCCTATCCACTGTATGAAAGCTGTCTTATCACTGCTGTTATACCCAGCCTTCTCATAGAAATGCATAGTCTCCGGCTTCTTTGATCCTGTCAGCAGCATCATTTTGTAACAGTTTTCCCTCTCCGCAATCTTCTTTGCATAGTCCAGACATTCACCTGCATATCCGTTTCCTCTGAAATCCGCATGTGTTACCACATTCTCAACAAAAGCATATGGTCTTATATTTCTTGTTAAATTCGGGATGATCACACAAACACAGGAAGATATAATCTGACCATCAATCTCATTTACGATCAGATGGTGATTCGGATCCTTAATGATCTGATTCCATGTTTTTTCAAGATGTTCATCATGTATGGGAATACTATCTTCATGTAAGTAAAGATACAGTTCCAAAAGTGCTTCCAAATCTTCTTTTCTTGCTTCTCGTATCATCAGCTAATAATCCTTAACCCTTTAATCTATTAACCTGTAATATTATTTTGAACTCTCACTCCCTATTATACATAAAAAATGAGCTCTAAAGCATTACCGCTTCAGAGCCCTTATAATTCTATTCATCCTCGTTGAATAGCACCATCTATTCAGCTGCCACCAATTAATTGACCGTTAACCCCATCCCCAAAGGGTCAATGTGAAAGTGGCAAGGTCTTTGAGGTATGGGAAAGGGGCTACCAATTCTGCAGCCCCATAAGTAATTACTTTGTTTTTCTCTGAAATTTTGCTTTTTTTACACCAGCTTTTTTAATGAGCTGTTTCTTGCGATTTGCATATTCCACGTTTGGAACTCTGGTGAATCCCCTTGCGTTTATCTCCGTATCCTTTAAAAACTCAACATAATAAAATGAAATCTTCATACATCTCCCATACATTAAATTAGAGCAAGCCAGGCTTGCTCTAATTGATTACATTCGCTCACACTTGTAGGGGTGAAACCCTAATATAATCGTTCGCACTTAATGGAGGCGAAACTCCAATAGATGTGTAATCGCATCTTCTGATTAGAATACTAGCAAAATACGGCCAAATGTCAAGTTTGTACATTATACAGAAACCGCCAAAGCCCTGTAGTTTACGGCTTTGGCGGAAATCTCTGCGTACCTTATTATTTTACTTTAATCGTTATGGTCTCGGTAGTCTTCTTTTTATTGCCGTATGCTCCTATTGTAACCTTGAATTTGTAGGTTCCCTTAGGTGCTCCCTTCTTAAGAGTCACGGTTACTTTTCTGCCCTTAATCTTAAAGTCAGCATATTTCTTAAGCTTCTTGGAAGATGCATTCTTTACAGTAATCTTACCTTTTGTGTTGACCTTGATGTTTACGGCCTGGTCCTTCTTTTTAAGCTTTGATAACTTGACTGTATCTTTGCTTACAGATACATCATGGTTTTCCACTTTAGAAACATCTGATGTCTTATTATCTTTACCCTTATTTGGAGTACCATCGTATTCTTTGGCTTTGCTTGTTGCATCATTATCTTTTACAATCTTATCCGGTTTCGGCTCAGTATTACTGCTACCAGATCCTATGTCTCTCCAAACAACATATACTTTGATATCACCTGTGAGCGGTACTGAATCACCCGGCTTATAATATGATGTGCCTATTCTCCATGAGTCAAATTCTTTTCCGGCAGGAGGAACTAAGAAATTCTTCGGTAAAACATATTTGTCAGTCTCATATACTGTCGATCTCGATACCAAGCAACCATCACTTGTGTAGATTTCGATGGTTTTTATTTCTGAACCTGAGCTTCCGCTGCCGCCTGAACCGCCACCGCCGTCATCCAGCTGACCCAGAGCCTTTTTCTTATAGTAATTGGTTCCTGTCTCATCAATGTAAAATCTTGTAGTGCCATAATGAGTTTCGCCATACTCAAAATATGTATAGGGAAACTCTACACAGAACACATATTTTGAGTTCATATCAAGACCAAATATCCTAGTCTTTGTAGCCGGAAGACCTACGGTCATTTCGCCAACACCGTCAGGTTTGTAGGCTGTAAGCTTTTTGTATGCGCTTTCAATGCTGCTTACATTACCGTCCTCAGGAAGTGCTGTATAGCGAACTCTCAGTGATCCGCTTCTGCTCATCGTTCCATAATATTTCTTAATAACATCCTGTTTAAGGAGCGCTTTCTCTGCTGCTGTCCAGTCAATCACAACCGTGCCTTTTTCTCGCATGGATGAACCATCAAACATATAGCCCTCTGCTGAGTTTTTGGAAATGTCTCCGGATGCTGATACAGAACCATTTCCTTTTGTCTTAATCTTATAAGTAACATAGCAATCATCACATTCTACGCCATTAGTCTTAAATCCGCATCTCATTACAATGCAGTATGCTGTGGCAGGCTTTAACCCGGTAAAAGTATACTTCTTTAGCTTTGTGCAATCATACTGATTCTGTTCTGCAAGCTTAAGAGCTTTTCGCATATTCGGGCCTTCATTCCATGAAGAGCCGTACTGCTCCCAGTCAGCGTATGCATCGTAATTAGTATTCTCAGCAAAACCAAGAGATATCTTTTTAGTCTTTGTTGACTTAGTCACTTTGGCTTTAGACCAATCTACGGTTATGCTGTTCTCATCAGATGTTACATCACACGCAGCCATAGTCCTTGAAGATCCTGATCCCCAAGTTATAACTAATTTGCCTTCGTGAGATGAATCCGTTCTGCCATTACTCTGATAGCCCGGGGCATTATCGCCTATGTCATCAGAATATCCGCCGGCAGGGGCTGTCTTAAAATCAGCTGCTTCTATGTATTCCTGCTTTTTTACGCTTTTTCCGTTCTTGTCGTAATAATCGTATGCAAAAAGAAATGAAAATGCGTATTTTGTATCAGGCTTTAATCCTGTAAATCTACGATCTTTATCATGAATATTATAATGTATTCCCTCTTTCTGAGTCAGAGTCCTTGCCTGCTTTATAGCTTTTGCAGCATCCCCTGTCTGCTCTACATAATTGCAGGTAAGTCCCATATAATAAAAAGACTTTCCTTCGGCTTCTGTAACCTTACTTTTAATTGTTTCTATAGCCTCACTAAAATCCACATAGATACTTGTATCTGTTCTTCCAACCAGCTTCATTGTGTAAGTCTCTGAAGCCATGGTAAAACAAGAATTATTTAAACCAAAAGTATAACTATAGCCTGTTCCGGAGATATGAGCATCAATATCAACAAAGTATTGTGTGTTCTTTTTAAGCCCGCTTACTGAAGAATTATAGTTTTTACCGGACACAGTGTAACTCTTGATCTGTTTTTGGCCATTTTTATAGGAACTGTCCAGTTCATAAATCGTTACCTTAAAATCCTTATAACGCGCATCACTGCACTCTTTTTTTGCACTATTCAATTTTTCGATGGCCACTTCACTCCATTCAAAGGCAATTGAAGTTGTGGTGAGCTCAGTGAAATAAACCTCTCCCGCCGCATAGGCAGTAAGAGAAGACATGTCTGACATGCAAAAGAAAATGCTCATGACGAACATACAGATAATTAGACTAACCCTTTTCATACGATAGAAAACCTCCCAAACTATACCCCCCCACAAAAATATATTCTACATTATTTTTTTCGATATGTCTCGCACAAAATTAAATACAGCTACTTTGCCTTTGCTTTTTATCCTTCGGATATCAACAACATTGGCAAAAAAGTTTTCATATCTTTTATAATAATTATTTATTGTAACTCATAAGTTTTTCTAATAATTCATCAGGCGTGTCTGCAGAAATACCATATTTGTCTTCGCAGTCTTTAAAATTCGCATGATAAGTGATGGAACCATTGTCGTCAATTCTGGCACCAAACCGTAGATAAACTGCATTGCCCTCATAGGCTTTCTCAATCTTCTTCATGTTTCCAACAGCCATATTGATATCCTCCATTATGCTGCTGGTCCATTTGCTATCTCCGTTTGCAATTATACTAAGAGCATCATTGGATATAAGCACATTAAATTTTGTGGAGAAACGCCACATACTTGCACCTGTATATATATTATGAGGATGTTCATCATGGCCTTTCCCATAAAAGTTGAAACTGGTCTGATGTTTATCATCAGAATGAAGAGCTTCAAGGAAGTCAAGCGCTGTAAACTGCTTGGAAACAGGATTATTGAATCTGCTTGCTACCTTGTCTGTATTGTCTAAGCGCCATTGTCTTTTTAACTGAAATGCTTCATTATACAATTCATTTGCTCTTTTTCTGGCTGATTCTGACCAGTCAAATGAGTATCCACCGAATACTTTTCCTTGTTTTTTTAGTTCATCAAACTCTTTTTGAGAAATATTATAATAATACTTGTACTCTATATCTGCTGCACCTTCTTCATGCGGAAGCTCCACGCAGGCATCCAGGTGCATTACAGAACGCCTTGCCTGATCTTCCAGATCCATAATTTTACTGTAGAGCTCAGGATCAGACATGCGAAGCATCTCTGACTCACTTATCTGATAGTTACCCAAGTGATCATGATTGTAATTGTTTTTAAAGCGTGCTGATTCATTTTCCCAGGCTTCTCTTGTACTTGTCGTACCTGCATATTTATATGGCTGAGTAGCTTCTGTGGTATTTGCGGCGGATGCATTGTTTTCAGCATAAATTTGTGCTTCTTTAGATAATTCTACTGAACATGCGTCATTTTGCTTTGAGGAGACAGTGGCAGAATCTGAAGACTTCTTAGTCTGGCCATTATCTGAAAATGAGGCTTTATCTATTCCACTACCCTTAAGGACTTTTGATGAATCAGAATCAATTGTTGATTCTTTCAGGTATGCAGCCATATCTCTCTTGATAATATCTGTGTCAACATTTTTATTTACATTATAATTGATATGCACAGTCTCACGGTTAAGTCCCTGAGTGAGAAACGCGTCATAATTTCCATATGCCTTATAAAGAGAACTAGCATAGTCATACATAGCCATAGCAAATACCTCCGTGTAAATGCATGTTGATCACTATTCAATTGAGAGCATATTCTCTCGTTTCATTTATCGGCATAAAAGACAAATTACTTTATATCCATGAATAAAAATCAGCACCACCCGTCCAACGGGTGGTTTGCTCGCCCCTATAAGGGGCTGTTACCGGACAGCGCCTAAAGACGCTGGCTTTCACTTTGTTCAAGCCCTAACGCCTTTGACTCGTCGCAGCCCTTGAAAGGGCGCTTGTAATACCGGCTACCCCTTGAAGGGGTCCTCATACTCTTTCACACTCAGTTTATCCATTGCTATATCATGTTTCTCTTGATCCTGAATGTACTTCTTTATTGTTGCCTCATTGAGGCCTACTGTACTACATAGTATCCTTCAGCCCAGAAATGTCTATTTCCAAACTTATACTTTAGATTTGCGTGCTGATCAAAAATCATCAATGCACTCTTTCCTTTTAGATATCCCATAAACTGCGATACACTAAGCTTTGGAGGAATACTGACCAACATATGTACCTGGTCTGGCATTAAATGTCCTTCTATAATCTCTACTCCTTTGTATGCGCATAATTGCTTCAATATATCTCTTATACTCGCCTTATATTGATTATAGATTATTTTTCTCCTATACTTAGGTGTGAACACAATGTGGTACTTACACATCCATTTTGTGTGTGCTAAACTATATGACTTGTTTGCCATTAAAATCACCTTTCCTTTCGTTATAATTTAGGCTTGAACAACCACATTATAACGGAAAGGTGATTTTTTTGTATAACAAACACCGCGCACCCGCATAGCGGGTGGTTGATATTTCGCACGCTTTGCGCGCTCAACTGGGTCACGACCCATAATAAAAAGTGCCCTTGGTATATGACCAGGGCACATGTGAAGTCTGTAGCGAATTACTTTTGATTACTCCCTTTAATTCATTCCGAGCTACCATCAAGCACCATATATTCTTCCCCGCCTAAGTAAAGAGTCAGATGCTCCTCACTGGCTTTTATCTGAAACTCGATACTGAAATCAAAATCCTCATCAGCATCACTGATTTCGTGATATTTTCAAAGGCCTCTCTTGCTTCAGGCTTTACATAATCTTCTTCCTGAATAAATCTTACACAAATTGGGTAAGACAGATAATATGCTGCAACACCCTTTCGAGTATCCCTGATCTCATCAGAAATCAATTCAAACTCGGATTCGTGTTTGCTTTTCCTGTATTTTGATATGAAGGAATTTTTAGCTATTGTGAAAAGCCATGCCCGTAAATCCTTTGATCCATCGTATCTGTCTATGGATTTTAAAGCCTTTACGAAGGTATCCTGGGTGAGTTCTTCTGCTTCCTTTTCGTTTTTTGCCAAACTAAAAGAGTATCTGTATATATCCGAATAGTATTTTTTGTAAACACTCTCAAAGTCCAATCCCCCACCTCCTTTCACCTTACTAACGAGGCATGTTTTAAAACGTTAGTTTCAACCGTATCTGTTGTATCCGAGACAAAATCACCAAGCAGGAAAAACTCTGTAATACCTCTGTTTATCATATATTCTGCCGCCGTCTTAAAGGCAGTATAGTTACTGTGTATATCTGAAATTACGCCTATCTGTTTAGTCATTGTGTGAGACTATACTCCTTCCTTTGCCTCATAAACCCATCACTTACTTTTCACCTGAGTCTAATCGTATCTCATAATCCAAATGTCAAAAGCTCTGTCAGACTCCCAATCGTATAATCCTGCCCATAATCAGTACCTGTTCCATCTCTGTCGACCAAAGCCGTCTTCATACCTACTATCTTTGGCCCAATAATATCGTCTTTTCCTGTATCACCAACAAACAAAAACTCCTCCGGCAAGAAATCATTATCTGCCAAAATCCTCTTATAAAAAAGGCTATCAGGTTTATAGCATCTCTGATTCTCAGATGTATAGATTTTTTCAACTACGACATTATTCTTTTTCATTACGCTTTCAAGAACATCGTCATCTGTATTCGATCCTATAAAAACCATATAGTGCCTCTTTAATCCTTCAAGCGCACTATGAACCTCAGGAAAAGCTACACGTTCTGATGCCTCCCATAAAAGTTCATCAGCATCTGCTCTGGCATCTCTATTCACATTGTATCTGTCATAGAACATCTGATTTCTGGCAGAAAATATCTCCCGTTCTGTCAAAAATGTATCATACCCCACAGTATGCCTACTATAAAATGGCTTCCATTCTTCAAGGAATGCAGCTTCATCAACCTCTATTCCAAGATCAGTTATATATTTCAAAATTGTTCTGGCGGAACTACCTTTTGTAAATTTGAAAAGTGTTCCAAATGCATCAAAAACTATAGCCTTTATCGTCCCCATGCTTACCACCGCTTCATATTATTCTGAAATTTCTCTGCCCTGTGATTTGTACTATTTTCTGTCACTACGAAGCATCGCGTAATACACTCTATCACTGATGCCCTGATTATTCCTCGCAGCAGCGCGTAATATTCTTTCATATTCATGATTCGCCCCATTCTTTCAAAAAGCAATGATTACATGAAAGTCCACAGCATGCTATGGGATCTACTCCTTTCCTTGCCTTACGACAAAGCCCCCACATCGAGTTTTGCGGAAAACTCCGCGATTTCCTCTCCCTTCAGCTCATTGCCGGTGGTGATGATAGGACTGTTTATCCTGTGAAGCCAATCATCTGTAAAGAGAATTTGACTATCCTGAGAAATCAATGTATGTGCCACAATATCCTCAATTCGGAATATATGCCACATCGAATACCCCAGAGTCTTGCTATGATAACCCTTCGCTCCGGCAAAAGGCATCAGGTAAAAAGCTTCTTTCGGATATGTATTCACTATTGATGTTATCTGGTCAAAAAGCTCCTCTCTTAACTCAAGCAGAACGGTAATCCCTTCATCAAAGCTATCTTTCTTTCCGATCAGAGATTGCATTTTCTTGTTTTTTTCTGACCAATCCTTATTCATATCGCTTCACCCCTTCAGAAGTGCGTACATCTACACAGTAACCTTTATGAAACCATCCCACATATATTATTAAGCCTACCATGTAACACAAAAAAAGTCCTTACCAACACAGATAATAGCCTAGATTGTAAGTTCCAGGTGCTTTTGCCGCTACCTACGCAAAGTAGAGTTCATATTCCCAGGATACATTCCATCAATACCTGAACCTTCTCTTCTCAAGAGCCCAGACCTTCAGGCACACCACAACCACAGCATACACAGTCATGTGCAGAAAAATCAGCACCATCCCCCGTAGCTCGAAGATATCTGAGCTTCCAACCAATTTAAACCCGTCAAGAAAAGGTGGAAGCACAAAATTCAAAATCGCCAAGGGCATTAAGTAGGTGGTCAGCCCTTCTTTACATATCGCAAGCACTGAAACCATGATTGCGCCCAGTATCCCATCTTTTCTTCTCTGTAAAAATCGCGGGTGAAAGAAATCCCCAGTCGCCATGCCACATAGCCCGCTAAAGAAAATATACAGGCCGCCCAATATAACATCTGCTATTCCCATGGGTCTGATAAACATGGAGCCTCTAAGCAAAAACAGCACCGCCGGAAACACCGTCAATATAAGCGCATAGCCAAAACACTGCGTGATCAGCAGCATTTCCCTGGAAACGTAGTAATTAAGAGGCCTCTCGCAGTGCATCATCAGCGTTTCTTCGAACACGTCATCCTCTTTCCCGTTCAAAGTCATGGAGATGAACACGCATACAAAATACAGGAAAGCCGCTGACAGCAGGAAACTACTGGTAACACCGATAGGCGCCATGGAATACATGATTCCTATAAAAAGTGCCGTGGCAACTACCGGTACGATCAGCACCTGACCTTTTTTCAAGAGTTTTCGTCGTAGTTTGTATAGTTCAAGCGTGTTTTTCAATTCCTACAATCTCCCATCCATCTTCATATAGTCCAAGCACAGTCGCCTTAAGCGCCGTCTCCTCTGCCGTAAGCTCGTAGCTGCCACCTTTACTTCTCATATCAGGCCGCACCGTCAGCGCTGGATTTTTCTTCACATAAATTGAGTAGACTGTTTCTCCCGAGACGTCTGTCTCCAACAGCTTGCCCTGTTCAATCGTGTAAACCCTGTCTGAGAGCGCATCTATCAGCTTCTCCTCATGACAGGACATAAAAATCGTGATTCCCTGGTCTCGCAGCTCGTTCATCTTATCTAAGAAAACTTTTTGGGATTCTGCATCCTGCCCGGAAAGTGGCTCATCAAGCAGGATGACCTGATGCGGCGCCATGAGCGCCTGAATTACGCCAACTTTTTGTAGACTCCCCTTGGAAAGCTTGTCCATTCTCGTGTGAATCATGGACTCTAAAAAGTAATCCTTAATCAGCCCGTCCGTCACAGCAGGGTCCACGCCCTCCATCCGCGCCACACCGCGAAGATAGTCGATCATCTCAATCTCCATACCCACGAATTTCTCCGGAACATATGAAAACCGCAGCTTTTCATGATACTGCAGATCACCGCCGCTTATCGGAATAATACCTGAGATGAGCTTAAGCATCGTGCTCTTTCCGCATCCATTATGCCCGTAAAACGCAATGGATTCCCCCTTGTAAAAGGTATGCGAAATACCGTCAATTACGGTTTTGCCGCCGTATTTTTTTGTGACGTTTTCAAGTGTAATCAGCTTTGCGTTTGTTTTCATTAGCTTTCCCCATTATGATCAGCATAGCTATAAGAACTATAGGAAAAATAAGCCCTACTCCCATGCCGGCTCTGATATTATCTGAAGCATACTGTGTAACCTTTCCCACAATAGCAGGTCCTATGCTGCCTCCAAGGTCACCGGCCATAGCAAGGAGCGCAAACATTGCCGTGCCCCCGGTTGGAAATTTCTTGGATGAGATGCTTATTGTTCCCGGCCACATGATTCCAACAGAAAAGCCGCATAAAGTACAACCTATAAGTCCTATAACAGGATTAGCTGAAAGTGATGCCATGAGATAACAGATAACACAAAGAGTGCCTGATCCAATCATGAATTTCATCAGATCAAGCTTCTCTCCATACTTTCCATAAATGATACGGCTTTTTCCCAATTGTCTGATGCCCATTCCCTGACCATCTTCCACTATCGGAACGATCGGACATGTAGCAAAATTGTAGATGTTATATGCCGGAATCAATGCCCAGAGAACTGCCAGCCACCTCCAACTGCCCATCCCAAATAGCGCAAAGAACACAGTTGATATCACTATGGTTCCAACAGCACCCCAGCAATAAAAGGAATGCAAAAGACTCATCGTCGCATCTTTATTTTCGAAAGGACAGGCCTCAATGATTGGACTAACCAGCACTTCGATAAGCCCACATCCCATGGCATATACTGTCACACTGATAAGTATTCCCGCAAATGCATCCGATAACATATCCGGTAAAAAAGCAAGCCCAATAAGCCCCACAGCAGAACAAACTTCTGATATCACTATGGAAACCCTGTATCCTATTCTGTCAACAAACTTTGCACAGAAAAGATCTATAAGAAGCTGAGTAAAGAAATAAACTGTTGATATCAGCGCAATATTACCAAGGGATATCCCATAGTCCTTATGAAACTTCAAAAACAAAAGTGGTGCGAAATTTGCGGCTATTGCCTGGGTTATAAATCCAAGATAACAGGCAAGCTTTGTTTTTCTATATTCCGGCATTTTGATTTCTCCCCATTCCATTTTTTCAATTCTATTTTGGATTATATGGTATATTTTTATAAAATTCACCAGAATAAATCGCGATATTTTTGAACTGTATCGGAAAAGGCTACAGCATTGCCTTCTAGACAAGCCTGAATTGGCATAGCTCAATTACATTTTAATAAACTATGCCTCATATCTCATACCTCTGTAGATACCTCTCATTTTCTGTTTATTGCCAACTATGCTAGGGTCAGCAATTACAGTTTATCTGAGGTATCTTTCTTTTTCTATAAATTCACACTTCTATCCACACTTTAAATGTTACAGGAAGCTATATCATAAAGAAAAATCCACGGCAAGTGCCGTGGACTTTGTCTACAGTCTGAAGGGAATAACTTAAAGTTAATCCCTTTTCGCATATTCTTTGTTCTTATCATTACTTGTTTGTTAGAAAAGCTGTTATTTCTTCTTGGGTTGGCATTACAGAAAGTGCACCTTTTCTGGTGGTTATAATAGATGCCGCAGCGTTTGCAAACGACAGGCATTCAAATAATCCGTCTTTTGTCAGATTATCAAGTCCGTTTCTGTGGATGTAATCTATGGCACAGGCACAGAAGGTATCGCCTGCTCCTGTAGTCTCTATAGTAGCAGGATTTCTGTACCCGTCTTTTTTGATCACCATATCTTTGTAAAGAGCTATACTTCCTTCAGGTCCAAGTGTGGCAAACACGATTGGAATACCAAAGTCTCTCTTTATTTTCCTTGCTCCTGCCTCTATATCCTTAAGGCCTGTAAAAAGCTCAATCTCATTATCTGAAATTTTCAGGATATCACAGTTTTCAAAGCCATATTTCATAGCATCTATTGCATCGTCTACGTTCTTCCATAAAGGTTCTCTGTAATTTGGATCAAAAGATATGACTGCTCCGCTCTCTTTAGCTATTGTAACAGCTCTGACAGTTGCCTCTTTTGCAGGTTCGTCTGTCATTGACAGTGTTCCAAGATGAAATACATCTGCATTCCTGATAAGATCAGCATTCTTCTCAACATCCTCTGCTGTCAGCATCATGTCTGCTCCGGGCTTTCTGTAAAAAGAAAAATCTCTGTCTCCATTTGGAAGCTTGTTTACAAATGCAAGGGTAGTATTTACCTCCTCGTCAAAGACAAGTCCGGTAGAGTCTATACCCTGCTTTTCAATTCTCTCTTTTAACATTCTCCCAAAAAAGTCGTTTCCAACCTTGCCGATAAAAGCTGTGCTGTTGCCTAAATTCTGAAGCATTGACAGCACATTACAGGGTGCTCCGCCTGGATTAGCCTCAAATAAAGGATTTCCCTGGTTGCTGTCTCCGCTTCCTGTAAAATCAATAAGCAACTCCCCCAGCGCAACTACATCTTTTTTCATAAGTTATTTCCTCTCAAGCTCATACATAGTAACATCCATAAGAAGTTCTCCAACTGCCTTAAAACTGATACCTTCAGCTCTGACATCTGTAAGGATTACCATAGACATTACCTGCTGTCCATTATTGATGAAGAGCTCCATGCTGTATCTGTCAAGAACAAGTCTAAATGAAATCTCACCCTTATTTCCTGCAACCTTACATCTTCTCTGATGAACAATGGCTCTTCTGCTTCCTGAATGCTTTCTGTCTATCTTAACAATATTGTCAACAGGATCATATTCAATCGCTGAATAAGCCTTGCCATTATCAGCAAAACGAATTTCAAATTTTTTATATGAAAGTTCTGCCTGTGTAGATCTGACTCTTACTGTCATATCTACGCACCTGCCCTCAATACTTGAAAGTGAAGCACTATCAGAAATAAGTACATTCTGTCTGCTGATTCTTTTGCCGTAATAATTCTCTATCTCTCTGGCAGGCCACTGAATAAGTCTGTTATCCTTAATAGTTATTTCCCTTGGAATACTCATCTGGCCAAACCATGGGAAGTCATCGCGCCTGATTCCGCATGTATCCCAGTTCTGCATCCAGCCGATCATGACTCTTCGTCCATCAGGAGTCTTGATTGTCTGTGGCGCATAAAAATCAATACCATAGTCAACAGCCTGACAGTTTTCTTCGCAGAATTCTCCATTTTCATCGATACTTCCTATCACACACAAGGTTCCGTTTCCGTTGTGGAACTCAAGCTCTTCAGGGAGCATATCCTGCGGGCTTGTGAGAAGGACCTGTTTACCATCGTGATTAAAGTAATCAGGGCACTCCCACATTACACCGAATCTGTGGTTGTTCTTGATAACAGTCTTATCATAGGACCAGTTAATACCGTCATCACTTACATACTGAAGTATCTGTCCGTCCTTATCAATGGTCTTGTTGCCAACAACCATGTAATACTTGCCGTTTTCCTTCCACACCTTGGGATCTCTGAAGTCGAATTTTCCGGCTCCTTCAGGAAGGCTGTCTGCATTAATTACAGGGTTATTCTCGTATTTCTCATAATCAACACCATCACCTATAGCGATACATTGTGTCTGATACTCGCGGATTTCGCCGTTTTCATCCTCTTCTTTTCTAACGCCTGTATATACGAGAAGTTGCTTGCCGTCTTCCATCTCAATGGCACTTCCTGAAAAGCATCCAAACCCGTCATATTTTTCATCGGGCGCCATTGCGCAGGGAAGATACTTCCAGCTGATAAGGTCAGTACTTTCTGCATGTCCCCAGTGCATAGGTCCCCATACTGTCTCATAGGGATAATACTGGTAAAACATATGATATTTTCCCTTATAGATGCTAAAGCCGTTAGGATCGTTCATCCAGCCGCATCTGGGTGTTAAATGAAAGAGGGGGCGCTGCTCCTCAGGTATCTTGGCTTCCTTTTTTACTTCATATTCTCTTGCTTTATTTAACTTATCACTCATAATATTCCTCATTTACCATAAATCTTTATATCACTTGCGTCTGCATTTTCCATATTCAGCTTCCAGGTAGCTCCAACTGCTGAATAAATGCGGTTTGACAGTGCCTTTTGCCCGTCTACATAGATAACCACTATGTCTTTTTCAACTACAACATCAACCTGATATTGTCTGCCTTCCTCCAGCTTCATAGCCTGATAGTTGGGAAAAGCATTGTATGAAATGTTGTCCTCTTTATTATTTACAGAGATCTTGTACTCTTCTCCCTTTTCATTATTGGAAAATACGAGATCGCATATTCCATCTGCCTGCATCGTAAGTTTATAGCTTAAATGACAGGTATCGGGTACATCTCCCAAATCAAGTGAACTATCTGCAGCTGCCTCAGATAGTATCTCCTTATTAAAATACTCATTATATTTCTCAGGCATGCACACCCCCAGTGTGCCATCCTGCAATTGTCTAAGCTCATATACCAGTACGCTTCCTGCCCATGTATACATGAGGCCATCGCTTTCTCTCTTTTTGCGATCCAGAAAGCCGATCAGATATCTTTTGCCTTCGTACTCACATGTTTTTGCTGCATAGAAGCCATTGCCGTCAAATGTGTCAATCTCCGGTTTCTCCCAGGGTCCGAAAAAATCAGACGCTGTTCTGTAGTAAACTACATTGTTCCAGCTAAAGACGAGATAGTATTTATCTCCAAGCTTGAACACATCCGGACATTCCATAAAATAAAGTTCTTTGCTTGTATAAAAATCACCCTTAAAAGTCCAGTTCTCTAAATCCTGCGATTCATAATAAACGATCGCACTTTCATCTTCTGCTTCTTTTCTGGCGCCAACCAGCATGATATAGCCATCATCCATCTTAATAACCTGAGGATCACGGAAATCATTGGTACTGTAGCCATTAGGAGCATGAATTATTTCATCATAATTCTTCTCATATTTTTTGTTATCTTTACTTGTTGCGTGCATTAAGCACTCTTTATCAAGTCCGTAGGTGTCATAATAGTCATTATGACCTGTGTAAAAACAGTGATATTTCCCACTGTCATCCCTGATAAAGGAACCCGTTCCTATAGCAAGATCCTGAACTTCAGAATCCTCTGCGAATTTCAGAACCTCTCCCTTATCTTCATATGTAGTAAAATCCTTGGTAAAAAACTGATGAAGCGGGTGATAACCTACGCCATTGTGATCAGTTTCATATAAATAATTCAGATATACGCCTTTATCAGTTGAAAGAGCCATTACATCCCCAACGTAGCTGTCCTCTGCTCTTGGGAAAAGGCATTGCTCGCCCTTTTTATCAGCGCATCCGGTTAATAAACATAACATAATACCAAATAAAGCTATTGTTCTTTTTTTCATCTCTTATAAAAGAGGGAGGAGATAACTCCTCCCTCACCTTTCGCTTATCAAGCTAATCCCATAAGATGTAACAATGTGTATTACTTGTAGAACTCATCAAGGTACTTCTGATAGATTGCAAGGTAATCCTCAAGACCATAAGCATTAACCTGCTTGATGTACTCATCCCAATCTGCATCTGTAAGACCGTTCATAACGAAGTTACTTCTGCTGGAGTTGATGAAGCTGATAAGATCAGTCTGGATTGTTGTAAGCTTCTCTGTGTCATCAGCTGTCATGAATACGTTAGGATATACATACTCGCAGTGCATATCATCTGTGTAGTATTCCTTGATCCAGTCAAGACGATACTGAGCATCATCAGGGCATGTTACATATACACCATAGTACTCATCAAGGATTGCAAGAGGTCCGCCAACAGCCTCAGCCTCACGAACTTCTACAGGTGAAGCATCGCCAAGAGGAGCGTGCTTGAGCATCTTCTCACCCTTATCGTTCTCAGAAAGCTCGAAAATATCGAACTCATCATCTTCACCATAGGTTCCCCAGTTGTTCTGAGGTGACTGGAAGGGATCATACATACGATCAAGCCATGCACATACAAATGCAGGGTTGTCGCACTTAGCTGTAACTACGCATCTGCCGCGGTCAAAACCTGATGTGAATGAACCGTTCATAGGTGTTACGTTCTTGGTATCAGCCTGAAGAGCTGCAAGAGGCTCATAGTCCTCAAGGTTGTCGATGTTAGCAACGTCCCATGTGAAGCATACGCCGTATCTGTGAGATTTTCCCTTAGCAACGTATGTTGACCAATCCTGTGTGAAGCACTCGGGATCGATAAGTCCCTCATCATAGAGCTTATGAAGCCACTGCATACCTGACTTGAAGCCGTCCTGAGTAGCTGTGCAGATAACCTTCTTGTCATCTGTTACAGCGATGTGCTGTCCTATATCGTTATCACCATAACCTTCACCAAAACCGTTGATAAGAAGGCTGGGATCCTGATCGTTCATAATGCATGACATAGGGATGATATCTCCCTCGATGCCAAACTCTGCCTGAAGCTCTGAAGCGTGATCCTTGAATGCTTTAAGTACTTCTTCGAACTCGTCTACTGTTGTAGGCTTCTCAAGTCCAAGGAAATCAAGCCACTTCTTGTTGATGTAAGTAAAGTTGTTACCTACTGTCTGGATAGCTGTCTTGTTGGAACCAAGCTGCTCGATCCAGGGAAGAGCCCAGATATGGCCCTCTGAATCCTCACACATTGTGCGATATTCAGGATACTTATCGAATACAGCCTTAAGATTAGGCATGTTTTTGTCAATATATTCTTCAACAGGAAGAATAACGCCCTGGTCTGCATATCTGATAAGATCAGAGTTACTGAATCCTGCATTGAATACGAAATCTGTAAGCATGTCCTTGTTAGCCATTGTCAGCTGAATCTTGTCTCCCCACTGATCGTTTGAAATAGCTGTCCAATCTACATGTACATTGGTCTCCTCTTCAAGTCTCTTGAAGATTGTTCTGTTGTTAGGCTCAGCCTCTGTTCCTGAAGGATAGCTGATTGTACCTGTGATAGTAACCTTCTCTTCAAGAGGGAAAGTGATGTTCTCAGCATCTACCTTAGCTGCACCACTGCCAGTTGAAGTCCCCTTGCCACAACCTGTGAGCGCACTTGCTGACATAGCAATGACAAGCGCTGTAGACAGTAACTTTGTTGTTTTCTTTTTCATTGTCCTCTCCTTTTCATTAGAAACTATTCAAACCTGTATAACAGGTGAATTAACGTTAGCCTTTAACTGAACCAACCATAATTCCCGAATCAAAATACTTCTGGAAGAACGGATACATAACTATCAAAGGCAAGCTTGAAATGATGATAGTTGCATATTTCAAAAGCTCTGCAAGCTGTGCTCTTTGTGCAGTACTCTGCATATCTGCAATCATACCCGGATCAGGCTCATTCTGAATAAGGATTGCTCTAAGAACGAGCTGCAAAGGCTGCTTACTTGCTGAATTCAGATAGATCATTGCATCGAAATAGCTGTTCCACATTCCTACGAACTGCCAGAGGATAAGCACTGCGATAAGTGGTGTACATACAGGAAGCAATATTCTAAAGAAGAATGTAAGCTCATTAGCACCATCCACATCAGCTGCCTCTCTAAGCTCGCCGGGAACGCCCTTATAATAGGTTCTTGCTATGATCATGTTCCAAACACTAAATGACCCCGGAAGAATTACAGCCCACATACTGTCTAAAAGTCCCATATTACTTATAAGTAAGTATGTAGGGATAAGTCCGCCTCCGAAGAACATTGTTATGATGAAAATCGTGTTGAAGATTGATTTTCCCTTAAAATCATCTCTTGACATAGGATAAGCACACAAAAGAGTTATAAATACTGAAATTACTGCAAACAGTACGGAATAAAGAATCGCATTGAAAAATCCCGTCCATATCTGTGAGTTGGTCATAACTCTCTCATAAGCTGTCAGTGTCCACTTACTGAAATCAAAAACAATACCTTTATTCTGAAGTGTTATCGGATCCATAAATGAAGCAACGATGATATAAACCACAGGTCCGATTATAGCCAGCACGAAAGCTGCAAGAATGATATATCCCACAAGAAGGAATATTTTATCTCCAAGAGAAGCTCTTGCGAACTCGCTCTTTTTATTTAGTGTCTTAATCATTTTCTTTTTCCCCTTATAATCCCTGTCCATCGTTAAGCTTCTCAACTATCTTGTTAACCGCAATGAGAAGTATTACGTTTACAATTGTATTAAAAAGTCCTACTGCTGTTGAATAACTGTAGTCACCATTCAAAAGACCCTTCTTGTATACATAAGTAGCTATGATCTCGGATGATGCAAGGTTCATGTCAGACTGAAGTGCATAAGCTTTTTCAAAACCGATACTCATGATGTTACCTGCCTGAAGAATGAACTGGATAACTACCATATCCTTGATGGCCGGCCACTCAACTGCCTTGATCTGTTGCCAGATGTTAGCTCCATCAATCTGTGCTGCTTCCTTAAGCTCCTTACTTGCATTGGAAAGAGCTGCTGTGTACATAATTGATGCCCAACCGGCTCCCTGCCAGATTCCGCTGACGATGTAGATCGGTCTGAACGCTTCCGGAATTGTAAGGAAGTTGATGTTCGTTCCAAGCATCATGTTAAGCGGTCCTGTAACTGAAAGAAGGATTCTGACCATACCGCAAAGTACGATGACTGAAATGAAGTTCGGCATGTACAGTACAAGCTGTATCTTCTGCTTGATCTTGCTGCTCGCTACTCTGTTAAGAAGGAGTGCTAAGATAATCGGCATCGGGAAACCCCAGAGAAGACCAAATACACTAAGCTTCAATGTATTTATGAGATACTGCATAAAATCCGGTGATGATAAAAACTGTTGGAAATATTTAAGACCTACCCATTCGCTTCCAAGTATTCCTTTAAACGGGTTGTACTTTTGGAATGCGATCAGAATTCCTCCCATAGGAAGATACCTGAAGACGATTGTAAGAAGTAGTGCCGGTCCTAAGAAGAACACGTAAAGCTGCCAATGCTGCTTTATATATACAATCGTGTTATGAAAATTGTTCCCTTTTACTTTTGTGTTCATAAACACCCCTCCGCGATGTTTTACATTTGTAACATTGTTCTTGCGTATGTAAAATATATCACGCATCAATAGAGGTGTCAATAGTTTAGTTTTACATTTGCACAATATATTTTTACGTTTGACACTTTTGATGTTACATTTTATAATGTTGATTGTGACATATGTAAAACAAAATCTTTTTCGCAATAGCCTGTGTCACATATATCGAGGGAACAACAACATCATTAATTATTTCATTTTATATAGAAGAAAACGGAGAATATCATGTCAGGAAAAGTTACACTGCAGGATATAGCAGATGCTCTTGGAGTATCCAGAAATACTGTATCCAAAGCTATAAATAATACAGGCGTATTGGCAGAGGCCACAAGACAGAAAGTCTTAGAAAAGGCCATTGAAATGGGATATAAGCAGTTTTCCTACGCCAATTCCATATCTGATATCAAAAATCCGACAATTACAAGATCCAAGGCCGCAGGAGAGATAGCACTCTTTGTAGGAAGCTTCCTTAATAATTCGCACTTTGCATCAACCATGCTTGATAAGTTCCAGCACGAGATATCACTATTAGGTTACAGCCTTACGATGCACAGAGTTGATTCCAATAATATAGAAGCTTTATCTCTTCCGCTCTCCTTCAGACCGGAAAACACCAAGGCTATCATATGTATTGAGATGTTTGATCACGCTTACTGTGAGATGCTCTGCACACTCAAGATTCCCGTGCTTATGATAGATGCCCCTGTAGCCAGCTATTGGAAGCCATTAAATGCTGATATTCTGCTTATGGACAACTTCAGCAGCATCTATACCGTAATCAATGACATGAGCAAAAAAGGCATCACCAAATTTGGTTTTGTAGGACAGGTTACACACTGTCGCTCTTTCTATGAGCGCTTCATGGCTTTTAGAGAGGCAATATATATTAATAACCTCTCCTTTAATGATGCCTACTGCCTCTCTGAGGTGCATCCTCATGATTCCAACTACAGAGAATATCTCTACAGCGCACTTAAAGAAATGAAGGAAATGCCGGAGATGTTCATCTGTGCTAATGACTTTGTTGCGGTTGATCTCATAGATGATCTTAAAAAGATGGGAATTGAATGCCCAAGGGATATTAAGCTGTTTGGTTTTGATGACTCTCCCGAGTCAAAGATCATGACTCCTTCTCTTTCAACGAGTCATATCCACAGTCAGATAATCGGTTATTCCGCTGCCAATCTGATAATGTCCAGAATAGAGCAGCCTGATCTCAATTACAGGATAACCTATACAGAGACTGATCTTATTTACAGAGAATCAACACAGATGTAATAAAATGTAAAAAAAGTGCCTACGGCACCTCAACTCCCCTGCCCCTCACTCATGAGGGGTGGGGTTGTTTTTTGCCTCAACTCATTCATAATGAATTTATGAAACGAAATACTCTACAAGATTTATTCCGCGATCATTATGAAGAAATTCAATATACTCTTCACCCCCGCAAGACCGAAATGGAAAACATCGATAAGATGATCAATTGCGGGGATCCTGCCTATGGCGGCGCCATGTACGGCTGCCCTGATTGTGGTACTCTCAAATTTGTTCCCTTTCGTTGTCATTCAAGATTCTGCCCTACATGTGGTGCCATGTATTCACAAAAGCGTGCTCAGGCTATGTCATTTAAGCTCATAAACTGTCAGCACCGTCACTGCGTATTCACCATATCAAAAGAATTACGCCATTACTTTCTCGAAGATCGTGACCTTCTTAATTGTCTTTTTGAAGCTACCAGCAGTGTTATTAACCGGATGTTCTACAAAATCAACAAGAGTCAGAACTTTACACCTGGTTACATCCTTGTTCTTCACACATTTGGTCGTCCTTTGGAATGGAATCCTCATATCCACTGCCTCATATCTGAAGGTGGTGTTGGAGACACCGGCTTCTGGCGCAAAGTAAAGTTCTTCAGTTACCCCTATATGCGCCATGCTTTTCAGACTGCTCTTCTGAATCTAATGGAAGATCGTATTACTGATCCCAATAAGAAAGCATTGTTTAAAAAAGAAAAAGCTCTCTCCTACAAAAATCAGAAAGAAGGCTTCTATGTCTATGGCAAACCCACTCTCGCTGACAGACGTACTGTTGCTAAATATATAGGCAGATATCTTGGTCGTCCTGTAATCGGGCTCTCAAGAATTGACTCTTATGATAAAGAGCATGATACTGTTACTTTCCACTACAACAGACATGAGGACGAAGTCCTTGTCACCGAGACCATACCTTCAATGGAATTCATCAAACGTCTTATACAGCACATACCAGAAAAAGACTTTAAGATGATACGTTATTATGGCGTGTATGGTCGTCATAGGGAGTCAGACAAAAAACTTTACCGTCTGATTCATCCTTCCAAAAAGCCATTCTTTAAATCATTCCTTCAATGGCGTTCAGGTATCCTGTCAGCATTCGGATATGATCCATTAAGTTGTCCCAAATGCAACAGCACCATGAAATTTCTTGAGTTGCGCTTCAACCACAAACGTGTTTCTCTCGAAGACTTATACGAAAAGACAATGGGAAAATGCCGTCCCAAGAGCAGAGCTCCGTCTACAAAAATCGGCATTGTTCCCTCGTATTCCTGCGCATGATAAAATCATGCTACAGGAGGAACAGCCATGGCTAGTAAAGAACTAATAGCAAAGCTTAGAGAGAAATACATCCAGAATCCGCCGGAAGGCATGTCGGCGAATGAAATCCGCGAGATGGACGATGAAGACCTTCTCGATATGGATTACTTTATGCATGAAGATGATGAATTCTTTGATGAGGTAGATTGGTAATTCATAACCAACATACCTCCGCTTTGCGTGGCCCGGTCTTGCCGGGCCTTTTAATTCAAGGTTTCGCCGCCAAGGCGAAATTTCCTATTAAACAAGAAAGCATGTCGCTAGCGACATTCTCGCGCCGTTGCAAGATGTCCGGGGGACATCTGCTTTGCAACGACCGAAGTGGAACGTAGACGCGATTGCTGAAGGCAACATATTCCTATCGCGCGAGTGCGCATCCATAGCGGAGCGCTTTTTATGATATAGGAATTTCGGAGAAATTTCCTAATATCATAAAAAAGTAGGCACCAGCAAAACACTGGTACCCACCACTATGCAACAATTTCTTAATCTGGCGCCTGCTCCGTTTCCTGAGTCCGGCATAAAGGAAAACTCCCTATTTTCACTCTGCCCGCCTGTGATATATGCTGTCTGAAAAAACCGTTAAATATAGCTTTCAAGCTGCCCAAAGAATATTTATCCCTTTTCTTAACTTCCTCATGAAATACCCTTCGGCCGAAAGGTTTTATATCCTTTAATGTTATTTTATCTTGTCTATCAGTCTTCTCTTTTCCTCGCAAAGAGCGTCAACATCCGCGCCTTCAGTGATGTTCCATTCTTCCTCCAGATACTTGATCTGAAGCTCAACATACCTGATGGCATCTTCATATTCTCCAAGTATTTCATAAATCCTTGCCTGTGCCTGGAGATGATCCATGCAAATATGTTCCTTATGGTTAGTTACATATATCTCCTCAGCTTTGTGATATCTTTCCAAAGCCTCCTCATATTTTGCATTGGATGCATAAATGCCTGCTATTTCAAACATCGCATCGTAGCTGTCATGGAACTTTTCCTCGATATCAGATACTATTCTCCATGCATCCTCAGCACGATACTCAGCAAAAGCAATATATGCTTCATATACCGGAACAAGGACATCCTTATGATCCGGCAGTTTTGAATATGAAGCTAGATAATCTGCAGCCTCTTTAGTGCGATGATCCGCAATAAGGTTATCCATAAGAAACAGATAATTCCTGCCGATTTCAGGATACTTTTCTACTAAATCCTTGAAAAACGCTATCGTACTGTTATGCTGCCTTGCGTTCCAGTCCCAGACTACTGCTCCTTCACTCTTTTGCAGGAGCCACTGGTCCTCTTTTGCATCAGGATGAAAATTCATAGCCTTTCTGGCATACAGACTAACATATCTGCTGTCACTAACTATTCTGTGATGATAAAGATGGGCCAGAAATGTGTAAATCCTGCCATCCATCCTGTCCGGATGGCTCTCATCATACTCATCTTTTATATCCAGCAGGAACTCCTTTGTATTATTAAACGCTTCATCAGTGAGCTCATTTTCATAATCAAGCATGTTTTCGATACGGTGGAGCTTTAGTTCTACAGATAGATCAAACAGTTCATCAATCGTAACCCCAAAGAATTCCGATATGGACGGGAGCAGTGATATATCCGGGGCACACACATTGTTCTCCCACTTAGATATAGACTGACTGCTTACCCCTGCCTTGTATTTTTCAAGATCTTCCCTTGTTTCAAATGCTACATCTCCAATAAGGATCTTTCCGTATTCATTTAACCTGTCTATTAGTTCTGAAAAGAACCCTATCTTCTGTTCATCTGTAAGATGATGTAGGGAATAAGTTCCAATGATGAAATCAAACTTACAATCCTTAAGCTCTTGGACTAATCCTTTTGAAAAGTCTCCTTGATACAGATTCGCATCCGGCATTTTCTCCTTGGCCAGCTCAATCATTCGCTCAGAAAAGTCTTGACCATATATCACGCAACCATTCTCATAAAGCTTTGTAGTAAGTGTACCGGTTCCAAAACCAATATCTAAAACACAGGCATTCTCCTTGGTCATAACCTCTTGAAAAATACCGCCTAAAACATTCTTATATCCTGCAAACGGATACCTATCTTCTTCATCAGAAAGCCCTACAGCTGCATCATATCCATCTGCCCATAAATCAAAACCTCTATTATCTAGCATATACCCTCCGTAGATTCAGTTTCACCTATCTTGAATTCATACCACTCTTCATCTGTTTTCTTAAATCCTATCGATTCAAACATGCACTGACTCTGTGCATTAAAGGAATAAATATTAGCCTTGACTGTCTGCATGCCTTTTTCTTTCGCCAATCTCAGCATATCCTGAATGCAACGTCTTCTAATATGCTGATTCTGATATTCCTTACATACCCCAATAACTTACCCATTAACATACCCCTAGATCATATCAATGGGTATGTTAATGGGCATGTTAATTTTGAATATTCTATACAAAGCCTCGTCAGATACGCATATCAGCTCTTTGTCCATTGTCGCGAAAAGTAAAAAAAATCTTTCCACGATTGTTATTACGCAGTTAGACTTAATTAATCCTCAATTATTAATAGCCTATTCCATACTAAAATCCTACCTCAATCGCAATCTTTCCATTTTCATAAGTTGCATTAAGACTTAAATCCATGCGCTCCGTAAACAGCTTCACTATTGATAAGCCAAGACCGGTTGAATTCCTGCTTCCTGTTTCAACTGTAAAAAATCTGTCAAAAAGCTTATTAACATCGACATTTGAAAGCTTATCGGAGGAATTAGTAACCCTAAGGATTCCTTCATCAGAAAGCATAATTTCCAAATCGCCATCACTGTATTTAATGGCATTACTCACAAGATTGTTCAGTATTCTCTCCACATAAGTGGAATAGAGATTTCTTATAATCTTTTTATCAGTGATATCTATCTCAGGATTAATGCCCATAGCCTTCAGTGAAGGATAGTAATTCATTATGCAGTCTTCAAGCATTCTGTTCACATTTACTTCCTGCTTGTCCTCCGTAATCTCTCCACCAGACATAAGTGAGTACTCAAAGAGCTCTTCTGTTAGCTTCTTCATGTGCTCTGTTCTGTTTTCAATCACTGACAGATACTTCTCCATTCCCGGACTCTTTTCCTGGCGCTGAGCAAGCTCCAAATACCCGCTGATGGCTGTCAGAGGTGTTCGCAGATCATGGGAGATGTTAGTTATCGCCTTCTTTATCTCCTGATCTCCGTTCTCGTACCTGTTGTAAGAATCTCTAAGCTTCTCAAGAGTCTTATTCATGGAAACTGCAAGCTCCCTAACTCTCCTGTCCCGGCTTGATACTGTAAGAAGAGTATTAGTGTGAATCCTCGCCCTCTCCTCATAACCCTCTTTAAGTTCCTTAAGAGAAAGCCTCATCGCAATAATCTTCATTGATAGAAATAGTATTATTATCAAGCAGACAATCAATAAATATTTCATTAAGCACTCCCAGTAAATCAATAATTTATGCATGAATCGGATCGATAGGTGTTACCTCATAGAAAAAAATCATCGCATCGAACCTGTCAGCAGGAACAAACTTACTTCGTTCCTGTCTGTACACATCCTGAATCGCGCCATATCCTTCACCGGCAGCACCGCAGAAAATAAGGCTGTGAACATTTTTATACACAATACTATTTTCATCCGTCACCCTTGAGAAATCAAGGCAATATGTTCCATTTTCAAAGTATTTCGCCTGATAGGCCAAGGGGTCATCACTGCAGTAAAAATGATCCGCCCTTTCGTAGTCATCATCGAAGGTACCTGCGGTATGAATATTTACATAACCCTCATAAAAATCGGTGCCAATACAAAAATAGCTACCTTCAAACAATCGGTCTATATGATCTCCCATGGTCTCATCATCATCGCTTGCTAAAACACTCTTTCCGCCCCTTCTTGAATGACCGCTGTGGGCTGTAATTACAACCTGACGGTAGCCTCTTTCTTCTTCAAGTTTCGAATAATCAAGAAGATTCTCTGCCATCTTAAGATCCCTGTTATAATCATTTTCTTCGGCATTTGTTTCATAGTCCGGTGCATCAATATTAAGAACCACGCTCTTTACCACCATGCCAAGCTGCTTAGATTTAAGGTCATCCATAGAAAATAGTCTCTCATACATGGCTGCGAACTTCTCGCGTTCCGAAGAGTACTGCTCTTTGTCATATATATCAAGCGGAAGAATAAAGCTCTTTTCCTCCTCTGTTATAAGGCTGTTTCCTTCATTTATGATATCCTGCAAATATCTGATTGCAGTACTGCCCCCCTGAATATCCACACCGTAAAACATTAGTGATTCTTCATAAGGTAGATTTTCGTTATACGCTCTCATCCATTCCAGAAGGTCTGCTATTTCAGCTGTATCATAAATTGGATAGCTCTGTTTTCCGACTACTTCCGTTAGATCTGCATTCTCATCATGAAGTGCATCATTAAGCATCGCAGCATCACCGACTGACATTTCAAAGCAAATGCATCGTCCATCGCCCTCTTTTACGACCTTTTCAAGAACATCTCTTTTCACAGTCTGAAACTCGCGGTTTCCATGAGTTGCCTCTCCGATGCCAACTGCCCTTGCATCTGCAGGAATCCTGAAATCTGCAAAGCACTGTCCAATTTCTTCAATCCCATCCATTTTTCTTTCAGTAGAAAAAGCTTTGGTCGTTCTTATCCCCACCAACAAGCTTACAAAAACAGCCACGGCTAATATACATGTGCAAAAAAAATATTTATATCGTCTCATTTTCTATCCTGCTCCCAGTCTTATTTCAGGTCTCTCTTATCAAGTCCGGCTGTTGCAATAAGCATCATCGCCAGCGCAACTACTATAGAAATAACCATCTGCAAAAATCTTCCCGGATTGATATAATCATCAGCAAGACCTGTTCCCGAAAACCACTGTCCAAACACTGTCATGTTATAAATGATTACGCCAACCTGCTTAGCAGCTCCCTTCAAAACAAAGGACAAAAGTGCATTACCTATCATTGTTCCTGTGTAATAGACATTCAGTATAAGGAAAGCAGAAATGCTAAGCGCAACAATCTTAAGAAAGCGGAAGCTGATGAGCATCATTGTCGCAATATAACCGCAAAGCGCAAAAAACATAACGATGTTAAGCAGGGCTATTTCCCAAAAATCTCTTGCTCCACCTAAAATTCCTCCCAAAAGGTAAAAAATCATCATTATAGCCAATGCACTAAGATGTCCCAAAAGATGGCTATAATAAACCTGCTTCTGAGAATAACCGGCTACTATCTTATTTTTGATGACTCCAAAGCGATATTCCATGTTCGTATAAAGCGGTACAAATATTGTAAAAAATCCCATCATTGCAATGCTTATAAAAAACATTCTTCTGTCCGGACCCATATTTTCAAAACGTCCTGTCATCCCCATCACGTTTGCAGTAAAGACATAGGTAGCAAGAAATGCTATGATACAACCTCCTAAAAAAATGAAGTTTGCGGTTATTCTTTTCATATTAGCTCTATATAAATTGATCATTTTTTGTTTTCTCCACGTATGAATTCTTTATTTTAATTCCCTTTTACTAAACACAATCAGGCCTATTACTACTGAGATGACAATCATTGCAGCACATCCCGTAACATAACAGCGCATTTTGTAATGTGGTCTTATCATCAGATATGAATAGGGAATATATTTGTCCACAAAGCTGTATACTGCAAGCTTTGCTCCTGTGAGCTTGCAAAATCCCTTCTCAGGATATAGCTTATCAAGGATAACTGTATCCCAGACCTTCATTACAAATGCAATAAGAAGACCAATCACGTAGGAAAGCTTACTTCCTCCAAGAATCATGACAAGTGCTGTTGAAAAAGCCCCAATCGCCATGCAGGTCATTACCACGACAAGCCAGTAGTCAGCTACTTCCTGAATTGAAAAGTTTATAAAGCCTACCGAAAATAAGCCGATAAAGGGTATTGATATGAGACATGCGAAAACAGTATACAAAGCCCCCTGAAGCATTCCACCACAAACTGCGGACAAAAACGCATCCCTTCTTTTGACTCCGGATATAAGTTTGTTTCGGATGCACCCACTTGAAAACTCTCTGTCAGTTATGAACAGTGTTGCCGCTGTCACAAGGAAAGCTGCCACCGAAACAAAGACAAAAGCGATATCATCAGCATCAATTTCCGATACACCAATAAAAGCATAAACAACTTTTATATGTGCAAAATAGAACACCTGATAAGCAGCAATAATTATAAGTGCCAAATGAAATGCACGGCTCAGCAATATACTCCTGGTATCAGCATACAGATTTCTGAACATTCTCATTACCTCCAAGAAGTGATAAATAGAAGGCCTCAAGACTCTCATCATGCTCCTGCATATTTATTATTGTGCATCCAACCTTCTCGAAATCTTTTGCAACTTCTGAGAATGTGAGATCTGCATAAACATCTGCCGTATTGGAATCAACAACCTTGTAATCTATTTTCTTTTCCTCCATAACCTTGGATAAAAGCTTAATATCACTTACTTTCATGCGTATGGATTTGCGACATTCATCGGTGAGTTCCTCTGCGGTCATCTGTCTTACAATATGTCCCTTATCTATAAAACCGTAGTGAGTTGCAACCTTAGCCAGTTCATCCAGGATGTGACTTGAAATCAGAAATGTGATTCCCCTTTCTCTGTTGAGCTTTAATATCAGTTCTCTCACTTCAATAATTCCCTGAGGATCAAGACCATTTATAGGCTCATCAAGAACAATGAAGTCCGGACTTCCGCAAAGTGCCACCCCAATTCCAAGGCGCTGACGCATACCTAGCGAAAAGTTCCTTGCCTTCTTTTTCCCTGTCTCCGTAAGTCCAACCATTTCAAGTATCTCGTCGACACAATTATAATCAGGAAGTCCAAGCATAAGACACTGCTGTATAAGATTGTCTCTTGCTGACATATCCAGATAAACTGCAGGTGACTCAACAACCGCTCCCATTCTGCGTCTTGATTCTGAAATATCCTTATCTGTAAATGACTTGCCCATGAGTTCATAGGTTCCTGAGCTGGGACGCTGAAGACCTGTCATTACTCGTATGAGTGTTGTTTTACCTGCACCGTTTTTTCCCACAAATCCGTAAATCGCACCTTTGGGTATTTCCATATTTACATCGGAAAGCGCAGTGAACTTCCCGTAACTTTTGCTTATTTCATTAGATTTAAAAACGTATTCCATCTCTTTTTTCATCCTTTCAATGTTTATCGCTGAAAATAAAATACCACCTTCTCGTCAAGAAAGTGGTATAGAAATCGTCAAGATATGGTCAAGATTCGTTAAACTGGAAACCTATTCCGTAAATTGCTTCAATATGATCGATGTCATCAAGCTGCTGTAATTTCTTCCTGATGTTGCTGACATGCTGTTTTAGTGATCTTTCAGTGCAATCCGGAGTCTCCTCACTTATCCTGTCAAGGATTGTATTCCTTCCAAGAGGTCTTCCTGCATTACGCATGAGAATACTCAATATCGCAGCCTCAGTTCTCGTTAGGTTCGTTTCTTTATTTCCTATGATAACTGTCATAAGACTCGTATCAAGAGCAATTTCCCCTGCTCTTATTACATCATCCTCTACAGAGATTGTAGCCCCTTTCCTGTCTGAAACAAGACGAAGATGTGCTTCTATCCTTGCCAGAAGCTCGGAAATCACGAAAGGCTTAGTAACGTAATCACAAGCTCCTTTTTTTAGAAGCTCTATCTTGCTATCGAGGTCAGACCGTGCACTCGTTACTATCGTTGGGACTCCATCAAGGTGCGTTATTAGCTCATCTCCGGAAAGTCCTGGAAGCATGAGGTCAAGAAGGATAAGATCGGGCTTTTTCTTTTCCAGAAACATAAGAGTCTCTGTTCCCGAATAGGCTCTCGCCACCTCATATCCTTCAATTTCAAGTGCCTCCTGTAACATATTTCCAACACTTATATCATCTTCCACAATCAACAAATGGTAGCCCTTCATTATTGCCAGTTTTCCTCCAACATTACTATTTAGACCGTTCCTTCGTATATGAGCTTATCCCCGACATGAATCATTTCGACTCCAGGCTTCTTATTCTTATTGAAGCAAAAGCTTAACATATAACCAGTGCTCAGTCCAAAATAATCAAGATATTCGCTGATCTGCTTCTCACCATCAGCATTATACCTTTCTCCGCGCCATATCTTGAGTTCTATCACATAGCGCCTACCAAGATAATGGATAACAATATCCATACGCTTATGATCTCTGGTCTGCTCCTCGATCGTGTATGTACCGGTGCCGTTTATTATGGCTGAAAGATAGGTCACAAAACTTATCGCCTTGTTTTTTATATAATCTTCGATTTCAGGATTTTTAGGCGACGAAAAGGTGGCAAGCTTGTGTTCGATTACATCGCTGCCACCCATGTCAATCAAATCAAGTATGTTAATAACAATTGGAGTCATTTACTTAACAGCCTCCTTTTTCCAAAGATCGATTATATGACTAATCTTATCCGGATCAGACTCAACCTTGGTCGCAGGCTTTTCAGATGCCTTGTATGGATCTGCTATAGATGCTTCAATCGCTGAAATAAAAGCATCTGCTTTTTTTGAATCATTAATAATTACGTTATGAAAAATGCTCGATGTAGCCATATCCGCACCTCCTTTACTATTTTATCGGCACATTTACATACCTACTCAAATTTATTATAGGCAAAAAACTCTTTTGTTCAACTTAGTATTTTCGCTAGCTATTTTCTTATAACCCACTACATATCAGATTGAAACATCAATCGAACCCCCATCTGAAACCGGAGCTGCCATTGCAGGCATTGATACGGTTACCCCCTGCACTGCTGGGCTTCCAACCGCTCCAGAAGCTGACTGTCCACCTCCCATACCGGGAATACTCCCTGCTTTTCCAAGCTCATGCTTGATCATATCTTTAAGGTATTCCATATTTGCTTTTACAATAGCCTTGTTTTCCGAAGCCCTATGCTTCCGCTTTAGATCCTCAAAATCCTCTTTGCTCATATGCGGATCTACCACTTCCATATCTTCAAGCATCTCCATAGTTTCTTCCAACTCTTCCAGTTCTTCCTCGCCAAATTCAGAGATCATCTTGTTCAGATCAGCCATCATTTCATCCGAAACATTAGCTCCGCTTTCTTCGATTTGTTCTAGAGCTCCCTGCAACTGAACCGCCCCCTCACTTTGTTCGGCGGCATTTCGGTCGTCACATCTTAAATCCGCTTCGCGGATGGTGACTCCCTCCAACATCTCCTCGCGCTCATCGAAGATTTGGTCTTCTTTCTCAGTGATCTTTTCTTCCTCTGCCTGTGTTATGGCACTCTGAATACCCCGAACAGCATCTTCCTGTTCGTCAAGGCGCTCATCCTGCTTCTGAGCACGAGCCACCATTTCTTCCAGCTCCAGATGATGTTTCTTTTTCCTTGCCACCATTTCCATGCGCTTAGCATGGGTTAAAGCAAACTGCAGCTCCTCAGGATCACCATCCCCCGCAGAAATCTTTCTCTTTATCTGCGTCACAGCTCTTTTTGCTGCAAGCACTGCCTGCCCGGCACTGTTTGATGTCTTGGCACTCTGTATTTTGGATGCAACCTCTTTATAATTATAGATCGGCTTAGGCGCTGTCTCTTCCTCTGCTGCATCCGGGGAACCGGATGATGTCAGAAAATCATTTATTTTTTTACTATTCTGATCTTGCTGAGAATCCTGCTTCAGTGAGCGTATCATCTGCCGCATCTGCTGTGATAATCCTTTTCGATCATTAACCTCATTGTCTGTTCTTCTGTCAAAGCTTGATACAAAAGGATTTACCGGCATCTTTCCCATAATTGTATTCTTCATGGCTCCGTCAGTCTTCTGAGCATAGAGATTCCCCTGGGCATTCTTCATGTACTGTGAACTATATAGATTATTCGCAATAAATGATATATTCATGCCGTACCTCATAACATGCAGGAATCGTATTTATACGATTCCTCTCGCGCCAGCCGCACGCTGCATAGCAGCAATTTCCACTGTGCGGCTGTGTGCATAAAACATCAGCCTCTGAAATCTATCTTTGTTCCTACCATCTGCTCGGCCTGAGTCATAACTTTTCCGGATGCATTATTATATGAGTATGTCTGCACCTTGGAGAGAAGTTCATCCATGGAATCTGCTTCGAATGTTACATATCCCTCGTCATCTTTAATCCTGGAATCATCTTTATCAGTATCTTCCTTTTCAGCTTTTTTATCCCTGGCTTTTTGGATACGTTCCTCCTGCGCCTTCTTTTCCGCTTTCTTCTTTTCCTGAAGTTTCTGAGCCTTCTTCTCTGCTGCTTTCTTTTCTGTACGCTTTTTCTGAAGATCTGAAGATTTATTTACAGTGGCAAAGAAACTCTCCTTACCATTAGAATCAACACTCATCCCAAAATTCTTAACACTTGCGCCGCTGCTGGCAAGTCCCATCTTAGCCTCTGACATCTTAGTCTGTGCCATGGCAATGATTCCCTCATATTTTTTGCGATATGATTCATCCGTCGCCATCCGCTCAAGCTTCTCTTCATCTATAAGGACTACCATTTTGTTGGCATTGCCATAGGAGGCAGCATTCTGCTGGACCTGCGCTTTCATATCCTTGCTGACAGCAATGAACTCCATATTATGATATTTTGATTTCAGCGAATTATAGTAGTCCTTTGCCTTATCGGAAAGCTGCACATCTCCAATAGTCATCCCATATTCAGTTTTTCTGGGCACAAGTGAACTCGTGGTATCTATCGGACTCCACGCTTTTATTTCTACTTTTGCCTGCTGAGAATTTTTCGCTGAACCAGCCAGATCTGCCCTACCTGTATCAGGAGTCTTAGACACTCCCGATTTCTCGTTATAGACACTCTGATTTATCTGCTGATATGCAGAAATGCCATTAATTCCTGTCATACTGATCTACCTCCTTGTAAAAAAGCCGACATCCTTTTCATTCATTTATATCTAAAAACGCATAGTAAGACACTTATCCATTTCTTATATATCTTTTATCGTCTTAACTTCTGCAGGAATACACCCTGAATTTATTAAAAAAATATAAAAAAGGCACTCTCGTTTTTGAGAATGCCTTAAGTTCGATTTGACTAAAGTTGCTCCATTTGGGGCATATTGCCATGCCCCAATACAACAATTATATAGTGGTTTACAGGATTCTCTCTCCAAACTTCACTTTACGATATATCTTATAAAACTTACTACCACATCAGCCCTACAAATGGGAACTTGTCTTATTCTATTTTTTGCACTGAATATGGAACTGACCATCTTTCTTCTGAAAGTATTCTATGCTAAGCCCTGCTTGTTTCAATATGTGAATGATGGAATCTGATGATTGTGTATCCTTTTTTACGATTCCATAGCCTGTATGGATCGTATTGTTGTCAGTCTTGATATCCAGATCAACAATAAAAGGTTCAGGATAAGCAGAACGAATGTCACAATCCCAAATGTTCATCAATTTGCCTGCTTTAAGGACACGTGCTGCCTCGCAGATCGATTTACACTGGGTTTCCTCTGTCATGTACATAAGAGTATAGAAAAAGGTTACATTGTCAAACGAATTATCCGAAAACAACAATTCTGTTGCGTCCATATGCTGTTTTACACAGCAGTCTGGAGCTTCATCCAACTCTTCCTGCCGGTTATCAATAGCGGTTACTCTATCTTTGTATATCTGTCCGATTACAGCTTCGCCCCCTCCACCGATATCAAGAATAGAACCGTCCAGATTTCCGTTGATTTCTATAGTCATGTTTACCCTCACAAATCCCAATTCGTCCAATCGTACATAAAACTGAAAGCTAATCTTCATATACAATCAGCTCAGCAAACTGAATATTGTTCCTTATACTTCTTCTCAATCATGTGTCCTTGATGAAGATATACATTATATATTCATCCGCATCATATAAAGCTACTGTACAGTTTATTGAAGCTCTGTTCCATAATGCATCAATGAGAGGTATCACCCCCCGCAGCTTTTCGTAAACAATATCAGTCTATTGATTGGGCTCCATAGTGCATCAGTATTGGGTCTTTCATCCTCTGATTTCCTTAACAACTTTAACAGCTTCTTTTGTCATATCCTCAATCTTATCAAAGGCGCATGATTTAATAAGATCACCTTTGACCATCCAGCTACCACCACAACATGCAATTCTGTCATAAGAAAGATAATCTCTCATGTTCTTTTCATTGATTCCACCTGTTGGCATGAACTTAATGCCTGTGTAAGGTGCTGCCATAGCCTTGATCATTGCAAGACCGCCTGCCTGTTCAGCGGGAAAAAATTTAAGAACCTTGAGGCCTCTTTTTACGCCCTGCGCTACCTCTGAAGGAGTAGCTACTCCGGGCAGCACTGGATACCCTTTCTCAAGACAGTAATCCACAACCTCAGGATCAAATCCCGGGCTAACAATGAACTTTGCTCCTGCCTCAATGGCCTCATCCACCTGTTTTGTTGATAAAACAGTTCCTGCTCCAACCAGCATATCCGGAAAATTATCTGTCATTATTTTAATTGCATCAGCTGCAGCAGCTGTTCTGAATGTCACTTCAGCACATTTTAAACCACCTTTAACGAGTGCCTCTCCAAGAGGTTTTGCATCCTCTACTCTATCTATAACCACTACCGGAACCACTCCATATTGTGATAGCTCCTCAATAATATTGCTCATTTGATTCTCCCTTTAATATCTTCTTATTAGTAAATTATTCTTAATCCGGTATTATGGCTGTTTACCGATATAAGCCAAAATACCGCCATCAACATAAAGTATATGTCCATTAACAAAATCTGATGCCTTTGATGCAAGGAAAACTGCAGGACCTTTAAGATCATCTGACTCACCCCATCTTTCAGCAGGTGTCTTGGCAATTATGAAACTGTCAAAAGGATGTCTTGAACCATCAGCCTGTCTCTCCCTCAGCGGAGCTGTCTGTTCTGTAGCAATATAGCCCGGGCCGATACCATTGCACTGAATATTGTAGGCACCATACTCCGATGCGATATTCCTGGTAAGCATCTTAAGACCACCCTTTGCTGCCGCATAAGCTGATACAGTCTCTCTTCCAAGTTCTGACATCATTGAGCATATATTTATAATCTTACCGCCACCTCTTTTTATCATGGACGGAATGACAGTCTTAGATACGATAAACGGAGCCGTAAGGTCAACATCGATAACTCTTCTAAAGTCACTTGCTTCCATCTCCGTCATGGGCACACGTCTTATCATTCCTGCATTATTGACGAGGATGTCTACTTCACCCACTTCCTTCACAATTGTTTCATGAAGCTTTTTCACGGCTGCCTCATCAGTTACATCACAGACATAACCTTTAACTGAATCGAAAAGCCCATCCTCTTCATAACTCTTAAGTCCTCTGTCCACAGTATCCTGTCTGCTGCAGTTAAAAACAACCTTTGCTCCAGCCTCAATATATGCCTTAGCAATCGCATAACCTATTCCATAGGCAGCACCGGTAACCCATGCCACCTTACCTTTTAATGAAAACATATCTTCGCTCATTTCATTTCTCCTCTATGAACATTCACATTACATAAGATCTGTCGGCTTCAGATTATCCATATCGTCAAATTCCTGGTTTTCTCCGCCCATTGCCCATATAAATGTGTAGTTTGAAGTACCTGCTCCTGAATGAATTGACCATGAAGGTGATATTACTGCCTCTTCGTTTTTCATTACAATATGTCTGGTCTCAGTAGGTTCTCCCATAAAATGGAATACTACCTGGTTCTCAGGTATATCAAAATATGTATATATCTCCATCCTTCTCTCATGAGTGTGTGAAGGCATCGTATTCCATACGCTTCCCTCTTCAAGAACCGTCATTCCCATACTAAGCTGACAGGTTTTCAAAACATCCGGATGAATAAACTGGTTAATGACTCTCTTATTGCATTCGGCTGTTGTTCCAAGAGGACGCTTAACAGCATCCTTAAAAGTAAGAAGCCTTGTCTCATAAGAACAATGTGCAGGAGCACTTACCATATAAAACTTAGCCGGTGTATCCTTATTGTCTGATGAAAACAGAATCGATTTGGCTCCCTTTGTGATATAAAGGCAATCTTTATGATCAAGGGCATATTCTGTTCCATCGACCTTTATCTTACCTTTACCACCAATATTGAAAATGCCGATTTCTCTTCTCTCCAAAATATAAGAAGTTCCGAAATTGTGATATACATCTATTCCATCATCAAGGGCTACTTCTCTCGTAACCGGCATACAGCCAAAGGTAACCATTCTATCCACATGTGAGTAAACAGCCTTTACCTTGTCAGCCTCATAAAGTCCTGTTATCAAAAACTCTTTTCTGAGTTCTTCTGTTGTATATCTTTTTACATCTCTCTGATTTGCAGAATATCTAATATCCATACCTTTTCTCCATACCTTTTCCTATTATCTCTGTACTCTTGCGCCTTTTCCGCCCATAATAGCTTCAACTTCACTCTTATCAGCCATTGTTGTATCTCCGGGAGTAGTCATAGCAAGAGCTCCATGTGCCGCACCGTAATTAACAGCTGTTTCTGCATCGCCAGTGGTCATCAGCCCATATATAAGACCGGAAGCAAATGAATCTCCGCCACCTACACGGTCCATAATCTCAAGACCTTTGTAGTCCTTGGCCTTATAAATCTCACCATCCGCAAAGCACAACGCACTCCAATCATTTACTGTTGCTGTCTTTACCTCTCTTAATGTAGTCGCAACAGCCTTGAAGTTAGGATATGTTTTCACTACCTCTCTTATCATCTTTTTATAGCCATCAATATCAAGCTTAGCAAGGTTCTCATCATTGCCTTCTATTTCGAATCCCAGGCAGGCAGTAAAGTCTTCCTCATTTCCAATCATTACATCAACATACTTAGCTATCTCTTTATTTACTTCCTGAGCCTTTTCCTTTCCTCCGATTGCACTCCACATGGAAGGACGATAATTCAGGTCATAAGAAATAACTGTTCCATATTTACGAGCTGTTTTGATAACCTCAAGCACTGTCTCACATGACTGTTCTGATAATGCAGCATATATTCCGCCGGTGTGAAGCCACTTTACTCCCATATCTCCAAAAAGCTTCTCAAGATCAAAATCTTCAGGCTTTACCTTTGATATAGCAGTATTTGCTCTATCGGAACATCCCTTTGCTCCTCTTATTCCAAAACCTCTCTCTGTAAAATTGAGGCCATTTCTGCACTCTCTGCCTATTCCGTCTGTTTTCATCCATTTAATGAAGGATGTATCTACTCCACCCTGCAGAATCAGATCCTCCATAAGCTTTCCGACTTCATTATCGGCAAAGGCTGTAAGAACAGTGGTCTTAAGTCCAAAACAACGTCTAAGGCCCCTTATTACGTTATATTCTCCGCCACCTTCCCAAACATTAAAATGTCTGGCTGTTCTGATTCTTCCTTCACCTGGATCAAGTCTAAGCATAACTTCCCCTAATGATACTGCATCAAATATTGCATCTTCTCTCAAATTTAAATCCATGATCTCCTCCAATAAATTAACTATTCGCTATTAATACCTTTAAGTTTTACTCCGAATCAGAGCGTTACTCCATCTTTAAATATGGATATTTCTCTATACCCGGCGTCTTCCTGCCTGGTTTTTTGTCCACTTGCAACATCCAAAACATAGTCCAGGAGTCTGTCCCCTGCTTCATCCAGAGACTCTTTTCCTTCAGCTACCTTTCCTGCATTGAAATCTATCCAACTGCCTTTCTTCTCATATAGCGCAGTATTCGTTGAAATCTTCACTGTCGGAACAGGTGCCCCAAAGGGTGTTCCCCTTCCGGTTGTAAAAAGTATCAGATGTGCTCCTGCAGCTGTAAGGTCTGTAGTAGATACCATATCATTTCCCGGACCTGACAATAATGACAGTCCTTTAATTTTTACCGGCTCAGCATACTCCAGTACATCTGAAATCTGAGCACTTCCGCCTTTTTGAACACATCCACAAGACTTGTCCTCAAGAGTTGTAATCCCGCCAGCTTTATTTCCGGGGCTTGGATTTTCATATACAACCTGTCCGTGATCCACAAAATATTTCTTGAAATTATCAACCATACAAACTGCTTTATGGAACGTGGCGCTATCCTTACATCTATTAAAAAGAATTGATTCAGCCCCGAACATCTCAGGAACCTCTGTAAGAACAGTAGAACCTCCCATAGAGATAAGTCTGTCAGAAAATCTGCCAACCGTTGGATTGGCAGTTATTCCTGAAAGGCCATCAGAACCTCCGCACTTCATTCCTACAATAAGCTCGCATGCATCTATTTCCTCACGCTTGGACTGGCCTGCATAATCCGCCAATTCTTTGAGAAGTTTGCTGCCTTCCTCAATCTCGTCTTCGCAGTCCTGACAGGTAAGGAATTTCACTCTTTCTCCGTTCCATTCCCTGAGTTCTTCCTTGAATTGTTCTGAAGTAAGATTCTCACACCCCAAAGAAAGAACAAGAACCCCGCCTGCATTTGGATGTTTTACAAGTGCTGCAAGGACCCTCTTTGTAGTTTCATGGTCATCACCCATTTGAGAGCATCCGTACGGATGGGTATATGCATATAATCCCTCAATTGATCCCTTTACAAGGTTCTGATTGTCTCTGGCCAATTTCTCCGCAATCCGGTTCACACATCCGACAGTAGGAATAATCCATATTTCATTTCTGATTCCTACTTTTCCTTTGGCTCTCCTGTAACCCATAAAAGTCCTGTTTGCTACTTTAGGAAGCAATGGTATTTCAGGTTTATACTCAAATTTGGAATTCTCAGAAAGAGAGGTTTTGACATTATGTACATGCACAAAACTTCCTGATTTTATTTCATCTGTGGCAATGCCTATACAGTTTCCGTATTTTACTATCGAGGATCCTTCGGCTATGTCATTAAGCGCTACTTTATGCCCTCTTCCAATTGCCTCAATAGTTTTTAACCCATCTTCAGATGCATCTATAATTTCACCCTTTTCTAGGTCTCTAAGTGCAACTGCAACATTATCCAGAGGATGTATCCTGATACTATTCACCCTGAACCTCCCTCATGGCTTCATACATGCCCTTTTCATCTATCAGGGCAAGGTCTTTAATAACTGCTTCTTCAAATCCGGATAGTTTTATGAGCGCATCTCCCCACATCTTCTCATTGGCAATAATATCTCTTGCCAACTTCTCATTATCAGCATCTTTCAGAGCAAGGAACGCATCAAGTACCCATTCGTCATCTTTGATAAGGTATTCATTATTGTCTCTTTCTGCAACCAGAGCGCCTTCCCGCTTTTCATAACCTCTGTGATAAAAAGCAAGAAATGCAGCAAACGAAAATGTCAGTACTTTGGGTAACTCCTTCTTCTGTTCATAATATTCGAGTACTGTGTACATAACTCTTGCCTTCCACTTAGATGCTGAATTCAGGGAAATACTAAGCAGTTCATGGTCAATGAAAGGATTTGCAAATCTGTCTGTAACTGCGGCTGCGAAATCCTCAAGATCTTTCTTATCAAGTCCCTTGAGAACCGGAATAATCTCATCATAGAGAGCCTTATTCATATATCCCCTTATTACATCATCTTTCATGCAATCTCTTACAATATTCTGTCCTGCAAGATATGCACCCATAATCATAGATGTATGCGCACCGTTTAAGATCCTTACTTTGCGCTTTTTATAAGGATCAACATTATCTACTACAAGTATGGGAAGTCCGGCTTCTTCCACAGGAAATTCTTTCTTAATCTTCTGCGGTCCTTCTATAACCCACGCGCCAAACACTTCAGCCGTATCAATAATATTGTCTTTATATCCAAGCTCCTCACAAATAGCATCAGCTTCTGCTCTCGGATAACCTGGAACTATTCTGTCCACGAGTGTGGAGCAGAAAATATTATCATTATTTACAAAGTCTCTGAATTCTTCAGACAATCCCCACTGATCTATATATTTATTTACGCACTTTAGTAGCTCATCTCCGTTTCTGTCTATGAGCTCGCAGGATAAAATAATAAATCCCGGAAGTTTGTTATTAAATCTTTCATACAGGAACTGTGTCAGTTTTCCCGGAAAACTTGCACACGGTCTATCCTCCGGTTTGCAGGAAGGATCATAAGCTATACCTGCCTCTGTAGTGTTGCTTACAATGAATCTCATTTCGGGATTTTTGGCACAGGCTAAGAATTCATCAAATTCTCTGTATGGATTAAGGCATCTTGAAACACTGGAAATAACTCTTTTGTTATTAACTTTTTGCCCATTTTCCTGTCCCCGTAAATAAAGTGTGTAAAGACCTTCCTGATCGTTTATCATATCAGCGAGTCCCTGTTCTATTGGCTGACATAAAACAACCTTGCTGTTAAATCCTGCTTTTTCGTTCATAAGATCGATAAAGTAATCGACGAACGCACGAAGGAAATTTCCTTCGCCAAACTGAAGAACCCTCTCCGGTGCATCCTTTAGAAGGTATCCATCGTACCCCTTTTCCCCCAATAGTTTGTAACTAAGCTTCTCCATGTTAAAAGTCCTCCTCTCAGATTCCGAAATATCTCTTTGCGTTATAATAAGAAATCCCGGAAACAATGCTTTCCAGTGCCTTCTCGTCATTTGGGTATTCCCCATTTTCTACCCATTCTCCTATAAGATTGCACATTATCCTTCTAAAATAATCATGCCTTGTGTATGACAAAAATGATCTGGAGTCTGTAAGCATACCAATAAAATTACCAAGCAGCCCCAAATTAGCTAACGATTTCATCTGCTCTTCCATTCCTGATTTGGTGTCATTAAACCACCATGCGGGACCATGCTGAATTTTCCCGGGAACCTCAGATGACTGGAAGCATCCTAATATAGTTCCTATCTGCGCATTATCTGCAGGATTCAAAGAGAAAATTATCGTTTTTGGAAGTTCACCTGTTTTATCAAGCTCCGACATAAGCTTTGCAATATTCCCTCCGCAGGAATTATTGGCAATCATGTCAAATCCGGTATCCGGTCCCTCCAGCCTGAACATTCTCTCATTCATATTTCTAAGACAGGAATAGTGGAGCTCCATAGCAATTCCATGCTTGTGATAAGCCTTTCCGAGTGAAAGGAGCAGCGCTGTCTGATATCCTTCTGCCTCATCAAGTGTTATTTCTTTCCCGTTCATTACCTTTGTAAAAGCATTGTTACATTCGGCCATTGTCATCATTTTAAACGGGATATAATCCAGTCCGTGGTCAGATGCAACGCAGCCGTGCGCAGCAAAAAATTCTACTCTTTGTATCAGCGCATCAATAACTTCCTCAGCAGAATCAAGTGATCTTTTTCCAACAGTTTCAGCAAGTTTTACAATATATTCTCTAAAGCCTTCTTTTGTTATGTTGATTGCCTTGTCAGGTCTGAAGGATGGTCTAACCATAAACTCTATGCTATCGTCGTTCGCAATTTTCTCATGCCATTCAAGAGAGTCTGTCGGATCATCTGTTGTTCCCACATATGCCACGTTGCTCTGTCTGATCAGCCCTCTTACGGTCATCCCCGGATCATTTTGCAGCATGTCATTACATTTATTCCATATTTCCTCGGCATTTTGAACAGTAAGCGGCTTGGTGATTCCGAAGTACTTTTTAAGTTCCAGATTGCACCAATGATACATAGGGTTGCCTATCGCTTTGGTTAAAGTTTCTGCAAATCCTTTGAATCTTTGCAGTTCATCTTCCCTTCCCGTTACCATCTCCTCAGGAATTCCGTTTGAACGCATCAGTCTCCATTTATAGTGATCTCCAAAATAGGAACCATCCTCCTGTTTTCCCCCAAACCATACATCTCCAAGAGTTTCAAATCTCCTGTCCTCATATATTTCCTGAGGTGAAATATGGCAATGATAATCAATTATTGGCAATTTTTCCGCATAATCATGAAAAATATGCTTTGCAGTCTCAGTTTGTAAAATAAAATCTTCATCTAAAAAATTTTTCATCTTTTACCAGCTCCCAATTAAAACCTTTCCTATAATACTAATTGCAAATCTTTATTTTTTATATAGCTTTGGGGTTTTAAACCAACTTATACAACAAGTACAACAATTTTTACAATATTTATGTCCATCTTCTATAACAGCAGTTATTTTATACGTTTGCATACAATTTCTCCACATACATTCGCGTATCTACCGCATTGTCAGGAGATGTGTTTTCCAGAGTACACTGTATGCACGGCTTGTATTCTTTGATCTTGGATAAAAGAAGTTCATAGTTCAGGTCACCTTTACCCGCAGGTATTGATTTAAGTTCATCTCCGCATAATTCGAAATCCTTCATATGAATTACAGCTATATCATCCTTAAGCAAATCGAAGGTCCTCGTAATAATGCTGTCCTGTTCATCAATATTTCCTGAATAGAGCATGTTTACAGGGTCAAAAATAATTTGAAGGTTGGGACTTCCTATCTCATCAAGCACAAATCTCGCCTGTTCAGGGCCGTATACAATATGCTTCCAGACAGGTTCTATAGCAACTATCACGCCGAATTTCTCCGCAGCATTTACCACCGGCTTCAGATTCTTAATAAAAATATCAAGTGCTTCCCGCTCATGATTCGCCGGCTCGTATTTATATTCAGCATTAACCGCACCAGTTTCAGTACCCACAACGCCGCAGCCAAGAATTGATGCAAATCTCATGTGCGCTATATATCTTTTCTTAATCTCATCAAGTTTGTCTTTGTCGGGATGTGCAAGATTTTGATAATTGCCAAGCACTGCAATATCTATATGATTATTTCTGCATAGATTTTTAATATACATGGCAAGTCCGGGAGTCATGGCACTTTCAGTCACCTTGAATTCCTTTATGGATTTGGAAAGCGCCAGGTGAATACAGCTAAAGCCCTGTTCTTTTATTCTGGGTATAAGTTCATTTAACGGTCCATATTCCGCATCATGTGCACGTAATCCTATCTGCATTAATTCTGCCTCCTAACACTCATTACCAGACTATCTGCCGCTTCTCTTATTTTTGAAGCTTCCTCAGGTGACAGGAGTTTTACCCATTTATTTCTCTTTGATAAATCAGGCTCATTCCCCATTTCATCCCTCGAATTGTATTCCGCAAAGAATGCCTCACTCTCCATCGTTTCCATCTCATACCACTCGCTGAATCTTAGTGGGTGTATGGAATTATCGTAGGTGCAATCTATGAATGCCACCTTACCTGTCGGTCTCCAGGGTCTTCCTAAAAATACGGTACCTTCCATATCTTTATTCTCACCATGGATATGGCATTCTCTAAACACCATGCCTAATTCTCCAAGATTTTCGGAAGGCGCTGTAACATAGCCGTTAATGTCTTTTTTCCTGTCCATTACCACTATCTCACAGTTATCAAACACCGCATCCGCACCGCCGAATATGAAATCAACATCTCCACAAATCACACAGTTTTTATAAAACTGACGCGTATTTCGCCTGTTTGTAAGCATACGTGGACCAAAGAAACCGTTCTTAAACCGCTCTGTCAAAGGAAGTGGTGCCATAAAAAGTGTATCCTGCCTTGAGCGTATACTGACATTCTCCATTACAACCTCATCAGCATCTGCGTAAATTGCAAGCGCCTGACCTACGCCATTTCCCCAGCCTGCAGTATTCTCTACGGTCAGATCCTGCACTTTGACCCTTTCTCCGCCGATAAATAATGTCTGACTTCTGAACGTCCCTCTTTTTGTATTATCTTCAAGAAGCTGTTCTGCACAGTCATCATAAGATATGACCGTCTTATTCATTCCGGCCCCTCTGAGGGTTATGTCCTTTTTTTCTATGGACAGTTTTTCTTTATAGATCCCTTCTGCTATATCTATAACAGCACTTGCCATATACGGCACTGCTTCAGCAGCTTCTCCTATTGTGCGGTAATCCCCCAAAGGACCCACTGATATCCTTATTTTTTCCATCATTTTCCCCGCAATACCGGTTTTTATCCTAACTTTACATTTTCTATGTCACATATATCTGTTTCGCTGATATCCGGCTCCGAGTCCACCGTACCTGTTACTTCCACATCCCTAATGACAAGTTTCTTTGTGTTTCTGACAAATATTCCTCTCCCGCTCATCTTGTCAATGCCATCCATCATGACAGGGACTTCGGGAGCTCTGTCCTTTTCATCCATGTAGATTGCCTTAATGTTCTCAAGCGTTACCTCTTCAACTTTAGATTCCGGAAGTCCATATACCGTGATCAGGCACACGTCAACTCCCGCACATTCGATATTTCTCGCAGTAATATCTTTTATTGACGGAGTCATTTCATTGACTTCCATGAACTCTTTACTTTGACAGTATTCGCTGTGTCCGTCCGGATCACAAAAATAAAACATATTGATGGTAAACGGCATTCTTACATTCTCCATTTTTATATTCTCAAACAGAATATTTTGAAGAATTGACTTTTCACCCCTTCCTCTTCTTGTCTTAATTCTGAGTCCTCTGTCAGTGGAATCAAACAGACATCTGGTCACCTTTACGCCATTTACTCCACCTGCACATTCGCTTCCTACTGTGACACTTCCATGCCCTCTGTTAAGCCTGCAATTCCTGACAGTTATATTTGATGTATTCTTGTAGTGCCTAAGAGCCATGTAATATTTTCCTGACTTAATTGCTATGCAATCATCCCCAACAGATATTTTAGTTCCTATAATGTTCACATCACTGCAGCTCTCAGGGTCAATTCCATCAGTATTTGGCGAATTGTCCGGATTTTTAATGCTCAAACCGATCAGATTTATTGCTTCCGAATAATAAGGATGGATTGTCCAGGATGGTGAATTCTGAACAGTTATCCCCTGCACGGTAACGTTACTGCATTCCTTAAGGAATATCAGTCTCGGTCTCCATGCCCCAGCCTTTTCTTTGGGGTTTATCCACCAATCTCCGCTTTGTGCATTACCGTCAATCGTCCCCTCTCCGAATATCTTCACATCATGTACATTAATACCTGTTATCAGTGCGGCAAAGCACGATAAAGGATTGCCTTCCCAGGTACCAAGGTTAAATTCCGCAGTTTCATCCGTATATAGTGTCATTCCGGGCAGAATAGGGTAACTTTGTCTATCGGTTTTGCCTAAAAGAGTCGCTCCTTTATCAATCCATATATGAATGCCGCTTTTAAGAAACAATGGTCCCGATAAAAATGTTCCTTTTCCCAGGTATACCGTTCCATCCGATGGGCATGAACTTATTGCGGCCTGAATATATGCCGTGTCATCATTTTTTCCATCTCCGACTGCCCCGAATTCACTTACATCCAGCAAAACAGATTCATAAGATGTTTTTATGACTTTTCTTTCACATATCCATTCATGATCAATGATTGAAACCTCATATTCCTTATCAGGTTCAAGTCCACCGATGCTAAATACGTTCCTGTTCTCTGCATGATATTCAATATCATTAACCATAACTTTTACTGCTTCTGCAGGCATAAAACATTCAGTATTATCAAGTTCCACCGTAATATTTCTGGGCTCTGTATCAATAACTTCAAATTTCATTTAACACACCTCGTTGTTCCAGACTGAGAAGCTCTGTATATGCCATCAGGAGCGGGGCAGTTCCTTTCGCATCGTTTTCTACAACAGGCTCACCAAAATAGTACGAAAGTGAACCATCCCTGTGATCTTTTCCACCAAGTCCTGCCACAAGGCATATTCCTCCAAGTCTTGGCAGACCATCCTCGTTTTTGGACAGATATTTTTCTGTTATTCCATAGAATATTTCTTCTGAAATTTTGGCATATCTTTTTGGTAAATAAGATAACCTCACTCCTTTTGCCAAAGCATAAGAAATAAGGGCTGACCCTGAGGTCTCCAAATAATTGCCCGCAGCTCCCTTTTTGTCTATTACCTGGTAAAACATTTTTGATTCCGGATCAAGGTAATTGAGTAGACTGTCTGCCAGATTTTTTAACATATCCTGAAGCGTTCTGTATTCGTAATATGTCTGCTCTCCCATTGCTTCTGCAGTATCCACAAGAGCAGCCATAAACCACCCTGTCGCTCTTAGCCAGAAATTCGGGCTACATCCCGTATTTTTATCTGCCCAATACATCTGTCTTGACTCGTCATATCCGTGATAATACAGACCTGTCTTTTCATCTCGCATAAATCTTCTGACATTCTCAAACTGCCTGAAGGAATCAAGACATCCGTTCATCTTGCGATATCTTCTTTCATATTCCATATAAAAAGGCTGTGCCATATATAAGCCATCAAGCCATACCTGGTTTGGATAAATCTGCTTATGCCAAAAATTGCCTTCCTTCGTTCTTGGCATGGTATCAAGCTGACTTCTTACTGTATCCATAGCCTTTCTGTATTTTTCCCTGCCGGTCAGATCATATAGCGCGAACAAGTTGCAGGCAGGCCTTATATTATCCAGATTATATTCTCCTACCTCATAGGTATTTATTGTTCCATCCTCATTTACATAAAATGAGACAAAATCATCTGCAAAATCCAGGGACTTTCGCTCACCCGTTATTGAATATAGCCTTAGAAGCGCTGTGATCATGCACCCGTCTATATAATTCCATTTATTCTGTTTCCCGCTTCTGACCTTCTCAATATTCCACATAGGATGTTCCGCATCGGAATTTTCCATCAGATACAGTACATATTCTTTGAGAAGTTCTTTTGTTTCTGCTTTAGTCATATTTCCCAAACACCTCCGTCAGTATCTCATCATGGAAATAGCATAATACTTGTCAGTTCTCAAATTGTTCACCCATATAATAAAAATATCCCTTGTTATTCAATAGTTCTTCATAGGTGCCTTTTTCTACAACCCTGCCATTTTTTATAACAATTATCTCGTCTGCTTTTCTGATGGTTGCCAGTTTATGAGCTACGATAAATGTAGTCCTTGAATCAGACATATTATCAAGTGCACCGGAAACCTCCCGTTCGGAAATTGCATCAAGAGCGGAAGTTGCCTCATCCAGAATGATGACTTTGGGATCACGTATAAGCGCTCTTGCAATTGATATTCTTTGTTTCTGGCCACCCGAGAGTCTGTCACCATGTTCTCCCACAAATGTATCCATGCCATTCGGAAGCTTTTTTATCACTTCCTGTAACCCTGATTCCTTTATGACCCGATCTAAAACCTCCTCAGATACATCAGTTGTTCCATAGAGGATATTGTCTCTGATAGATCCTGAAAACAGCGCTGTATTCTGTGGTACTACAGCCAGGAATCTCCTGTAGCTTCTAAGATTAATCTCATTTAACGGAATTCCATCCACATATATCATCCCATCCACCGGCATCATAAAGCCGATTATCAAATTGAGAATTGTGGATTTACCTCCTCCTGATTCTCCAACAAATGCTACTGTTTCTCCCCGGTGTACCTCGAAATCCAAATCGTTTATTACTTTTTTTTCATCACCCGGATATGCATATCTGACGTGGCTAAACCTGTAATTGCCCTTTAAATCATCAATCGATATCTTTCCCTCGTTATCTTCAATATCCTCAACTGACAAGATCTCACCTACACTACTTACTGACTCAAGCCCTTTTGAAATGGTAGGCAACAGATTCAGCATGCTCGTCACCTGCCCGACTATAGTTGTAAAATAGCTTTGATAAAGAACAACGTCACCTGCAGGAATTTTGCCACTCAGAGCAAGAAAAGATGTGAATACCAGGCATATTACCTGAAACATCTGAAAAAAAGCCCAGCTCACCGCACCAAAATTGGTCTGAACCATATCAAGCTGATAGCCTTCTGCTGCTATCTGATACATTTGTTCATCCATTCTGCTTATTTCATCTTCTTCAAGTGCATGAGCTCTTGTTACAGGCACCAGTTCAATCATTTCTGATACCTTTGCAGATGTTGCCTCCACTTCTTTTCTAAAACGCTGGTTATGAACCTTTATCGGTTTTTTGAAAATATATACAAGTATCGCCGCCATAGGTACCATCAATAGGAAAAAGATGAATACAACCCTGCTTTTTGATACTGTTACTGTAAGTGCCACCACCACATTGATGATGATATTCATGAAGTTAACAAAAATCTGATCTGATAGTGTCTCAATCGCCTCAACATCACGTATTATTTTTGACTGTATACGTCCTGACTGAATGTCCTTTTCTGACAGGATAGACATCGTCTGCACTTTGTGAACAAGTGCACTTCTAAGTCCGGCCTCAACTTTTCTGACTGCTGATGCCCTGAAATGCATATGTAGATAATTCATAGGGATGTTAAGTATCAGCAATATTGCAACAATCGATGCATTAAATATAATCAGTCTGCCTGCATCTTCTGCTCCCCTTGTTACATAATTGATGATATTTGCTGTAACTATAGGCATTATCCACACAGGTGAATGTTTTATAGTATAAAAAAATACTGATAAAACAAAGTTATGATAATATCCACTGTAAAAAGATATTAGAGCTACAAGCGGCTTGTCCTTATATTTTCTGTACCTTTCCTCAAATCTGTTTGAATCACTATCTTGTGTCAATTGCATCGCTGTTATCCTTCTTACTGATTTACAAATATAATTGGATTAGTGCATTTCTCACTTATACTCATCTGCCACACCCTCGTCCATCAGATTGGAATCGTGAACCATTTTAAGCTCCGCCAGTACTGTTTCATCAATGAGTGACGCATAGGGCTCGCCTGCCTTTATAATCTCACCTGCCAGAAGTTCCCCAAACTTCATAGCACCTTCATACCTTAAATGAGTATTGTCTGTAGACAAACCATCCGGGAGCCAGAATACCTCTCCCGGTTTTACGTGCATAAAGTACTTTTTTGTAGGTTCATCTCCCGTTTTTTCAATAAATTCTCTGCTTACTTTATACAGATCTATTATTGGTACATTGTATTTTTCTGAAGCAATATAATATCCTTCAACATAAGGTTCATGATCTGATTTTCTAAGATGTACATGATCATCTTCAAAGCTTCTGCGCTCCAAAGGTGTTATAAAAAGCGGTATTGCACCTCTGTTTCTGGCTACATTCACGAATTTTCCCAGATTATCAACAAAAGATCCTTTCGGATCGGTATACCTGCTAAAATCAGTTTTTTTCTCGTCATTGTGTCCGAACTGAATGAAAAGGAAATCTCCTTCTTTTATCTCATCGTTTATTGTCGCAAGTCTTCCCTGGTCAATAAAACTTTTAGTGCTTCTGCCATTAATAGCATGATCATATATGACCACATCGGGGCGGGTATATCTGTCAAAAGCCTGAGCTATACCTGTTTGTGGATATTTATTTGCCTTATTGCAGGTATTTGTGGAATCTCCTGCCCAAAATATTATTCTCATTTCTCCTCCAGAGACATCCCTTAAGTAAGTCAGTAGTTTTTATATCCTGCCTGTCATCATCTTAAGATATAAGCCGAAGCTCATGTTTCGAAGCTTCGGCTCTATAAATATATTTCTTACTCTTTTACCGCTCCGATATTTACACCCTTTACAAAGTATTTTTGCAGGAACGGATAAAGTGCCATAAATGGAAGAATCGCACAAACAATCGCTGAATAATACAAAGTGTTCTGCGAAACATTATATGAAGTTGTTGGCGTATCTCCGTCCATGACCATAACTCTCAGAATATACTGGAAATTAACCTGATCACGATTCGTAATATAAATCTGAACTGTTGAATAATCATTCCAAACTGTTACAGCAAACATAAGACCTATGGATGCAAGCGCAGCCTTTGAAAGAGGAAGCACTATTTTAAAGAAAATCCCCATTGGTGTGCATCCATCAATTTTTGCAGCCTCAAACAATGATCCCGGAATTCCTTCAAAGAAGTTTCTCATAAGCACCAGGTTGTAAACATTCATTCCATGCTTAACAACCAAAATCCACATGCTGTTAACCAGATGCAGTTTCTTCATAACCAGGTATTCAGGTATCATACCGCCTGAAAATATCATGGTAAACAAAAGAAAATATGCCAAAAGATCTCTTCCCGGAAGGTCATACTGTGCAAGCACATAACCTCCAAGGGTAGATAATATCAGTCCCAGAAGAGTTCCGAGAATAGTAGTTATTACTGAATTTACAAATGGTGTATACAACTTTGCAGTATGCAAAATAGTACGATATCCGTCCAGAGTGGGCTGATTGGGCCACAGCTGAAATTTATATACCCCAACCGCATTAAATGAGTCAGCAACAACCTTCCATATAGGTACGAGAACTATAAGTCCTATAAGTATAAAAACACCATAATTAATTACATCGAAGAGGCCCGTCTTTCTCTTACGACCAACCGCATATTCTTTAGCCTTTGCCATTGTATTCCTCCTCAGATGATTCCGCGTCCGCGGATTTTTTTACTTGCCCAGTTGCACAAAACTACCAGAAAACATCCTACAAGTGACTTAAACAAACCTACAGCAGTTGTATATCCATAATTGGGTATTGCTGTAAGGAAAGTCTTTCTGTAAATATATGTAGATATTACATCAGATGTTTCAAAAACACGGTTGTTATACATTACAAAAACTGATTCAAACAGATTCAGAACCTTTGCAAGATTAAGAATAAGAACAATTATTATTGTGTTTGCAAGTTCAGGTACTGTCACAAACCATATTTTCTGAAGTCTCGTTGCACCATCGATGTCAGCTGCTTCGTATATTTCCGGATTTATTCCTGCAAGAGTCGCCAGGAATATAACTGTTCCCCATCCTGTCTCTTTCCATATATTTACCAGATAATACACTATCGGCCACAGCCTCGTTTCATGCATAAAGTCTATGCTTTGGCTAATCCACCCCCAGCTTTTCAAAGTCTCATTAATAAATCCTGTCGATGAAGTGGAAAGGAAAAGCGTAAATACAGCAGCTGTAACTGTCCATGACATAAAATGAGGAAGATAAATAACTGTCTGTAAAACTTTTTTTGCAAACAGATTTGTCATCTCATTGATAAATACCGACACGATTACGGCTGTAAGTGTGGTTATCAAAAGCTTTGTAATAGATAGTTTCAGCGTATTAGTAAAGGCTCTCCAGAATTCAACATCTGAAAACATTTTTGAAAAATGTTTTAAGCCAACGAATTCAATTTTCTTAAGTGTGTAATCATAAAACGAATAACGAATTCCAAGCATAGGCCAATAGTAAACTATCAGCACATAGATAAAAATCGGAAGGAACATAAGGTAAAATCCCCTATTATTCCATATTCTGGTTTTTAACGGTTTCTTATTTATAACCTGTCCTGTTGATGTAACCTTTTGTGTCTTGCCCATGAAAATACCTCATAAATAGTTTTTAACGAGTTGTAAAGCTACTCATTAGTTGATATATGGGCATCCATGTGGGATGCCCATATAATTTTGAATATAAAAAATAGTAACTAATGGTAAAGCAATAATTATTCTGCTGCGTTAAGTTCCTCAAGGATGCTGCTTACTGTATCACCCCATTTACTCTGATACTCTGCAACAGCATCTGCTGCTGTCTTTTTGCCTGCAACAACTTCGTTAACAAGTGTTGTCTTATCTGTAGCAAGATCTGCCTCGATTTCTGTAAGAGCCTCTGATGACGGAGCTGCAGGAGCGTCTACACAGTTCTCTGTAAAGAATGTATTTCCTTTCTCTACAAGAGGATCGGTATCAGCATATCCGTTTGTAAGAGGTGCAATAACAAGAACCGGATCAAGATGGTTCTTCTTCCATAAAGTGTTAGGGTCATTCGGTGACTGCTTAAGGTGGAACTCACCATCAGCATACTCATAGTCAGTCTTCTTCTCAGGATCATCCGGATTTGTTGTGAAAGACTCAGCCTCTGTTGACCAGTGAACACCTTCTGCACCATAAGTCCAAAGTGTCTGTACGGTATCTCCATCAAGCATGGTCTCGAGAAGTGCATCAAATATAGCTTGCTCTCGTGAATTATCACCATCGCCATCATCTGTAATTACCCAAACAGGTGCTTCACGGTTAAGGTAGCCACCCCAGGTATCTTTAATTTCCTGGATAGGAGTAAGCTGCACAAGTTTATCATCTCCAAGATCAGTATCTACATCATTCTTATCAAGATTATCTGTAAGTGTTCTGAGCCATGTTCCTGCCCAATATGTGAACACACCTTCTGAAGTACTCTGATCATTTGAGAACCACTTTTCACGAGCTGTCTTTGTTGATGCTTCCTCTGTATCTGTATCAATTACGCCATCAGCATAACCCTGTGCAAGTCTCTCAAGCGCATCGATAGTAGCCTGTTCCTGGAATCCATCGACCCACTGGCCATCCTTTTCGTAGATAGCAGGATAAGCTCCCTGCCAGAACTCAGGTAAATAATTGGTATAAGGTGCTTCGTCAAGCTTTGCAAAGCCTGCGGCAATGACACCTGTTCTGCCATCCTTTGTAAATGCCTTTAGCATATTGTAATAATCATCAAATGTCTTAATGCTGTCAGCTGTTATTCCTGCTTCATCAAGCCATGACTGCTTAACATATGTCACACAACCATTGCCGTATGTAGGAGCAAATCCATACTGCTCACCGTTTTCAAGCTTAAGATTCTCATTTACAAGCGGCAGTGTAATCCTTGACTGGAATTCAGCATTGTCATATGCATCTGCAAGGTTCCAAAGAATTCCTGTAGTCTGATACTGCTTAAGCATTGTAGCGGACATTATCATAGCATCAGGATACTGTCCATCACCGGGCTCACCTGTTGTAAGAAGCTGAGCAATATTATCCTTATATCCGGAATGCTCAGGCTGGTTGATGTGAAGCTTGATATCATGTCCAAGTTTCTCTGATACAGCCTTCTCCCACTGCTCTACAAATGCATCCTGTCCATTGTCAACATTTGCAGTAAGTGTTCCGTCTACTGTTATGTACAGATCTGTAAGTTCATAATCTGATGCTGTCTCATTAGATGCAGCAGTTTCTTCAGATGCAGTCTCCCCAGACTCATCACTTTTTGCTGAATCCGCAGCCTCTGTTGATTCTGCAGCATCACTTGTTGCTGTTTCTGCCCCCTGATTTGAGCTTCCACAAGCTGCCAGTGACACCACCATAGATGTCGAAAGCAGAATTGAAAGTAACTTATTTTTCATTTTTGTCCTCCTATACCCTTCCTTCTTGAATCAGGTGTGTTTATCACCTGTTGCTATAACGTATTATATAAAAGCATTGTTGCAAAAAAAATTCATAACTTGTTTATAATATTGCATTTATTGCTGTTTATGAATCTTTTTGCAATTATTGCTATTATGGTATAGAATATCGGATATGAAAAAGAATTTAACCAGCCAGTATGACGACAGACAGTATATGGAATCGCTTGATTTCGAACTATATTATTATCACGACACTAAGCCAACGGTCCGAACCGGTCTTCATAGGCATAAATATTATGAATTTTATTTTTTCCTGGAGGGACATGCAGAAGCTCAGGTACAACAAGAGCACTATATGCTGAGCTACGGAGATATTCTGATTGTGCCGCCTTCTGTTACACATGGAATTTTCGTCCATGATTTTGACATACCCTACAGGCGTTTTGATTTATGGATCAGCAAATCAGCTTTTTCCGAAATGAAGCATCTGGGACAGGAATATGCATATGCCGTAAATATGGCGCTGACAGAATCAAGACATGTCATTCACACTGACAGAATTACTTTTAATTCTATCCTTTCAAAACTTTTTTACATAATTGAGGAAAATAAGAGTGCCCGTTTTGGAAGAGAATGTCAGCTAAAGCTCAGCGTTTGTGAACTTATACTTACTGTTAACAGACTTGCGTATGAACAATTTAACAACAAAAAAATAACTCAGGATGTTCTGTATCAGAATATATGCGAATATATCGAAAGAAATATAGACGAGGACTTATCTTTGGACAGCATTGCCAATCATTTCTTTTTGAGTAAGTTCTATATTTCACATGTTTTTAAAGACAACATTGGCATCTCACTACATAAATATGTTGCAAAAAAAAGGCTTCAGCTATGTCACGACGCAATTTTAAGCGGTGAATCAATGTCTGAAGCCTGCAATAATTATGGCTTTGAGGATTATTCAAATTTTTATCGCGCATTTAAAAAGGAATATGGAATATCACCAAGGGAGTTGGCTAAAACCGCAAAATTAAATACATCGGAAGCTCAAAAAAACAAAGAGGGCAGGTATAAGTAAAAATCCCTTTGCAATACGTACATGACAGTCGCTTTCCATCATCTTTTCCCGGAAGTTCTTAAGCAAATCGCCCCACACACCTTTGTGCAGGGGCAATTTTTTAGCTCAAATAATTATCATATTTCGAAAAAATTCGTTTAACTATATCATACGAGAGCTTGGGCCTTCTGCAGGAAGCTTAGGCTGTTCCTTTTTAGGAATCATCAGAGTGAGAACTCCGCCTGTAATTTGCCCCTAAAGACTTGTCATGCATTATCGCCTCTTAGGTATTAGAATCTGCTATACTGTTTGCAAAAGTGATATGGAGGATTTTTGATGAAAAGAGAAAAGACTGCCTGTAGCTGCAAAAATGTCAACTATGGTATGATCCTTGATGCCGTAAAGGGAGGCGCTGATACCGTTGAAAAGATCCAGGCTGCAACTGGCTGTGGTACAGGTTGCGGCAAATGCCGCGATTTCATAACTACTATGATCAGGGACATTCTGATGTTCCCTGAGGATTATGAAGAATAGGTTAAGAAACGGCGACATTTAACAATCATGAACAGCCGCAGTCCATACACTTGCCCGATCTGCCGTTACTCAAGGATATATTTCTTCATATTCTCAAATATGATCTCATAGGCATCTGACCACATATGTATTCCATCTATGGAAAGCTCTTTCCTGGTCTGGCCATTCTCGTCCGTAAGTCCCTTGTTTACATCTATGAAATGGTAATCAAACTCAGCTGCAAGCTCCTTTACCGCATGGTTAGCCTCTTCAAGCCTTTGGAGTCTGAGTTCCGCTGCTCTCTTTGCACCCTGCCAGGGCTGGTTTTCAGCAACGATTACATTAACAGGATAATATGCCATCATATAGACCTCAGCTTCAGGAAGCCTTTCCTTTATTTGAAGAAGTACTTTTCTGTAATCTGCCACAAGCATTTCAATGGTCTCATCCTCACGGCTTATATCATTCGTTCCGATATTTATGAATATCTTTGCCGGTTCAAGCGCAAATATCTGCTCATCCATTGAATCAAGCATCTCAGGGATAGTATAGCCGCCAATCCCCCTATTATAGATAACAGCATCAATTCCATAAGTCATGGCAATCTCATTAACCGGAAACTGCTCCATAAGGGACGAACCGGTAAAGAGGATCTGGCCTTTCTTCACATATCTGTTAAGGTGCCTGTATCTTTCAAGCTTATCTCTCTTTTCCCTCTGAAAAAGATCTGCCAAAATATCTTCTGCTTTCTTATCACTCATATCTGTCCTCCGGTCATATACTCAGACCATGTGTTTTAAGGCTTCGCGGGTCTCTTCACTGAAATCTGAAAGATCATCCACTGTGATAACCTTGTATCGAAGCAGGGAACTCATGTGGATGTAAAAGTTCGACCTTTTTATATCCGTTATAACAACGCCGGGGTTTCTCTTGTCTGCCTTGATGCGTCCTTCGAGAGCCCAGTACTTATCAGACGCGCTTCCATCCTTCTTCAGGATCTCAATGTATTCCTCGACAAGCTTTTCCATGTACCTCTCCTGCCATTTGGGGAGGCTTTCCCTGAAAAGCTTCCAGTCCTTTTCGTTAACGTCCATATACTTAATCCTCGTTATTGTCTTTATTTATTCCGCTGGGGAATTTCAGTATCTGAGCCTTCATGTTAAGTGTCTCTTCAGGTTCTATCATACCAAGAAAATCGTTTGCATCCGAGCTTTTTAATGCTTCAAAATCCATTCTGTCGAGTTGAAGGAAATCCCAGTCAGTAAAGCAGGTCTCATCATAACTCATGATATCTTCATACTCTTCTATGATATCTTCAGGTGTGCACTCGGATTCTCTTGCTATATCTTCAAGTTCCTTAAGAATCCTCAGCCTGTCCTTCATGGGAAATCTCTCTATGGTCTCAGCTCCGGTATCCTCCGCGAGATCACAGTATCCGCTTATCAGCTGGTACAGCTGATAATTCTGTAGGATGCTTGGGTCAAGCTCCTGATCTGATTCAAGTAGTTCCACCATTGATATGAAGGCTTCATTTGCATCCCTCTTGCTCACATTATCAGGAGATATGTCCTCCGTCACAGAAAAATACAGCTCCTCATCATCAGGATCTAAATTTTTCAGTCCATCAAGCATACCGCAATAGTACATATCAAGGTCAAACTGCATCAGACCAAGGAGTCTTTCACTTATGAATCTCTCTATTATTTTATCTACTTCCTCATTTCCTGTGAGGACATCGTATAGTGCTAACATTTATTCCATTCCTTACTACTTTGTTCTTATCTTAATTGCTTCTATTTTCAAGCAGGTACTTGCCGGACAAAATATTTTTCTTACATGCACTCATGTGATACCACTCGCAAATTCCGCATATCTGCTTCATCTTTGACGAATCCATCTTATCATGAATCTCATGTATAAGCTCCTGATAGCTGTATTCATTCTCTTCAAGATCAAGAAGGTCTTTTACTCCTTTATCAAAAACAAGGACTTTTGCATCATCTGCACATATACCTTCACCGCGTTTTCTTGGACAATATGTGCAAAGGTCATCTGTGGAAAAAACGATACGCACCTTAAGATCCGGTTCTGTCCGCATCCTTTTGGTTATCATTGTCATATTCAGGACAAATGCCTCGTTATAACCCTTTCCGCTATATCCCTGCGTACACAGAAGGTGATGCGGGCGAAGGTTTATTATTTTTTCTTCGGTCATATCTTTTTAGTAGTCCTTTCTGTCTTGTTCTGAAAAAACAATATTTATTTTAAGGTCTGGCATTTCCTTTTACAAGTAATAGGAAAAACCAATAGAAAATCCGCATAAATTCTGCAAAACACTTAACAAAGGAAAGAAATAGCGATAAAATCACTACTAACAGGGCACGTAAGCCCAAAACCCTAACTTATGAAGGAGGAAAACGGTATGAATAAGACAGAACTCGTAGAAGCTATGGCAAAAGAGACAGGTCTTTCAAAGAAGGACACAGAAGCAGCACTTAAGGCTTTCATCGATGTTGTTTCAAAGCAGCTTAAGAAGAAGGACAAGGTTCAGCTCGTTGGCTTTGGTACATTTGAGACATCTAAGAGAGCAGCTAGAACTGGTAAGAACCCTCAGACAGGTGAGAGCATCAAGATCCCTGCTTCAGTAGCTCCTAAGTTCAAGGCAGGCAAGGCTCTTAAGGACCTTGTGAACAAGAAGTGATTTTGACACTTTGTAACTGCGTTAAATAGCAAAATTCATTACAAACTTCAGGCTCTGTACCATCTTTTTGTTGGAACAGAGCCTGTTTTACAATTTTGAAGAAAGTATATTACTTTTATTTTCCGCGAAGTTCCATGAGGTTTGGTCCTTTTCCTGCAAGCATGTCTGTCACACGTTTACCGATAAGGGTCGTATAGATAGGGTGAGTAAGGATATAGAACTGATCCTCTTCTATAGCATTAAATACTCTCATTCCCACAGAATCTATAGGCATACCTGTTACAATAACCTGCTCTGCTATTTTCTGACCCATAGCGAATTCCTTGCTTGTGTAGTAAGGATCAGATGCATCCTTGTACTGCTCAGGGCGGTGTCTTTCAGCATGGTGAAGGTCTGTCTGAACAAATCCCGGACAATATATGCTAACGGAAATATCTGCGCCTTTTGCCTGAAGGTCATAGCTAACACTTTCAGAAAGTGCAACTGCAGCATGCTTTGTAGCGTGATAAGCGGGCATTCCATTTGAAGTGATAAGTCCTGCTACTGAGCATGTGTTCACGATATTGCAGTGTGTACCCTGCTTCATCATGATCGGAATAACCTTGTGCATGAAGTAAACATGGCTAAGGAAGTTAGCGTGTGTGATCCACTCCCAGTCTCGAACCGGTGTGTCCCAGATATCACCAGGAACCACAACACCTGCGTTGTTCATAAGAAGGTCAATTGCGCCGAATTTTTCAATAACTTCATCAACCGCTCTCTCACAGTCTTCTACCTTTGTTACATCTGCCTGGATAGTGAAGATCTCTGCAGCTCCAAGCTCTTTTGCTTCTTTTGCAGCTGCTTCTACTTCGTCCTTTTCGATATCAAGAGCAGCGATGCGCATGCCTCTCCTTGATGCTTCTTTTAAAAATTCTTTACCAAAACCATTTGCTGCACCGGTTATCAGTGCAACTTTATTCTTGAATTCTTTCATCTGAAAACCTCCCCTTTACAGTGTTGATGCTCTGCCAAGTGCATCTGTTGTAGCTTCCGCAATTCTTCCGGGGAAGTTTGCATCGCCGAGTACTATTACATTGTCAAAGTTCTCTTCAAACTGTGCTGATACATCATTTGAGCGTACTCCAAGTGCAAGAACTACTGTACCAGCAGGAATTTTTGTCATCTGTCTTGTTACTGTATTCATTACAACAACTGATTCTTCATCTGCAGACATGAACTGCTGTCTTGTCATGACATTTACACCAAGTTTTCCGAATCTGATGGTGAAATCAGCGATCACAGAGCGGTAAAGACCTCTTCCGATGTCTTTTGTCATCTCTACAAGAGTAACTTTATTTCCGCCTCTTGTTGCAATGGTCTCAGCAGTTTCCATACCTGTTACACCGCCGCCAATTACTACAACGTCGCCCTTTACTTCCTTTTTGCCCATCAGATATTCTTCAGCAGTGATAACATTGGCTCCATCAACTCCGGGAAGCCCTGGAACGATAGGTGTTCCACCTGTCGCAACAAAAACAGCTGTGGGATCAAGTGCCTTTACAGCATCTACAGTGCCTTCTGTATTAAGTCTGACTTCGATGTTGTTTTTCTTGATTCTGCAAACAAGAGAATCAAGATAAGCCTGAAGCTTTTCCTTCATGATGGGCTTTGTTGCAATATTAAGCTGTCCGCCAAGAGAGTCTGCCTTTTCGAAAATTACAGGATCAAAACCTCTCTCCTTAAGTGTGAGTGCTGAAACCATTCCAGCAGGGCCTCCACCTATGATAGCAACCTTTCTGCCATTGCCAGTCTTTTCTATGCAGCTATAGTCAACTTCTCTTCCGCACTTGGGGTTAACGGCACATTTGATATGTCCTCCGTCTGAAAGTGCAGTGAAGCAGTATAGACATCCGATACACTTGTTGATCTCATCGCCTCTGCCTTCCTTAGCCTTGTTTGCCCATTCGGGATCAGCAAGATGAGCACGGCCAAGAGCGATATAATCACAAACGCCCTCCTCAAGAAGTGCTTCTGCAACTTCAGGATCCTTGATGTTATTTGTTGCAATTACCGGAATCTTTACATTTTTCTTGATAGCGGATGCGAGATGTTTCTTCCATCCCTGAGGATATGAAGAAGGCTCAATAATTGTTGTAGCAGATTCATAGATACCGCTTGAAACGTTGATACAGTCGATGCCGAAGCTCTCAAGTGTTCTTGCAATCTTGATTGTATCCTCAAGCTTTAATCCGCCTTCTACAAATTCATCAGCTGAAATTCTCACTGAAATAAGGAATCTGGGACCACACATGTATCTTATACCTGTGATTATCTCCTCAAGAATTCTTATTCTGTTGTCAAAAGATCCGCCATATCTGTCCGTTCTCTTATTTGTATATGGAGAAAGGAATTCATTTAAAAGGTAGCCATGAGCTGCGTGAAGCTCGATTCCGTCCATACCGGCCTTCTGGCAGATGACAGCACCCTTGATGAAATTCTTTACAAGTGCTGAACACTCTTCTGTTGTCATCTCCCTTGGCATTTCCTTAGTAACCTTACACATAACAGGTGAAGGAGCAACAATCTGTCTGCCGCCTATCATGGATGATTTATTTTCCCTTCCTGGATGCTGAAGCTGAACAAGGATTTTTGTTCCATATTTGTGTACACGCTCAGCAAGCCTCTCGAGATGAGGAACATGTCTGGAATCTGTAGCTCCCAGCTGATTAGGTGTACCAATACCTTCTACCTCATCTACTCTTGTGATTTCAGTGATAATGAGACCCACACCGCCTTTTGCACGGTCTTCGTAGTATCTGATAATGTGCTCGTTAGCTTCTCCTGTTGGATCTGCCAGCGAAACTCCCATCGCAGGCATTACTGTGCGGTTCTTGATTCGCACGCCCCCTATACGCCCACTTTTAAACAATTTTTCGTAAGCCATAAGTACCTCCTTTAAACATATAAATGCTACTTATTGTGCATAGACTACAACAATATTTCGATTTGGAGTTGCATCCATGAACATCAATGAATACAATAATTTTACTGGGCCATAAAATAATGGTCTAGATTTTGCCTGCATAAACAGATGAGCATATATTGTGCTTGATGCACAACTCAAATGGAGATGGATTTTATGAACTTTGAAGAAATAGCTGAAATAATGAAGAAAAGCTGCAACTGCAGCATAAACGTAGGGAATTCAAATCCGGAACTTACGCACTTTTCATTTTTATCTGATGGCATGCCATTAGATGATCCTTCATGCCTCTATATTGGAAAGGTTGATACTGATACTATCCGTGACCTTGAAAAATCCCCCTGTATTCTTACAACAACAAAAGGACTTCCTGAAAATATCTCATTTATATATACAACAGATAAAGAGATGATGAACTGTATGAACGCTCTTACTTCTGCATTTTTCAGAGCCACTGACCACGAGAGCAGATTCAGACATCTGAAAGAGCTGTCCAAGGAAAATATCTCCATAACGGAGCTCATAAACAAATCTGCCCTTTTCCTGGACAGATCCATTGTTCTTGCAGATTTAGGATTTAAGATCCTTGCGCACTCCACTTCCGTATCCATCACTGACCCTTTGTGGCAGCGATATATAGAAAAAGGATCCTGCACTTTTGAGTTTATTAATGCGATGAATGAACTTATGCCTGCCCAGAGCCTTCCCAAGACTTCTGCCTGCTTTCAGGTCACATGCACCAGCTCTACAGAAGAGAAGCTGGCTTCACAGCTTTTCATAGAAAACAGACCGGTAGCATATCTTGTTTTGCTCGATAACAACCGTGGTCTTACATCATTTCACAAGACATATCTGCCAAAGATAAGTGAATTTCTGTCAGCTTTTATCAATATACATAATACATATCCTGATCTGTCAAAGGACGATACGGATATGTATATTAAGCTTCTTGATGGAAGTGAGGAAGATTTAAAGAGTACTGAGAAAATGCTGCCCAAACTACCTGAGCATACGTTTTGTGTGGTATTAAAGCCAATCCATCACTCAAGACATGAGCTCTTTTTTATCAAAAGAACTCTTGACTCCATGATACCCGGGAACACAATATTCATCTTCAGAGAACTTGTTGTTGTTATCTCTTCATATGTCGGCATAATAGGTGACATAGAAAATAACGATGAACTTCTAAAAAATGTATCGGATGTAGGAATAAGCCCGGAGTTTAATTCGGCTTCTCTTTTCCCTCAGAGTTTCCAATATGCTCAAGAGGCATATCGTATAGGGAAACAAATTGGAAATCCGTCTAAAGTACACAGATATGAAGACTACAGATTTTACCATCTTCTTAACCATGTATCGGATATAAGCCTTTTGCAGTCCTATATACATCCCGCTCTATATAAGCTTCACCGTTATGACCTAGAGCACGACTCAGATCTTGTTGAAACCTTAAAGGTCTTTCTGAGCTTGTCCTGCTCCATAAAGGGTACAGCAGATGCACTATTCCTACATAGAAACACCATGAATTACAGGATGACCAAGATTACAGAAATTACAGACATTGATCTTAACGACGCAGCAACTGTGTTCAGACTTCAATGCTCATATCAGATCAATGGGATTCTTCATTTATTCTGATAGTAATTTTTCATCTTATGATGTGGGTGTCAAAAGTATAGAAACACCCTAAAACTGCACATTGATAACTGAATAAAGCTATGTTTTAGTGCTGATCTGAGGTAAAATATTAGTATCAAATCCAGTATTTTACTAGGTTTAAGCCATGTCGTTCGTCTTAAATGATCATCAGCAAATGTCTCTTTTTGATTCCCTTGGTCTATTCATATATTCATATATCCTTACCTCTTCCTGATATTTATAGTATCAGTTTAATTCGATGGTGTTAGTATTACCCGACATTTCTTGCTCTGATTTGTCGTGAAAATCATAATACAAAAAACATCCCGAGTGGTTCTCGGGATGCCTTTTAGGAGTTTTCTTATTATGTGGAGCCTATTGGCTCTTAAGCTATCATGATATGTTTCTTTTCAGGAAGCTTTTCCTGTTCTTTCTTAGGAATGGTAAGTGTCAGAACTCCGTGATGGAAGGCTGCCTTTACGTCCTCTTCTGTGATCTGGTTGCCTACATAGAAGCTTCTCTGCATCGAGCCACTGTATCGCTCCTGCCTGATCAGACGTCCTTTCTTATCATTCTTGTCATTGTTCATGTTCTTTGAAGCACTGATTGTAAGATACCCGTCATTCAGTTCAAGGTTAATATCCTCTTTGGCAAAACCAGGAAGATCAACACTAACTTCATACTGGTTATCCTCTTCCTTAACATCAGTCTTCATCAGCCTGTCGGCGTGACGTCCGTAGAGCTTCCGCTCCATGTTGTTCAGTTCTCTGAAATCCGGAAAATTGAACAGATTGTCAAAAAGATTTTCTTCAAAAATACTAGGTGCTAACATAGTTTTTTCCTCCTTTGCATCAAAAACATTTATTTTTGAGCATTGGGACGGAGGGAGGGAGCCACCATCAGCGAAGCTGATTCCAATGTGGCGACCGATATGCCGCCGACCACCGGGAGGGGGCGATTCCACTCTTTAGATCTAGGGAACCTAAGTCCTTATGGTCTTCTCTGTTCCTTTGTTCTATATATGGTATAACACCAAATTAGCACTCTGTCAAGTAGAGTGCTAATTTTCTTATAGAATTTTTATATCATTTCCAATAAATATCAAAAAACTGCTGAGGTCCTTTAAATAGAGTAACTATGCTCCCATCATTAAGGTCTACAACCTTAAAATAGATATCCTCATCATCTGTCGGAGCACCTGCTCCCCAGGGATGCATCTCCTCATAAAGAATACGATCTTCATCAGGAGACAGAACGTACTGGTCGATATAGTAATCATTGCCTACTAGGCTCCTAAGCTTTTCATATATTTCATCTGACTCGTGTTGTTCTTTCTCCAGTCCAGTTACATCGATGGCATTTTTTGAAAGCCCCCAGAATGTCCGACTGTATGCGCTATCATTGCAAGTAAATACTATGTCTTCATAACCCTCCACTTTTCTGTAGTTCTGAGAAAAATCCAGATGAAGGTAATAAGAGGGAAAATACCATAAAAATCTTAATATTATAAATATGAGCAAAAGGTTAAAGGCCATAATTACAACAAGCCCGATTCTCTTTAGCACCTTTTTCATATGCATTTCTTAAATCCTTTATTCACATTCTTTTTTTATCCAATCACTACTATAACATACAAAAAGGCCGGACTCCGATATCACTCGCAAATCCGACCTCATAAGATTTAATTAGATGCACCTGCTGATGATGAAGTACTTGCTGTAGCTTCTTTTATCTAAAACCATTAGAATTACCCCTATTGAAAGCCGATTCTCTCAAATGCTCTTAGAATGGAATCCTCATCATTGGTTCCGATTACACATTTGAATTCCTTCTTCATCTCATCCGGCGCATTGCCCATCAGGAACGGTATACCAACTGCACGCAGCATATCTGCATCGTTAAAATGATCCCCGAAGGCAACCGCTCTATCCGTAGCGATATTCATTTTTTGACATATATACTCCACACCGCTGGCTTTTGTTATTCCCTTACCCATAACCTCCAAAAGAGTATCAGAAGATTTAACAATAGAAAGATAAGGAAATCTGTTTTTCAAATCATTTTCAATCGCGCATATGTCATCAGGCTCACACATACAAAGCACTTTTCCAACAACCGCATCCTCAGGGAGAAGCTCTATGCTGCCCTCCGTTGCATTAACTTCTACAATCTCTTCCTCTCTCTGTATGCGCTTGTCTGACCTGTCATTAACAATCCACAGTTCCTCAGAGTATACGTTCCAGGTACAATTAAAATGATTACCTTCGAGATATGAAATAATTTCTTTTGCATCCTCCGCTGAAACTCCATCTGAACGAATTATCGTATTTTTGTCATCAATTATCAGCGCACCGCTATAGCAAATCATTGGATAAACAAAACCATATCTGTTAAAAATCGGACGAACACCCTGAGGTCCACGCGCAGTCACTATTACAAACGGTATCCCGGCTCTTCTTAGTGCATTTAAAACCTTCAAAGTGCTGTCAGGTATCCTGTGTTTACTGTTTAAGAGTGTACCGTCTATATCTGAAAATACTATCTGAAAGTCCATTTCTCACCTTGACTTAATAAGTTCTTCTACCTCAGAGATCTCAGGCATTACTCTGAGTGCCCCCTTCACCCTTGTTATCAATGAAGCTGCAGCATTTGCTACTGTTAACATTTCATGGAGCCTGTCCTCATCAAGACCATCAATTCCATATGTAAGAAGGAAGTGTAATACTGTGCCGCAGAAGGTATCGCCTGCACCTGTAGTCTCGATGGTCTTATCCGAAAGAAAAGGCTTTTCTTCTGCTATTATTTCACTGCCGTTTTTGTCCAAATAATATGCCCTGCTTCCTTCTTTTCCCATTGAAACGGTGATGAGCGAAATATTGTACTCCTTCCTTATCTTGTGAACGCCTGCTGTAAAGTCCTCTTCTCCTGTCAGCCATCTGATCTCATTATCAGAAATCTTAAGATAATCACAATACTTAAAGCCGGTAAGTATCTGTTCTTTTGCCTCATCAAGACTATTCCAAAGAGGTTCTCTCAAATTAGGATCGAAGGTTATAAGTGCTCCGTTCTTTTTGGCTTCTTCAAGTGCACAGATTGTAGCCTCACGACATTTCTCATGTGTCATGGACAGAGTACCGAAATGGAATATCTTAGCTTTCTTTATAAGCTCCATATTTACTTCGTCTTTATCAAGCATCATGTCCGCGCCGGGATTTCTGTAAAAAGAAAAATCCCTGTCGCCATCTTCAAAGGTCCGGACAAATGCCAGGGTAGTATGAACCGCTTTATCCATAGCAAGTCCGGTAGTATCAATCCCGATCTCTTCCAGTACTTTTTTCAAGGTAAGACCAAACATATCGTCTCCAACCTTGCCAATAAAACCAACTGAATGTCCGAATTTTTTAAGCATTGCAAGAACATTACACGGAGCTCCGCCGGGATTTGCCTCAAACAACATATTATTGTTATCTGAAACCCCGTTATTCGTCATATCAATAAGCAGCTCTCCGAGAGCAACAACATCGATTTTATTTTCCATAACATACTATACGCCTGCAAATAAGCGCCTTTCATACATTTCGTGAATAACTACTTGTTTTTCTCAGCTGATGCCTTTATTATATGTGGTATAGATTTTATATCAAGTACGCAGTTTTTATTTATCTGGTAAGGAAAAGTATACTATGAGAAAAAAAGCGACAAAAGAACCATTATGTGAAGATATCGCTGGAAAAGATTGTGGATTAAAAAGGGTTATCGATACCATTGGCGGCAAATGGAAGATCATGATCCTGTGCGTTATAGATAAGAACGAGGTTGTCAGATATGGAGAATTAAACCGTTCAATTCATGGGATTACCAACACAATGCTTGCCAATTCCCTAAAAGAACTTGAATCAGACGGTCTTGTTGAAAGGAAGCAGTACGACGAGATGCCTGTAAGAGTTGAGTATAATCTTACAGAAAAAACAAAAAGCCTCATCCCCATTCTTCTTGAACTGAAAAAATGGGGTGAGGACAATCTGTAAACCATTGCAAAAGTTTTGTTTTTATCTCAAATCTTTTTCATAATCAAAACTTGTACCACATTACAAAAAAATATCTGTACAACACGCTTTCAATTTACTATAGATTTGTTTAGCTTATCGTGTCTTTCGCCAGCATGGATAAAAATACCTATTTTTGAAATCATCCATCTTTAGGATATCTTTTCCGAATACAAACAAGCGGTATATATGTTTATGCTCATCACTGTAGTATGGTATATCATTCCGCTCATACTCTATATTCATGGCTTCCAATTCTTTTTGTGCTGCAAGTAGTGATTCTTCATCCCACAGCCAGGCCGCTATCTGCACCTTTAAAGACTTATTGTCCTTTATACTGTCATAAACATAATTTACGGCTTCCTTCTCTGTATCAAATTCGCGGTATGTATCTATGTTTCCTCTTTCACTATATCCGTAATAATATCTGCCGTTTTCCTCCCATACCATATACGATTGGTCATGATTTAGTTTCCCAACATCTATTGAGCCCTGCCTAACACTCATCCTTAATGTATTTTTTTAGTTCTTCTAACGTCTCAATGTATCTTTCTCCTGTCCGTTACTTTCCCTTAAGTGTCAGGTTCTGAGGTCTTTCATTATCCCATCATTATTCGCAAATTTATAAATACCATGACCACCATGCACAGTACAAGTGGAATGCATCCATCTATATATCCTTTTTCATAAGACAGTTTATAGTAAAGGATATAGCAGACAAGGCTTATCAGAGCTGCTATCAGTACTATAAGCGCAAGTATCAGAGCTTCTTTTGTTCGGAAAAGACCTACTCCGTACATGTAATTACATATGGATATCTCAAGCAGCGCCCACCCGGTTATGATAAAAAGCTCTGATGTTACCTGCCTGTGAAAAATAGCTCTTGTAAGGAGAAGTAATAGTATATACGATGCCATGCCTCCCAAAATGAGCCACAGGCCGCTTATACCTTTGATCATGATTTCTGATGCCGGGATCGCAATTTCCCTTACGGAAAATAACAAACCAGAAAGCCCTGAAATAAAGGCTATTACAAGAAATATGTTTCCCATAAGACTGCTCTTCATCTGCGGCGGCTTAAATGTGACAAGCCACCATGCAAGATAAAATATGCTGCATATAACAAGCATCCAGTTCCCTGCTAATACTTTGCTCATGTCTTCTCTCCCCTTTTAAGACCTCATTAAAACAAAAGCCGGCATGATAAGGATAACTGATATCTCACCAAAAACATCCTTTGCAATCAATTATTCAACACAGTTTTGTTTAGTGATCCCGCATTTTCAACAACTATTCTTTTGCCATACGAAATCTCCTTCTTAGAATTACTGCGATAAATGGTTTAGTTTAAGCTATTATAATTGATAATCTAATCGTACACAATCTATCTGCGGGGATTTCTGCATGTGATATTTTATAACATTTAATTTCAACTTCTGCCTTTGGATTTTTGATTTATTAAAACATAATAAGTTACCATGAGCATTATGAACGCTGCTATCCATGCAGACACCTCAGAAACCGCTATCCCTCTAAAACCTTTTCTACCTACAGAAAAACCAAATGCCAGCCTCATAATCACTTCCAATCCACCTGAAAGCATTGGAATAAAAGTATTTCCCAGTCCCTGAACAGAGTATCTGTATACAAACAGCCACCCCAAAGCCAAAAAGCTTATTCCCATGATCGGCATAAAATCCGTGCAGTAATCAATTATCGTATTATCTGTTAATAACATTCTGGCGAGAGTACCAGGAAAAAAAATCATAAGCATAGATATGGGCAAGTTTACTACCGTAGATATTAAAATTCCTTGTCTGACCCCCAAACGTATCCTATCAATTTTCCCAGCTCCCTTGTTTTGTCCCACAAAGGTCATCATTGAGAGACCTACTGACATGCCGAACTGCTCAAATAGTGATGCGAATTTCATGCACGCTGAATACGCAGCAACATATGCACTACCCATAAGATTAACAAAATACTGTAATATCATAGCTCCGACTGCAGTTACAGAATTCATTAAAGCCACAGGGATACCAATTCTCATAAGTTCAAAAGATAATGCCAAAGGCTCTTTTGCTTCTTTCCCCAAATTTAAAAAGCCGATATTCTTTATCTTCTTTAAACATAAAAGGTAGGAGATAAATTGCGAAACGACTGTTGCCACGGCAGCTCCGGCTACCCCTGTATTAAATGCCATTATCAAAATGATATCCAGCATTATGTTTACAAGTGATGAACTAATCATCGCTGTAAGCGGTGTTTTTGAATCTCCCAAAGACTGAAGAATGGTAATCTCAAGGTTATTCATTACTGTTACTACAATTCCCAGCAAGATAACAATAAAATATTTATACGCATCTTCGAAGATATCATCCGGTGTTTTCATGAACGAAAGCATCATATTTAAAAGAGAAACACAGACAATTGTAAATATTATTCCAAATGTAATGCTCAGTTTCTTGGCTGCTCTAATATATGCATTCAAAAGCGTCATATCATCTTTTCCAAAACTTTGGGCAAAAGAAATACCAAATCCCCTTGTCATTCCAACAACGAAACCAAGTATAAGGAAATTTAGTGTCCCGGTCGCACCGACAGCTGCCAGCGCCTGATCTGAAATTCCTTTGCCAACTATGATACTATCCACCAGACTATATAATTGTTGAAAAAGATTACCCCATAATAAAGGCAAAAAAAACAGTATAATCTGTTTCATACTGTTTCCGTATGTCATATTCTGTGTGTTTTGCTCTACACTTAACATAAAAACGTACTCCTGAAATATTCTTTTCTCTCCACATATTGCTGGAATTTAAACATCTTTAATCATATAAAGTAAAAGGTCATCGTCATTGATACATGGTGCATACTGTTCTAATTGCTTTCCTTTATACCAAACTCCGCTGCCATCGAAATTGTAACCTCTTTTTACATACATTCTCTGGGCTGGCCCATATCCTGAATGAACCCCAACTGCCAAGTATACTCTATTGGAAACTTTAGAAGCTTCTTTCTCAACAGCATCCAAAAGCCTATTTCCGATACCCTTATTATGAACATCAAAGAAAACTGTCAGATCTTCGATTTCAGGATAGCCTTGATTTCCCAAAGGGCCCTCTGTAGGATTCATAACTAGCGTACATTGTCCTGAGACTCTGCCATCATACTCTGCAATAAAAACAAATCTTTTACCATCCTCCTGTTCTTTATAATAATTTTCATATGTAGCTATAGAAGGATGCCAACCATACAAAAAATATGTATCATAAAGGACTTGAGCATCTTCAGGAATCATACTCCTAATTCTTATAATTCCGTCATCATAATATGTAACCATCTTCAACCACCTCATAGACCATTTGTAGCCTGAAATTCAAGGTCTTATTATAGTCGCAAGTTTCTTTCCACATAGGATTCCAAATATACAGCAACAACAACTAAGTGCCACATATAATCCACCAATCATATATTGTTTCTTCTCAAACAAATTGAATGCTTCAAGAGAAAATGTGGAGAATGTAGTGAAGCCTCCGCATACTCCTGTCTTCCAAAAGAGAATAACATTTTCTGATACCCCTTCTCGATTACTTGTAATTCCAACAACAAATCCAATTAGTATGGCTCCGAGGATATTTGTTATAAGAGTTAATACCGGAAAATAAGTCTTAACAGGTATCAGACTTATAGCATATCGTGCTACTGCACCTAAAGCACCTCCAAGTGCTACAAACAGAAAATTCATATCAACCTCTCTTATTGTTTTGGGGAAATTAATTCCATTTCGTCTATCCATCAGATCTCTTCTGTGTAATATTTCTTTGTAATAACCTTAACCGCATCATTAGCAGCTTTCTCATATGAAAAATCGTAGTATGGTCTCGGCATTCCATGTGCCGGAGCATCCCACGCAATTACGTTATAATCTTTTTCAAAATATCCTATCTGCCTTATAAACAACTCATGACTCGCTGTTAAACCATGCATAAAAAATAATGATAATGTTTCTTTTTTAATTATATCTGAAATCCAATAATACACATTTCCTGATTCCGAATGAAGTACCTTTTCGATCATTTGTGTCTCCAAAATTTATTATTTCATCAATTCTTCTTTTGTTGTGACTTTATCCATGTTTTTGTCTTTATTTCCATTCCCGGCATCTCTTCAATTGTACTATCAGTCCGACAAAATAGGAACGTCTAACTCTTTGGAATTACTGCGTTTGCGATGTGACACTATAGCAAACAATCAAAATGCATTATTGCTTTTCCTTGGGAAAATGATAAGCTATTACTAAAAATGAAAAGGTTGGGGAACTATGAGTAACAAAGAGGAATACAACAGAATATTGGAAGTGATTGACATAAATCAATTTTCCGACGAAAAAGCATTTGCTGACAGCTGTGGCAAGAAATTCAGAAATGTCAGGAATGCTTTTTATGTGGTATTGATTGTTTCTTTATTTTACATGATGTGGGCTGGGGCACTTTTTCCGAAAAATGACCTTATTATGATGGTCATAACACTATCGGTTTTCGTGACAATTCTTGCCTATATGAAGCAGAGAAAAATCCTTCACCGGGAGCTAAATACGTATCTTTTCAGAGAATGTTACCCTGATAAAGGATTATCGAGATATGCCAATTTTATCCCAATGATGCTGAAAAAACAGGTTTTGTGGAGTAAGGTCCACTACAACCTGGGAATGGGCTTGTACTACCTGGGATGGATCAACAAGGCTTCTGAAATGCTAAGACTTATGGAGGCGTCCTGTACAACGGCAAATGACATGCTTTTGGCGCTCCAGCTAAAGCAATTGATTGCCCTGTATTATATGGATCTTGATGTAGTGATGTCCTGCGCCGATGCCGCAAGCATGCTCTATTCCAAGGCTTCAAAGTCAGAATGGATGTCAAAGGTTTGCAGTGACCTGCAAACTACAGCTGCTTTTGCGAGCTGCTATAGAAGTCGTGATTACCGGAAGGCGTACCAGATTCTTGGCACCCCTTGTGAAAGGCCTCTTGATGAGGTTAAAAGGTCCTACTATCTGTACCTCGCTGCTATCGCTTCAAGCGATTTTGAATATGCCGGGTCCTGCAAAAATTATGTACTGCAAAACGCCGGTACAACCTGGTACGGACGTGCACTCCACGAAGGTTTTGTCGCAGAAGCAATCCCCTCCAATTATCCTGGTTTTATGGTTAATGTTACCCAACTGCAAAACCCCAGTAAAATCGATAAAAGCAGGTATAAATACTTGCTGGCAGGGGTGCTGCTTACTGTTTTGATGTTTCTGGTGCCACAGCTGATTAGAATGGTGAAATAAATGCACAAAAAGAGCCTTGGAAAACCAAGGCTCAATCCACATTAATTGAGTAAAATATTTACAAATAACAGCAACTCTATACTGTTGTTGAAAAATCATTTAGAAGTAAGATATTCTGTGATTTCTTTCTCAAATACAGGTGTCCACCATTTAACATATCCATCCTTTAGTGGATGGATGCCATCTTCATATATATATGCACTGCGTGTATCCTCGTCAATGGTGTTCATTTCTTCATTGTTCCATAAATCTATGACACCAATTCCCCACTTCTCCTTTAGCAGGAGCAAAGCTTCAACCATATCACCATACTGCTCAGATTCATACTTTGTCCCAGTGTAGAACATTACAGGACATCCCCAGTTTTTCCGGACATATGCGATAATGTATTCCATTGCTCCGATAACAGTCTTCGTATCCTGGTTATTTATGTCAGTATCTGCTGAAATCTCTCCCATCGGAATTCCGCCTGTTGCATCGTTAGTAGACAGCTGAACAATAAACAGGTCATAATCCTGGTTTGTATCAAGCATCTCCAATCGATGGACGTAAGAACCATGAGAGCCTTCTCCATCCGTCGGTAGCGATCTTGGCGAAGCATAGTCAGCAAGCGTTGTCCCGGAAATTGCATACTTATTAGATACTGTTGCATCATGATTTGCAGCAATTTCATCCGCCATCGAATATCCATTTGCCCCAAGCCCATAAGTAACTGATGATCCAAGCCATGCTATATTGAGTCCGCTTAGCGGGTCGGAGGGATCTTTTTCCTTGCTTGATAAAGTAAATGTACTTCCTTTATATCCCTGCTCTACTTCAGTTCCTGCAGGATATAGAGCCAAATCCCCAATCGCAGGCATGGCAGATGTATATACATCATTATTCTTAAATTCATTACCCGGCACTCCGCCAATAATGATCGTATCATCAGCCCCTAAGGTTACATTCGCTTCCACAAGAAATAATCCCATGTCCTGCTGATAAATAGGTTCGCCATCAGCGCTCATCTGCTCTGCACTGGGAGGCTGAACAGCAACAGTAGGAATATATACAGAGCCTCCATTTACTGAAACCGTAACCGGAGTTGATCCGCATACCATTCCAGAGGCTTTTGAAACATTCAGATATATATCATAATTCCCTGGAACTATGTCCTTTAAATTGTATGATGCGGATGAGAATTCACCAAGCCCGATAATACAGCCATCATCTTCACTATAACAGATAGCTTTCTCAGCTTCAGTATCCTTGAAAATACAGCCATCAAGTACCGCATCCTTTGCTGAAACAATTACCATCTCTTGTTCCACTCCTTCATCCTCCTGTTTTTCCATTACGTCCACACTATCTGTTTTTGGGACAGCTTCCTGTTCAATCGAGATCTCTTCTTTCTTTGTTTCTGCTGCTCCGCATCCTGACAGCGTAATAAATGCACCTGCACACAAAATTGCCGTCAATCTTTTATAATTCATTGGTCATTTCCCCCATTTTAGCTGATTTTCTTAATGTTATAAACTATATTCCCAAGCCCGTTATCTATACGCTGCATTGTCAAAGGATCAATGGCCTTCGCCATACGAAGTCCCTGGTAATCCATGAACCTAAATGGTATCTTGTCATCCTTACCTGCTATTATCTCATTGCATACCTCTATCGCCCCTTCAATGATTTCTTTTTTACAGAACAACTCATCTCCGTGAGACAGGAGTACGCGGTCATACATATGATCCCATCTCCTGAACCCTTCAAGGTTTCTAAGATATTCAGTTGTTGTAAGGGATTCCTCGTCCCAGAGGAAGGTTGCGGGGTTACATGCATCTCCCATAAGCATTATTCGATCCTCTTTAAATAGTATGCATGTCATACCTTTTGTATGCCCCGCAAGCCTTAATGCCTTTAATGTAATACCGCCAAGGTCAAATTCCATGCCATCTGTAAGAGAAAGGTAAGGCTTATCCCGCTCTCCACAGATCATATTTATAGGAAAATCTGCTCCGCCGGAAAATCCGATATATTCTATTTTTCTGTTCATAGAGGCATGAATCTTCACTAATTCCATATCCTCATCTGGCAGGTATACTTCTTCAAAAAGAGCTGCCCCTCCTGCATGGTCACAATGCCCATGTGTAAGAATAACTGTTAACGGAAGACTTGTTATTGCCCGTACATATCCCCAAAGGTCTCCTGCTCCTGTTCCTGTATCTATCAGTGCTGCCCTGTCTGTCCCCAGTACCAGGTACATATGCACCTTTGTCACATCTGTAATGCATATTATTTTTTCTGTTATATTTTTCTTTGTAAATTGATCCATTATTCCACCTATTATGCCTTTGCTGCTCTGAGCTTTTCAGTATCCTTCTCAACATTCCAGAATGCCATGATTATAAGTATTCCTATCATGAACAGAAGCGGTAGAAGCTTGAAGAACCAGTTTATGCCCGTTATAGCCTCCGGAGCCTGTACAGTAGCTAAGCCATCATAGTGCACTGCTGTAAGGAACACTCCAAAGATTGATGTAAGAAGACCTCCTGAAATCTTTCCTGTAAGCGTGCTTGCCGAGAACAATATTCCCTGCGCGCGAACACCGGACTTAAGTTCGCCATACTCTATGCTTTCACCAATAAGTGCAGAAACCAATCCCATAGGGAACGAAAAGCCTATTCCTCTTATAAGTGCTGTAGCCATAAGAATTGTTACATTATCAGAAGGTGCAATAATAAACACAATCTGTGCAATAAGCATTATCGCTGTTCCAATAATTACCATCTTTCTCTTACTAAGTTTGTGCATCACAGAAGGCATTATAAGCATTACTACTATTCCGGGAAGATTGCACATCATTACAAATGTTCCCATGAGGTTCATATCACCTACTACCTGATTGAGATAATATACAGAGATTGCAAGATTGAATGTCAATATGAAGTTTGTAAAAAGGGAAGCAAGTGTTCCAAGTATCCAGTATTTATTCTTAAAAGCAGCCTTAAGACCCTCAAGAATATTTCCGGAAGGATTCTCGTTTTCAACTCTTTCCTTTACAAAAGCAACATTAAGATAAAGGAAGAAGCATCCAGCAAGTCCAAAAACCATGATTGCCTTTACCCATGCCCACTGGTCTGTCTGACCACCAAAGAAATTAACCATTGGAAGGATTGCCATAGCCATTATGGTCTGTGTAATTGCCGCAAAGAGCATCTTGAAAACAAACATCTGGCCACTTTCAACATTATCCTTTGTAACATAGGTAGGGAGTGTCTGATGGGCAAGTCCCACATATGTATACATGATAGTATTGAACAGATTATAGGTAATAAAGATATATGCAACTCTTATCACAAGGCTTGCATTTGGTACAAGAAATACCAGAATTACAGTAAGAATCATGGGAATTGTCCACTTGGTAAGAACCGGTATGCAGTGACCGCCTTTACCCTTATTTTTATCTATAAGATTTCCTGCTATGATATCCGATACCCCATCAAATATCTTGCAGAACATAATGGTCATACCGATGATTGCTGCATTCATTCCAATGACATCAGTATAAAAAAACATTACATAGGACGAAAACAACGTATAAATTGCATTGAGTCCCACATCTCCTGAACCATAGATGATCTTTTCCATTAGCGATGGTTTTTCAGATATCGCTTTAGGCTTTTCCAGTGTTGCCGTAGTATTCATTTCATTTCCTCCACATAAAACATTGTTATTAGTGATGAAATAATGATATTCAAAATGAAAAATGGATTCTCTTAGGTTATTTACCTTTTGAGAATCCATTTATTTTTCTTTTTAAAATATTCAAATGCCTAAAATATCTTTATAGGAATAAAAACAATATCTTAAGTATATCAAATCGTGATTATTCCGCTTCAAATGTAAACGATATAAGCCTTACCTCATGCGGAGTGAGGATTTCATAGAATGTGGCAGGTATATCAGCCAGCACATGTTGATGTAACATACTATATCCCGGAACCGATGTCCCAACTATATATTCCCGCTGGGCCTCTGTAAGAAATTCAGGAGCCCCCATTTCTTTCCAGACATCAAATGAAGATCCGCAGCTCCTGCTCACTATATAATTTTCCCTGAGCCACTTACCTGGCCGCATACCTTCTAAAGTGACACTGACATTTAGCGGGCCTTTATCCTCAAAAGCATAATACCGGTCAATTGTAAGCTGTTCTTCTCTGGCAATAATCTCATTAAGGCTAAGATCAGGATCATAATGGCAATAATTATAGAGAAGAATGTGAAAATCATCTGTAATATGGTTCTTTGTAACCATATAGCCATATCCACTGGAAATAATATCTTCTCCCTCTATCTTCTTAAGAAATGTAAGAGCATGATATACCGGCTTAGGTATTCTTCCGGCCGCCATAATACAGAAATTCCCTCCAAACAAAGGCTGCTCCGTTTCCCCGTCATAATAGGTTGAATATGATAAAGTATCAAGTTTGTTGCAGTTCTCTGTAACATTTTTTATTAAAAATGCACTTTTGTAGCAAGTGTCATTTCCAAGATCCTTGTTCCACATGGTACTGTTCCAGTAAACAAAAGCCATTGGTATTTCTGTATCAGCTTCTTCCTGTATCCTTTTAAGACTTTCTATATCATTTGAAAGACTGTCCGCATCCGTAGTCAGTAAAACAGGGTTTTTAGTGCGTTTTTCGTCAACTATGAGCCTTTCCGCATCAGATATTTCAGTGGTTGCAAAATCAGAATGAAAACACTGTATTCCCAAAATATCTGGCAGGATTCCCTTATTTTTTGTGATTTTAAGGAAGCTTGTAAGTAAATTCCTGTCCTTTTCGCTCGTTGAACTAAGGAGCAGCCGGACATCAAATGTGCCTCCGCAAATCATAATATCTGGCAGATTTTTCCTAATCTCATTATATGTTGCCTCATAATAATCAAGATATTCTGATAAGGTAAACACGCCATAGGAAATATATAACCCGGGAAATATACTCATTCTCCATTTATTTACGCATTCAAATCCATATCTCTTGATAAAATGCAGGAGAACCGATTCAATAAAAACTGACCACTTTTCAAGATCAGTAGGGAGCTGGACATATCCACCGTAAAATTCATTTTCCGGACTGTCTATCAGTTCTCTGGGAGTTCTGGACAGCTCTATCCAGGGCATTGTTCCTACTTCGAGTATAAAATCAATTACCTGATCCAAAAGACGGAAACGTGGCGAAAGCTCTCCTTGGGGAGATTCATTGTAAACATTCATTTCCTCGTCAAAAATGCCCTGGACATAGATATATTTATACCCAAATTTTCTTATTGCTTCAGACGCAGCTATCTGATTTTCTTTGTCCATTAGGCCTATGGCGTAACCCATATTGAGCATGATAAACGCAGATTCAGATATAGTATCTATCCTATCCTTATTAACATCACATACTATTTCCATATTTCTCTGATTATTTACTGTATTTCCCGTTTCTGAATCAGATGCGTGTCTAAGCAGGGAATACAACTGTGTCCTGCTGTTTTTCTCATCAAGAAGATTTCTTTCATCTACATCAAAGACAACCTGTACTCCGCTTTTCCTATATTTTGCCGGAGTCATCCCATATTTATCCCTGAAATTAGAAATAAATGTATTTACATTATCAAAGCCACTGTCTGCGGCAATATCAATAATCTGCTTATCAGAAGTCATTAGAAGATTTCTGGCATGCAGAAGTCTTAAATCCCTGATATAAACAGAAAAAGGCTTTCCAATACTTTTTTCAAAATACTTCGAGAAATATCCCTGAGAAAAATGAAAATGATCCGCAACCCTTTGCGCTGATATCTGATTCCTGTATCTCTCATGTATAAATAACAGAATAGGCGCAAGGTCTTTTCTGTTTTTTAAGACCTCAGATTCACCCGGAAAATACGTTTTTAGTATGGCAAGGAACTGCAATAGGTTACTCTCGGCAAACATATCATTTTGCTCATGTGAGTGTTGAAGAAGATACCTTACAACCTGAGCCAGATGCTTTCTTATCGCAGGATAATAACTGACATTCTTCCCGGAAATGGTACTACAGCAGCCTATCTGTCCCACATTGTAGCTAATGAGTATATCCAGCGGTATAAATAAGGAAAAGGCATGACATCCCTTGTCCCTATACATCTCATGGCGTTCAAAAGGATTTATCACTATAAAATCTTCTGTCCCCAGGACAAAGTTCCGTTCATCATTAAAAACCGCCATCCTTCCGGAAAGAATATAGAGTATCTCCATATCCTCATGAATCTGAACTCCTTCTTCATAATGATCGTATTTGTATTTTACTGTATCGATAGTTATTCCGCTCATATTCCCCTCTGCCTAATGACATAGGCATACTAAAGTGTTATTATTAGGCATTTCATATGCAAGCAGTTCGATTTACCTCCCAATTTGTCATGGAAGTCATTGAACATTTGCAGACTGGAAGATAATTTTAAATTATCAATCTCTATTATACATAAAAAAATTGAGCCCCAAAGCATCACTGCTTCAGATCCCATATAATTCAATTCGTCCTCGTTGTATAACACCTGCCATCCACACTCCACCAATATATTGATACATGAAAAAGTGTATAGCAACTATACCGTACATAAGTATTATGATTTTTTATATTGCTTTCTGCATTGCATTGTATAGAATACCCTCCTTAACCTTTTCTACATCACCACCAAGTACTTCTGCTAACTTGAATGCAAACGGAAGTGTGGTCGCAGGACCTCTGCTTGTAATAATATTGTCATCGACAACGACCATTTTCTCCATTTCTTTATTATCATCAACGTAATTGCTATCTTTAAACAGCTCCCTGTATTTATCCGCAGGATATGAGGTAAGTGTTCTTCCGGCCGTTATCCCTGCCTCTTTAAGAACCATTGGCCCTGCGCAGATAGCAGCTATATACTTGCCCTCTGAATCAAATTTCTTTACCCATTTCACAACCAGTGGGTTATTCCTAAGATTCTCTGCTCCGGGCATTCCTCCGGGTATGACCACCATGTCATAATCATCAAATTTGTTTTCTCCTATAAGGCAATCCACTTTTACATAGATATCATGACTTCCTCTTACCATTTCACCTTCTACGGATACAGTATCTGCGCACACTCCGCACCTCCTAAGAATATCAACTACAAAGAGTGACTCTCCCTCCTCAAATCCATCTGCAAGTAATACTGCTGCTCTCTTATCAGACATAAAAAACCCTCCTTAAAACATTCTTATTTACTTGGAAAAATCATCTTGTTAGCAAAGAAAAAAACCACCATGCTAATCCCGCCATTTAATACGGTCGTCCCTATGTTATAAACATAATCGGGCACAAATTTTCCTGCGACCGCAATATAGATGCAATTTATTGAATTAACAATACATGTTATAAAGCAGAATGCCAGGAAATACTCTGTAATCTGCTTCCATATATTCCCACCACTCCTAAAAACCAGATTCCGCTGAATGGGAAAGTTTATACACTCACCAACAAACATGGCAACCATATACGCACAAAAATATGGTAGTCCACCGTGTACAATATCATATCCAAGTATATTCCATTTAAAAGTCTCTCCCATAATTGTAACCTCTTTACCCGGCCATCCGAAGTCTACAAGAGGAAGTCCTGCAAATACATCAGGTAAAAATTGAAGCATCAGATACTTAAATACTGTAATGAGATTGGATACAATAATAAACAATCCACCTTCCCTTATCCATTTCGATGCTGAAGGATGCCTTGATGAAAAACCATCCCAAATATTTATTACTCCTGTCATTTGTCACCTCTCTCTGGCAAGTAACTTTTCATATGCCTTATTTTTACTATTATTCCTAAAATATCCACTTATCACTTGCCCTAGTCCCCTGAAAAAATGTCCATTAACAATTTTCACTATTCCATGAACCATTTCCATATCAACAGCTCCGCCTGTCATCTTAGCCATTGCCCTAAAAGGCATGTTATAGATGAATAGCGTATTAAGATCTGGTTTTCCACTCTCCTCAGCTTTCTTTTTCATCGCTGTTAACTTTTTATATACAAGTCTGGCAAGACCGCTCTTTGCGTAATACATCTGACAAAATGCGTCATTTTCAGATAGAAGTCCGTTCCATTTCCCATCAGGGATAACCCTTCCGAGCAGTTCTTCAAATTCTGCATCGGGCACATTTTCAATCTTTCCTGAATAATAGGATTTAAGATTATCTTCGCAATAAGGAAAAATGTCTGTAGTTCCTTCAACATGAATCATGTCGGATATTCGTATATCTGCACTGCTTGCTCCTACCTTTATCACATAATCCCCTTCTTCAACTTCCCATTGATTTGTATTAATATTGAAATAGCGGAAAGACTTATCATCAAAAGGTATTTCAACTACCTTGCTCTCCCCTGCTTTTAGGAATACTTTTATAAATCCCTTTAGCTCTTTCTCGGGTCTGAATACCTTTGCATTTGGAAGGCCAATATACATTTGAACAATTTCAGCTCCGTCAAGTTCCCCTTCATTTTTGATAGTTACGCGAATTCCTTCATTAGTAATCTCTAAATCACTATATGAAAAACTTGTATACGAGAGACCAAATCCAAATGGATAAAGGACCGGTATCGCAGCCTTCTCATAATATCTGTAACCAACATAAATACATTCTCGATACTCAGTAGTCCTCTCCCTGCTCGGGTAATATCTATAGCACGAAGTATCCTCCAATCTTCTCGGAATAGTTTCATTTAGTTTCCCTGAAGGGTTTACTTTTCCTGTAATAATATCAAGCGAAGCGCCTGCTCCCGCCTGTCCGTTTAAATAGCAGTGAAGAAGTGCCTTAAAATAATGATGCCAGGGCATCTCAATAGCAGAACCAGCACTAATAACGCCAACCAAATTCGGATTAACCTGACCAAGCTCCTGAATGAGTGTTATTTGATTCTGTGGAATTCTCATATGTGTTCTGTCCAGTCCTTCAGACTCACTGTCTTCATTAAGTCCAAAGAAAAACAAGACAATATCTGCTTTACCGGCAAGATCAAGTGCATCCTTTTTCATGGCAGCATCTTCCATGCCGTTTCTGTTGTAACCAGGGCTTTTTCCCACAACCTGAAGATCATAATTACTTACAATATCAGTGACTGTTTCAAGCCTAGTTACATTAACAAGCGAGGACCCTGCTCCCTGATATCTTGGAGAAAAAGCGAAGTCACCTATAATAGCTACCTTTGATCCTTTTTTCAGAGGAAGAATTCCGTTTTCATTTTTAAGAAGAACCGCACTCTCTGTAGCCACCCTTTTCGCTATATCATGATGCTTTTCCTTATCAAAAGTTTCCTTTTTATTCTGCGCATTCACATACAAAGTCATAACAACATCAAGTAGTTCATCTACTCTCTCATCGACATCTTCTTCAGAGATTTTTCCTGAATTCACTGCTACAATTAGTTCCCTCGCCGAGCCAAGCCCGGGATTTGGCATCTCAAGGTTTGAACCGGCTGCAACTCCGAGGGCATGGTCATTAGAAGCACCCCAGTCAGTGATCACTATTCCATCAAATCCCCATTCATCGCGAAGGATTTCCTTCAGGAGATGTTTGTTTTCGTTTGCATATGTACCGTTAACTTCATTGTAGGCTGACATTATTGTCCTGGCCTTGCCTTCCCTGACGGCTATCTCAAAACCTGTAAGATAAATCTCACGAAGCGTCCTTTCATCAACCACCGCATTCATTGCCATTCTCCGAAGTTCCTGAGAGTTGACAGCGAAGTGTTTGGGACATGCATAGACGCCCTTAGACTGAATGCCTCTTATATACGAAGCTGCCATTTTCCCGGAAAGATAAGGATCTTCAGAGAAGTATTCAAAATTACGACCACATAAAGGACTTCTCTTAATATTCAGTCCTGGTCCAAGTAGCACATTAACACCAAGTGACATGGCTTCTTCACCGAGGACTTCTCCCAGCATTTCACCCAGTTCCGTGTCCCAGCTGTTAGCAACCGTTGCCGCTGTCGGAAAACATGTTGCAGGAAGTGACTCATTAAGTCCAAGGTGATCTCCCGCTCCTGCCTGCTTCCTTATACCATGTGGTCCATCCGAGCAGAATATTGATGGAATCCCCAACCTGTTAATTTCCCTTGTCTGCCATTCTCCTTTACCACTTAGGAAAGCAGCCTTTTCTTCTATTGTCATCTTGTCAATGATTTCCTGATACTTCACATTTAAACCTCTTTTCTAATTCACTGTTTATTTCTGATGCATTGAAGTTTATAGAACATAACATCTTCATTCAATCGATTTTCAAATTATGAAACAGTTCTTTGTTTCATAATTTGAAAATCTATTGTTTTGATTTTTTTGCTCTGATATCTTTTTCTGCGTGAACAGCAAATGTGAACGGATCCGCACATTGAAGTCAAATGAAATATATTATGAGAGGAATAGTTTTATGAAAAAGAAGATGAGTCCTAAAAAATTCGGATTTATATCCATTCCGATAACTGCTATTTTATTGGTATTCTTTTTGGTTGCGACCAGTATTATGAATTACTGGAGCACGGTTATGGATGCGGTGTTCGGTTCATCAAAGATAAAGGTTACACCGGCGACCGGTACTGAAAACTGGGATACCGATTATTACAGCTTAAATGCAGAAGGTATGACAAAGGAAGATACCGCCGCCAAAGGAAAAGATCTCGCAAGGAGAGCTGAAGCAGAAGGTATTGTCCTTTTAAAGAATTTGGACAATGCTCTTCCCTTATCCACAGATAGAGGTTTGACAGTTAATGCACTTGGCTGGTCCTTCTACTATCCAAGCCTTGGTGGCTCGGGATCAGGTGCTGTAGGAAGTGATGATCTTGTTTCTCCTACAGATGCATTTGCTGCTGCAGGCATCGACGTCAACAAGGGAATTGCTGACTACTATTACAACTGGTCAGAGGAACACTATAGTGACTGGCAGATAAGCAAAGCAAACGGTTACTATACTGATGACGATTCAAATGAAGCACCTCAACGTCCAACTGTTGGTAAGACTTACGATGCAGCCTGGGATGTTCCTGAACTTAATGCATCTGAGATTGAAGAAGCTGTAACCGGAAACGGTGCTGAAAACAATAACGTACAGATCATGTGGATTGGTCGCGGTGGCGGTGAATACCACGATCTTCCTACAGTAATGACAAAGGAAGGCGGAAGCGTAAATAAATATGGTATAAACGCTGACAAACATTACCTTGAGCTTACCGATGAAGAAGAAGCTGTTCTCGAAAAAGCCAAGGAGCTTCGCGGAAGTGATGGAAAAATCATAGTTATTGTTAACTCAAACAACCCGATGGAACTGACAAAACTTGAGGATGACCCTATGGTTGATGCGATCCTTTATGTAGGAGGTCCCGGTAAAGCAGGCTTTTACGGAATTGCAGACGTTGTGACAGGTGAGGCTAACCCTTCAGGACGTACAGCAGATACCTATGCTGCTGATTTTATGACTCTGCCTGTTTTACAAAATTTTGGAAGCCGTGTTTATTACGATGCAAACGGTAACTTTGATAACATGTATGATACAAAGATTGCTTATAATGCAATCGACGGAACTCCCAAAGAACGTCCCATCATGTTCGTAGGCTATGAAGAGGGTATCTACATGGGCTACCGATATTTTGAGACAGCTGCAGCTGATGGATATTTTAATGATCAGGGAGGTAGCGATCCTTACTATAACAGAACAAACGGAGTGGTTTATCCTTTCGGATACGGTCTTTCTTATACAACCTTTAATCAGGTAATAAAAAATGCCGAATACAAAAATGACAGCTTTGAATTCACAATCGATGTAACAAACACTGGAAGCGTCGCAGGAAAAGACGTAGTTGAACTCTATGTTGAAGCACCCTATACTGCAGGCGGAATTGAAAAAAGTAAGGTAACACTTTGTGGCTTTGATAAAACAGAGCTTATTGAACCCGGAAAAACAGAAACCGTCACAATCACAGTAAATCAGGAAGATATCGCATCTTATGATGATACAGTAAATAAATCATATGTACTTGATGCCGGTGACTATTCATTCTATCTTGGTACTGTAGATGAAATAGTTTACGGCAGCCACGGATGGGCATATGCAAACGAAGAAAGTTCCTATACATTTGCAGCTTCAGATGCAATAAAGAAAACTATTGTTTATAGTGATTCTGCTGACGGAAAGAGAAAAAGCGATTTTGTAACTGCAACCAATGCTTTTGAACGTGAAATGACAGGCGCAAATCTTAAAGTAGAAAATGGTGATCGTACAATGAACAGATCCGCCGGTTTTGAAGAAAGCTGGCCTACCTCTCCTACTCCGGATGATTGTAAAATGTCGGAAGACTTAAAGACTATCCTTGATGAAAACAACTATTCAACTAAAGACGACATTGCAAAACACAATGAAGATGTAGAAATGCCTGTTACCGGAAAGAAAAGTGGATTGATGCTGATAGATCTTCGCGGAAAGAGCTTTGATGATCCTGCATGGGACAGCTATGTTGAACAGTGGACTCCTGCTGAGATGGCTCTTCTTCTTGGAAAGGCAGGTTTCCAGACTGAAGCATTCACAGATTACGGAAAGCCTTCAACATTAGATAATGATGGTCCCCAGGCATTCCGTCATCAGGCGCTCGGAGAAGAAAACGAAAAAATAGATACTTACTACATGACCGCATTCCCCTGTGAAGCACTTCTTGCCTGCACATGGAACACAGACTTGCTGAAAGAGATCGGTCAGATGGTAGGTATGGAAGGCTCTGTAAACGATATGTCCGGATGGTATGCTCCCGGGCTTAATACTCACAGAAGTCCTTTTGGCGGAAGAAACTTCGAGTATTTCTCTGAGGATCCTTTCCTTGCCGGAAAACTCTGTGCAAATGAAGTATCCGGAGCCGCTGATTACGGCGTATTCTGCTATATCAAGCACTTTGCAATGAATGACCAGGAAGCTTTTGCAAGAAGCTGGTGCTGCGGTATGCATATGGATGAATCTCTTGACCGTTATAAGAATCCCGAATGGATCCTTATGACATGGGCAACAGAACAGACTGTCCGTGAAATCTACCTTAAAGCGTTTGAGATTGCCATAAAAGAAGCAAAAACCAATCTTAAGCATGTTGATGGAAATGGTCAGATAAATATTATCAGTGATTTCCCTGCTGCATCCGGTGTAATGACCGCATTTTCATGTGTTGGAAATACCTGGGCAGGTGGAAACAATGCACTTCTTAATACTCTTCTCCGCGAAGAGTGGGGTTTCCATGGTACTGCACTAACAGACTATGCGCTTCATGATTTCATGTATCCTGATCAGATGATAAGAAATGGTGGTACTGCTTGTCTTCAGTCAAATAGAAAAGACTTTAAAGACCAGGATGATCCTAGTGCAACAACAGTAAAATATCTCCAGAAGGCGACACATGATATGTGCTACATGGTAGTAAATTCCAATGCCATGAATGGAATAGCTCCCGGAACCATGATTGAATACAGTCTTGCTCCATGGCAGCTCGGTCTTCTTATCGGACGTATTATCTCTTATATTCTGTTCGCTCTTGCTATCGGAATAACTATCTATAAGATAAATGATAAAAAGAAGAGACCTGAATTATATAAAGATGTCGCATAAATAAAAAGGCTTTCAGATGGTTTGTATAATCATCTGAAAGCTTTTATTCTTTTACTGTTCTTGTAGGTTCAAATACGCATAGTTTTGAGCTATCAGACTCTCAACCATCTGAAGCTGATATGGATGTGAATGCTGATTCTGCTTAGATTTAAATCGTATAATTGTATTATAGATATCTGCGTCCGGTGCTTTAGATGCTCCGGTAATCAGATATATTTTAGGTCTGTCTTTTTTGGGCTTTTTAAGCGCCTGCGGCAGGCCATAATCAAAGTAAATCCCTGTATAACTGAAAATTACGATAAGATTGTTTTCATCTGCCTGTTCAAAATAATCCATCTGCTCGGAAAATGGCAGCTTAGTAACAACAAATTTCCCCTGCATAGCAAGATCTGCCTGGAGATTCATAGCAACGCCTTCTGCCTTGAGAACTCCGAAAACCGCCACTTTATCATAATCCCTGATATCCTTACACAGCTTCTCAACCTTCTCCATTGATATGCTGTTTCCAACATAATTAATGCTGTCTACAACATCTGTAATATACTTATCCTTCCAATCTTGAGGCTTATCACCCTTTGAGCATACCTCAAAATTCAATTCCGTTTTCTCGGCAAGTTCCTTTAATTCATTAAAATCTTCAAGTCCTATATCACGACAAAATCTGCTAATCGATGCTGGTGATACATTTGTTTTAGCTGCTATTTCTCTTATAGATAAACCAGAAATCTCTTCAATATGACCAAGAATATATGCTGCAATATGACCATTTGTAGAATCATCCTTTGCACTGACCATTTCTGATAGCAGTACTATTGGTAATTTACTGTAAAACATGGGACCTCCATACTGTAGTTATATAGATTCTCCATGATTATACGATAATCATTTTGCTCAATCAAATAACCGGATAAATATGGTATTCTTACAGATATTTCCTATTATTTCATCAACTTTCGTACTGTTTTTTTGCAATCTTCACAAGTCTGCTTGTGCCAAGTCTGTGAGCCCCAAGCTCAATGAACTTCTCAGCATCTTCAATGGATGCGATTCCTCCTGATGCTTTTATCTTGATATTGGGTCCGCAGTGCTTTGCGAAGATCTCTATATCCTCAAAAGTTGCACCACCCGTCGAAAAGCCGGATGAAGTCTTGATATAGTCTGCCTTTGACTGTGTTACTATCTCGCACATCTTAATCTTCTCTTCTTCTGTCAGAAGGCAGCATTCGATGATAACCTTCATGACATGATCACCGCAAGCCTCTTTTAGTTCGTTGATCTCATCAAGAACAAACTTATAATTCTTAGCCTTAAGCTCTCCTATGTTGATAACAATATCAATCTCTGTTGCTCCGTTCGCAAGAGCATCCTTTGTCTCAAAAACCTTCGATGCAGTTGTTGTATTTCCGTTTGGGAATCCGATTACTGTTGTAATAGGCATATCAGGCCCCATATACTCACGGGCCTTCTTCACATAATATGGAGGAATGCATATAGAAGCAGTGTGGAACTTCATACCGTCATCGCATATCTCTTTTATCTCATCCCAAGTGCTTCCCTGGGCGAGCAGTGTATGGTCAACCATTTTTAATATTTCTTCAAGTTTCATTCGAATAACCTCCATTCATTTTTACCATATTCCCATTACATGCTGCATCACAAGACTGACTACTGTTATTCCTATCCAGCAACAGCCTCCAAGCAGTATCGGCTTTCCGCCTGATCTAATAAGCTTTATCACGTTGCTGTTCAGCCCTATTGCAGCCATTGCCATTATGATAAAGAACTTGCTAAGTTCCTTAAGTGGCTTAAAGACATCAGAAGTGACACCCATTCCTAAGCAGAGCGTTGTGACGATTGAAGCAAGAACAAAGAACACTATGAACATCGGGAAAGCTCTCCTGAAGCTAAACCCATTGGTGGCACTGCCATCCTTTTTGGCTTCCTTTGCCCTCAAATACGCAAGCACCAATGTAATAGGAATGATTGCTAATGTTCTTGTAAGCTTAACTGTGACGGCTTTATCCAGAGTCTGGCTGCCCAGGTTCCACATGCTATCCCATGTTGATGCAGCTGCAGTAACCGAAGATGTGTCGTTAACCGCAGTTCCTGCAAATATACCGAAAGCTTCTCCGGTTGTGATATCAAATCCTATAAGTTTACCAAGTGATGGGAAAAGAAGTGCCGCAAGCACGTTAAAGAAGAAAATTACTGAGATTGCCTGTGCCACTTCATCATCATCCGCATCAATGACCGGAGCAGTAGCGGCTATCGCTGAACCTCCGCATATTGAGGAACCAACTCCGATAAGGGTTGCTGTGTTTCCTTTTATATCCATGGCTTTATGGAGTACAAAGGCAAGAATAAGTGATGTAGAAATTGTACAGACTATAATTGGCAGTGACTGTTTTCCGGTCTGGAGAACAACTGACAGATTCATGCCAAATCCAAGAAGTACAACTGCAGCCTGCAGGATCATCTTAGATGTAAACTTTATTCCATCCGCAGCCTTGCCCTTATCATTCCAGAACAAAGCTATTATCATACCCAAAATGATTGCTATCACAGCTCCTCCGATAACCGGAAATCTCTTTCCCATAAGCCATGAAGGAAGCGCAATAGCAAAACATACTAAAATTCCAAAATAATTCTTTTTCAAAAAAACCATCTCAAGACCTCTCTTACTTTCTTATCTGTTCTTTCGCAGGTCTTATTCTATTCTGTCTTTTGAAAAAGATAAAATTATATATTATTATATATCCATAAATATTTCTTATCGTTAGGGAGAACTGATTATGCTGGATTTCAGGATAGATACCTTTCTATGTGTTTGCAAGCACCTAAATTTCACCAAAGCAGCTAGAGAACTTAATATTTCTCAGCCAGCTGTTTCCCAGCACATCCACCACCTTGAAAATGAATACAAAACAAAGCTGTTTTCTCAAGACGGAAAAAAGCTTTATTTAACCGACAGTGGAAAACTACTGTATAAAAAAATGAATCAGATAAAAAATGATGATGAAAGCCTCAAAGAAAAACTTTCACAGAATAGCCATGGATTAAAAGACATCTCTTTTGGTGTCACCATGACCATAGGCGAATACATAATTGCTGATCCAATCAGCGATTACATAAACAAACACCCGGATATTAATCTTAAGATTACCTTTGGAAACACATCGGAGCTTCTGAAAAAACTCTCGGAGGGAGTTATAGATTTTGCACTTGTAGAAGGATATTTCCCTAAAGATGATTATGAAACCTTGCTTTTTAGCAAAGAAGAGTTTGTTCCTGTCTGCTCGGCAAAGCACGCGTTTAAGAAAAAACCCAAAATGATAAAAGACCTCTTTTCTGAGCGCATTCTGATAAGAGAGCCTGGGTCAGGAACACGCAATATCTTAGAAAGAGCCCTTGCCCTGAACAATTACTCAACAAACGACTTTAGACATTTTATACAGGTCGAGAACATGCATGCCATAATAAGCCTTATTGAAAAAGACTGTGGTATCACCTTTTTATATAAAGCAGCGGTGTCATCAGGGCTACAATCCGGATCTCTGAAAATAATCCCCCTTGACGACTTTAGAGTAGAACATGATTTTACCTTCATCTGGCCAAAAGATACTGTTTTCAGTGAAGAGATCCGTGCAATATGTGAGGAAATACACCCGAATGCCAGATAGTGCTATTCTGTTGTACTACTACTTTAAAAAGCCCAATTTTATCGCACACTATCAGTCGAATTATTCCTTATTCTGCATGAAGCTCATGTTCTTTTTCATAAAACTTGTTATCCTGCCGTCTCATGAAAAGAATCCGGGACAAAATAAGAATCAAGCTACTCCCTACAAAAATCTGAATCGGATAAGTGACTAGTACGCTTTCAGATATTATCATGCTCAGCATGGTAATAGCACCTACCGGTGGCATATACATTTTAGTAAAATGAATAACGATAAACATACCACACGTAGCAACAATAGCTGCAATAGTAAGAGGAAGCCCGATCCTAATATTGATGATATATCTTGATAACACACCAATTATGGCACAAACAGTTATCACTGCCACCGTTTTGACTGGCATATTTCTTGTTTTGTTCCTTGGCCTGGAAAACTCAGTAAATGCCACAAGTAACGGAGGTGCCACAACAAATCTATAACCCGTTCTGAATGCAACACCGGCTATTACTGTCACACAAAGGATTCTAATGGCAGTATCTACCATATCGTCTCTGGAATTCAGCATCACAGGAACATATTCCTCATCTGCTCGGATTCCCTGAAATAGAAAAAGTTTATGAAACAATATTACAAGTAATGTCAGTATAAATGCGGCTATTGGGTACACTATGCTTGTAGTCTGCATCATCACTGGGAGCACTATTGCTGAGACAAATGGTGCAAATGTGGTTCCTGAAAACATAAAAATAACCTGTGCGATTGCAAATGCTAAAATAACTTCGATATAAGTATCAAACGGAACAAATCTTACAATGCAAACTCCCATTATCGCACAGCCTGTTATCAGTGATAGCATTCTCTTTCCGTTTACCTTCCAGCTTCTCTTTTTTGCCACCATATATCCAACTGCTAATGCTGTTATCTCAGGAAATATAATCTCCTTCTCATTTAAAGTTTCTGCAAATAGTGTCATCAACGCTACCAACAGAACTGTACATGCGTACGGTATTACTCTCTTAACTCTATACATATTCTTAAAAAAGCATGCAATCAATGTGATGATTGCGATTCCTCCCTGCTTTAAAATAGCACATTTACTGACAATCTTTCCAATTAATCCTTCAACATGTTCTTACCATTGCTAGAAAGATGAACATCACCTGCTAATCATCTACCGCCAAAAGTCATAATGTTTGTTCGATTTCTTTAAGTCCTCTTCCCATCTCTTCATCATTATGATCCATCACATGAGTATAGAATTCGTGAAAAGGCATTATTTTAACATCATTTACTTCATAATGATTAAATGAGAAGCCACCTTTAGGGATTTCTACACGTATCATAAATACTGATGCCAGTAGGCCGGTTCCATCATCCCAGTCCTTTATGTAGTCAAAGGCAAGTTTCATATCCTGCGGGTTGACAACAATACCCAGTTCTTCAGAAAGTTCCCTTATGGCAGCTTGATCCGGTGCTTCCCCGGAACGTACCCCGCCACCTGTCATGTCCCATTTCCCTGCATAATATCTGGTTTTAAGTGAACGCTGTTGTACTATATACATGCCTTCACCTTCTCCGGGCATAGGAGAATCCACAGTTTTCATTATGATAAGTACATGTCTGTAATACTCGCCGGGGAGCTTGGCTTCATGTTTTTCCTTAATTTTTCCGGTAGGGATTCCATCCCTTGTGTAGATATCTATATATTCCATGAAATGATCACAGCCCCATTTCTTTGCAGAGAGCGTCATATCTCTTCTGCTCTTTTTCTTTTACCGGCTTCGATGAATCTTTAAAGCAGTGGTCGATAACATCTGCATCCTTTAGAAGTTCATCCATCGGAGAATCAGTCACGAGTTTATCATCGTGATGGTATATCGCAGAACAAATGATATCTGTTTCTTCTTTTGAAGTAATACCAAGCTCTTCAAGAATCTTTCTTGCCAGATCTGCTCCGAGATGGGCATGGTCATCATAGGAACCACTCTTATATGCATGAAGATCGTGAAGCATTCCTGACATAGCAGCTAATTCCTCATTAAGTCCGCGCTTCTTAGCAAGAATTGTCGCCGCAAGGGATACGCCGTAAAGGTGAGCGGTTGCGCTGGTCCTTTTGTCTGAGTCAGTAATGTTAGCAAGCTCCTTATCGATATATGTCCTCAAATCTTTTAATCTACTCATGTGTACCTCCGGATACTATGATCACTTTACTAATAAATATATATTGTTAAATGCCATCTTCTGTTTCACAGGAGCGGTCTATGATAAACTCCCCGGAACCAACCTCCATTAAAAGATAACTCCTAATCCATACGCTATAATACATCCGAAACCCATAGGAGAGAATTCACTTCGTTCATTTTTATGCCACTTAAACAATTTTATTGGGCAATACTTAACGTAATTCAGTTATTTTGTCTTTTGAATTCTGTCCTTAGCTCATTCTGAAGCATAGTAAAGAATTCTGAGTATCTCAGGGTTGTTCCGCCATCATAGCGCACTACTTTAGCATACAGTGAAAGCGGGATTTTTTGCTCCTCCCAGGATATGAATTCTTCATTATGGCTTATTATTTCTTCGTATATACTTCTTGCATAATTTTCATCCGTTGAATTTGTAAGGATCACGAATTCATCTCCACCAATGCGAAAGACAATATCTTCTTTTCCTGCAGCCTGCTCCATCCGCTTCATAGCAGTTATAATTGCCAAATCTCCCGCCTTTAGAGAAATCTCATTTATTGGAATAAGGCCATTCCTTTCTTTGGCAGAATTTCGTCCTTATCATATGGAGATAACTCTTCCAGATTGTACTGGCAAAGGAAAGTAAGAGGTATGCCTTCATCCTCTTCATCTTCTTCATGATAGCGGAATACAGGCCATTCAAATCCTTCCGGAACAGAAGGTTTTCCTCCTATTTTACAGGATGTTACAGAAACATCCTGATTATCGTCTTTGATATCAAGGACAATCTGGTTTCTGCCTTTTTCAAGTATTACCTTTGTTAATTCTTCTTTGTTTTTGATTTTTTCCATACTTATTAACCGTCTTTCTGTGAAAGACACCAACGGGGTTATGAAACCCTGCGTCTTTCACCATCTTCTATTTTAAAGTTTCCTGTTTTATTCTTTGTTTGTAAGGCTGACACACTACAGAACACGTGGAGGTGAGTGGCGGGGCGGTATAGCGGCTACCTCGCATACTTATATGTTGTCGGTCATCTGTAAAGGCATCAACGAATGGCGCATAACGTAGCCCGTAAACTTATCTCTTCCGAAGTTGTCTCGATTTCGCCGGATGACCAGTCACTGTCAGCATTACAACGATAAAATTTGACAGGAGGTTATCTATTGGCATTTAAAATCTTTCGAAAGAACTGCTGTGGACTTGATGTCCACAAAACCTGGATCTTTGCATGCATTGGCATTACCGATGCAAATGGCCGCACTGAGTATTTTGAGAAAAGGTTCTCATCCTTCTCAAGAGGATTGCGTGAACTTGCTGAGTGGCTTACCAAGCATCATTGCATTGATGTCTGCATGGAATCTACCGGCAAGTACTGGATACCTGTTTTTAATATCCTTGAAAAGACTTGCAATGTCGTACTTGCTCATCCCAAATATACAAAACCACAAAAAGGTAATAAGACCGACCGTAAGGACGCAAAATGGATATGTGACTTATTCATGTGCGACATGATCAAGCCTTCCTTCATTCCACCAGCTGACATCCGTCATCTTAGAGATCTGGTGAGATACCGATTCAAGATTTCCTGTATGATCACAGGTGAGAAGAATCGCGCTCTTAATTGTCTCACAGTATCAAATCTTAAACTTGATGAAGTGTTCACTGATGTATTTGGAAAATCTTCCAGATCCATAACTGAATATATTCTTAAGCATCCCGGAGAATGTTTCGATGTTTCTCCATTTGTTGACAGACGATGTAAGCATCCAATTGAAGAAATCCAGGCTGCCGTTGATGGTGCAATCTGTGAAGAACAAGCAATCAAGCTTCGCCAATGTCTGGATCACATAGATGAGTTAGAGAAACACAAGAATGAAATAGAGCGGGAAATCTTTCGTGTTTCTGATCCATACAACGATGCTCTTGCCCTGATTCGTACAGTTCCGGGTTTGGATAAAAATCCATTCACGGCAATACAGATACTTTCAGAAATAGGTGGCGATATGTCCGTCTTCCCCACAGACAAGCACCTTGTTTCCTGGGCTGGCTGCTGTCCACGCAATGACCAAAGCAATTTCAAAATCAAATCCACTAGGATTTCCCGTGCTGGTAGTTATCTTAAACCAGTATTGGTGCAAGTTGCAAATGCTTTGATCAAATCCAAGAAGCATCCTGAAATCACAGAACGTTATCGCCGTATTAAATCACATCGTGGTCACAAGAAAGCCATCATTGCCATCTGCCGTATGCTCCTGACCGCTATCTGGCACATACTCACAGATCTTAAGTCCTATACCCATGATGGTTATCTTATTCAGAAGCCTGCTGAAGAGAAGAAAACTCTTACAACAACTCAGGCTCTCAATCTATTGAAGTCCAGAGGTTTTATCATCAAAGATGATCTTGCAGAAGTGACATCGTAGATCTTTAGCCTAAATATTTAATTTTTCGACCACCTCCAGGTGGTTTATTTGTCATGCCCTAAACTTTATTCCTATCCGCTACCTCTCTGTTTCAAACTTTTTCCTCCATTTAAAAAGTTCCCCGATTTTTCATTATAGGGTAAATAAGAAAAGAATTGAAGCAAACATTCCTTATGACATAATTTTAAACGGCGAAAAGCTATGGTCATATGACTATGTACGCAAAATACAGTTGGTTAAGTACTAAGTTATAGGTTATCAATCAGGCAAAGACGCAGCTTTTTATTGGTCAAATCCCATGCGTGAAATGCTCCTCACATGCAGTATTTACGACTTTCGCAATTAGCACATTTCTCATTGTCATCAATTCATTAATAAGCGAAGCCAGACAATGCTGAGCTCTGGAACGTCTCGGCACCACCTGACCTCTGTTGTTTTCTTATGGCGCTTGAAGCACACTTTATCCCCATACTTCTTCAGCAATTTCCTTTACAAGCTTAAGTTTTGCCCACTGCTCTTCTTCCGTGAGCTTATTACCTATCTCACAAGAGGCAAAACCGCACTGCGGACTTAAGCATAGGCGCTCCAACGGAACATATTTTGCTGCCTCATATATCCTATCTATAACTGTCTGCTTATCTTCAAGTGCAGGTGTTTTAGTTGTGATAAGTCCCAATACAATCTTCTTATCATCTGATACTTTTGATAGTGGCGCAAATCCGCCTGAACGCTCATCATCATACTCAAGAAAAAGTGCATTTACATTTTCCTTTGCGAATACATAATCAGCAACCGTATCATAGGGGCCGCTGGTAAAATATGTTGAATGGTAATTACCTCTGCAAATATGTGAATTAATCACCATATCTGCAGGTTTTCCTTCAAGCGAAAGATTGTTTACCTTCAAAAGCTGTTCTTTTACTTCCTCCAGATCTATTCCGAGAGATTTGTAGCGCTGCTTAGCAGCATCACCGACAATTGCGCCCCATGTGCAATCATCCAGCTGGAGATTATGGCATCCTGCATCGTAAAATTGTTTTATAACATCACGATATGCCTTTGCTATATCCTCAATCAGTTCCTCGTTTGTAGGATAGACCTTTCTTGTTGTATCGAAATTAGTCGGAACGATAAACTGCTGAAATGTCTGTGCCGGAGCCGGAATAGTATATTTTGCAACAGTATTCTCATCCTCGAACTGCTTAAGAAACTTGAAATATTCAACGAATGGATGGGCTGTCGCTTTTATCTTACCGATCAGATATGTATCATCAAGAACAGCCAGCTCATCATTAAACTTTACCCCATTACCTGTAGCTTTGTGCTCTACGCCTTCAAATCCCCACATGAAATCAAGATGCCAAAAACTCCTTCTGAATTCTCCGTCTGTTATCACATGGAAGCCGAGCTCTTTCTGTTTGGCAACGACTTTTGTGATTTCGTCATTTACAATATTGTCAAATTCTTCTTTGCTGATTTTTTCTTCATGATATGCGGTTTTTGCATCTTTAAGAGCCTGTGGCCTTAAAAAACTCCCAACAAAATCATAGCGAAACGGTGTATGCAATTTTCCCATACTTCATATGCTCCTCTCATAAATTGTTCTAATGAGTTGGATTATATGCCTACTGACTTTGTTGGTATAATATATATAATAATTGTTTACCATAGATTTTATCTATGGTATATATTAGATTGATAACAAATTCTATCTATCCAAGGAGTCGGATATGACACTAAAGCAACTCCAATACGCCATAACTGTAGCAGAAACAGGCAATATTACAGAAGCAGCAAGAAAACTATTTATCGCACAGCCCTCTCTTACCTCTGCAATACACGAACTGGAAAAAGAATATGGGATAACTATTTTTTCACGCTCTAATAAGGGAATAGAAATGACCTCCGAGGGAGATGAGTTTTTGGGTTATGCCAGACAGGTTTTAGAACAGGCCAATCTGATAGAGGAAAGATACACCGGTCAGTCAAAGGGGAAGCAGCGTTTTAGTGTGTCAGCGCAGCACTACTCTTTTGCAGTTGAGGCCTTTGTTCAGTTGTTGAAAGAATATGGTGGAGATAAATACGAATTTCATATGCGAGAGACTCAGACTTTCGATATCATAGATGACGTTGCCCACCTCAGAAGCGAAATAGGCATACTTTACCTTAATGAGTTTAATGAGAACATCATCCGTAAGACGCTTCGTGACAATGGCCTTGCATTTACAACTCTTTTTACAGCAAAGCCACATGTTTTCATTGGAAAAAATAATCCTCTTGCAAGAAAAAAGAAGCTTACCCTTGAGGATTTAATTCCTTATCCCCGACTTTCGTATGAGCAGGGAAGCCATAACTCTTTTTACTTCTCAGAGGAAATTTTGAGCACGGTAGACTGCGATAAAGAACTTATTGTATGCGACCGCGCTTCGCTATTTAATATGTTGATTGGTTTGAATGGATATACCATATGCAGCGGCGTAATCAGTGAGGAACTTAATGGTCCAAACATAGTAGCCAGGCCCCTTAATGTAAAGGATCATATGGAGATTGGTTATATACTCCCTGTAGCAATTCATCCTTCACAGCTTACACTGACTTATATTGATATCCTAAAAAAGCTAATTTGAAGCTTAATCAAAAATTTCTATAAATACTCACCTTTGCAAAGTATCACTTATACATATCCTCAGCAGAAATAATAACAAGATTTATCTTGCCTGTATCTTGAAGCCAATCCGTAAATCCGCTAAGTGAAAACAGCAGATAGGAAATACCAACTTTTCTTGGTTTTTTTTAATTTAGTGGCTTTTTATTCTGAGAAAAATTGAAAAGACATTCTGATTGTGTTATATATGTTTTCTGTTAAGGAGCTATAACACAATGAAAAGAAATCTAAAAGGAATAATATATACACTGCTTGGAGCATCCTGCTGGGGATTATCCGGATCAATGGGCCAGTACTTGTTTACCGTACAGCAGATGGATAGCCGGTGGCTCGTGCCTATAAGACTTGGTCTTTCAGGAATACTTATCCTTTTGTATTGCATGATCAGGCATAAAGATACCGTGTTCAAGCCATGGAAATCCGTAGAAATGGCAAAATGGATGATCATATATGGGGTTGCTGGTGTAAGCATCTGTCAGTTCCTATATTTTCTTACAATTGAACTTTCAAATGCAGCCATGGGAACAATACTTCAGGATCTATCACCAATATTTATTCTTATCTTTACATGTATGACCTCAAAGAGGTTGCCCAGACCTTTTGAAATCATATCCATACTTTTGGCAATAACCGGTGTTTTCCTGCTAACAACACATGGCAATTTAACTCACATTTCGCTTCCACTTTCTGCACTTATTGCTGGTATCGGAAGTGCGTTCTGCGTAATGATCTATAACGTACTTGCACCGAAGATTACAAATAACATTCCTGTCATCGTAGCTCAGGGATGGTCATTTTTACTTGGCGGTGCACTCTTGGGGATAGCTTTTAGAACCTGGAAAATACACTACATTCCAAACCTTATGGGAATTTTAGGAATACTCTTTGTTGTCGTTATCGGTAATATTTGCGCGTTCACACTATACATAAGCGGGGTATCAAAGATCGGTCCACAAAAAGCAATTCTATACAGCTTTGCTGAACCGATAACAGCAGCGTTAATCTCAACATTTGTTTTGAAAAGTAGATTCACCATCTACGATGCCATAGGTTTTGGGCTTATCTTTATGATGCTATTCTTCGTTACCCTCCTCTGTCCAGGTCATGTAAAAACAGGGCATTGAAGGTGTCTTTCCTATCCACTCCATCAGTTTGTCAGCAGCATCTTCCATGACGGAGAACTCTCCCATAGGATGGGCTACGTGCTGAAGGATTATGAAATCATATTCTCCAAATAATATATTGAATCTTGTCTGCTCGTTTTCAACGTGATAATCAAGCCCCATTCCGCCTTTTGTTAGCATGGTGACCTGCATGTCTATCCCGTTTTCTTTGCATATATCCTTAAAAATCTTTGGCATATCATTAAAATATGTGTAGCTGTTACCTATGAAAAGTGTTCTCATTATAATCTTATTCTACCCAGGTTACAGGGTTTCCCTTTCTTTCAAGTGGTGCTGATTATTCCATATACAATATATAAGAAATGTATAGTCTAAAAAAGGAAGCAACCAGTCTGATTGCTCCCTAATAAATCTAAATTATCGTCGCACTGTTCCCGCACTAATCATCAAATTTGGTAACCAGAGGTTTTCCATTTTCATCTACGAGCACCGTCAAGCCAGCTTTATCGGTTCCGCCCATAATAAATAAATAATTTACACCTGTAGTTCTATCGATGATAATTTCACCACTAATCGTGTTTGAAAATGCACCACTCTCACGTGAGTCAAAAGATATAGAATGGTGCTCGAATCTTTTTTCGGAACTATTTGAGCCAAACATAATAAGCGCCTCCTTAATTGAAAATGGTGTAGTTATGATAATGCTAATTTGCCATATACATTGATTATATCATGAATTTTTTTATTATGCCTTATCTACAGTACTGTGATAAGATTTTCCTTGTTGATTAAAAATATATCAGGCAGGTAAATAATGAATTACAGACTAATGACAGAACAAGATTTAGCGTATGTAGCAGAAAAGAACATTGAATACTATAACACTGTGGAAGATTGCTGTTGGACATATGAAAAGGCATATAAAAGAATCCACCAGGTACTTACTATGGAAGACTCTATGTGCATGGTTCAGATTGATGATAATAACATCATAACCGGATATTTAATGGGTTACTTCAAGGAATTCGATGATATAAGAGGCTACTTTCTTGATGAGATTGTTATCTTTAAGGGCTTTCAAGGAAGAGGCTATGGTACTGACTTTTTAAAGATACTGGAACAGGAAGTTAGTAAGAATGGCGCTTCCATCATAGAACTAAACAGTGTTAATGATGAGATGCACAAGCATTTCTATTCAAAACTATCCTATTATGAAACCAAAAATTTCGTAATGATGGGAAAATTTCTGGAGAAGACTTAATAGCCATAGAAATACCCACGGACTATGTTGATCCGTGGGTGTTATATGAAAGTCGATCTTGCTCAAATCCTTTGCTGTGGTAATTTCATTATCCTTAACACAGGTTTGCAAATAACGATGCTAAAAGAACTGTGAAAATACCTGAAACTGCTATTGCAAGGCCGCTCATGGCTCCTTCTACATCACCAATTTCAATCGCTTTTGCTGTTCCGATTGCGTGTGAACTGGCACCAAATGCTAACCCCTTAGCTATCGGTTCTTCTATATGTGCTATTTTGCATATGAATTCACCAAACATGTTTCCAAGCACTCCGGTAATTATAATTACCGCTACTGTTATAGTCACATATCCGCCTAGTTCTTCAGATACACCCATTCCAATTGCAGTAGTAATCGATTTGGGTAAAAGAGTTACATACTCTTCATGTGATAGCCCACATATCTTGGCAAGAATAAATACTGTTGAAAGGCTTGTTATAGTTCCTGCCAATAATCCAAGCAAAACAGCTTTATAGTTCTTTTTTAGTAGCTCCAATTGCTCATATAAGGGAATGGCAAGACAAACAGTAGCAGGTGTTAACAGATAACTTAAGTATTTAGCACCTTCATTGTATGTTTCATAATCAACATTTCCAGCAATGAGAACTATGCAGGATATAACAATTGAAATAAGTAAAGGATTGAAAATTCCCAGCTTAAACTTCTTTTTTAAAGCCATTCCAACCATATATGAAATAAGGCTTAATGTAACGCCTGCGAACATAGAATTTTGAAAAAATTCATTCATCTTTTTGTCCTGACTTTCTGATGATAATCTGTGATACCCAACCAGTAGACATCATAACCGTAATTATAGTAACGACAGTAATAATGCTTACCGGTAGCAGAATTGGTTTCAGGTTTATCCAACTCGACATAAGTCCGACCCCTGCCGGAATAAACATGACAGGCATGATCTCTATTAAGAATAAACCGGTATCTTTTACATTCTCATATTTTACAATTCCTATAACCAAGGCTAAGAATAACAAAACCATTCCGTATATGCTTGCAGGAATGGGCAACGGAAGTATTATCTTTAATAATTCGCCCAAAAATGAGAAGCCGAGAATAATCAGAAATTGCTTAAGATATTTCATATAAAGAGCCTTTCAAACATTTCATTTCTAAAATAATAAACATTGTTTATTATAGGACACATTATATGAAAGTCAATTTGAAATTTATACAAATCTTTGTAACTCTAACATTTTCCATTCGTATCTATATCACTATCTGATTCATTATTTGCATGTGACAATAATCATTATTGCGATTATTTGTAGTGTTTTATTTCGATAACGTTCATCACCCCAATCAGATTTCTTCCTTTTCCTTACAATGAAGCCTGTATGCTTCAATAAAATGAATAGCTGAGCAGAAAAGCCATATGCCTGCCAGCATTGCTTTGCCCGTTATGAGATAAATGATTCCGCTCATTCCGAAAACTATTCCCATAATTACTTCTGATCTTGATGTCAATTTCATAATCTTTAATCTCCTTTTTCTTCAAGTCAAACTGTATCAGTAGAAAGAGATTATCCTGCTTTGTAGAACAGCCCTGCATATCCAAAAGGATATCCGGATACTCATCTTTTATATTGCTTAATCCTTATGCTTCCTTAGTCAAAAGTCCAATTATCATAGCAACAACAAGTATCGGGAATGCTATGTAAAGCAGTCCTCCAAATACCATTGCTATTAAAATGAACGGAAGGAACACAAGGAAAAATGCTACCTTGATCATACTCCAGGAAAACTTAAAAGCAAATCCTATGAGTTTTCCGATAAAACCTAATAAGCAAATCATAAAAAGTATTGTCAGTAACATGATCATCACCATCCTTCTATATGTACCAACGACTTTTTTCTGTCTATGCTCATATTTTATTCAAAAACATACATGCGTTACATATCAAGTAGAGCAAAAAATATATCTATATTCTCCATTCTTCGTGACTTAAAAGAAAAGCAGACCACCAAAGCTGATGGCCTGCCATACTATAGCATTCTATTTAGTTTTATTTATTCGCTCAGCAGCTTATCCAGTAGATCTGATAGTGTTTTCTTTTCATCATCTGTAAGCTTGGAAAAGGCATCTTCAAACATTGCTGCCCTTTCATCAGCTACTTCTGTGGCTCTTGCCTGCCCCTTTTCCGTAAGAAAGAGAAGAGTTGCCCTCTTATCGGATTCATCTATCCTTCTCTCAATGTAACCGTCATCTTCCAGCTTATTTATAAGCTCCGATGTTGAAGACTGCCCTATTTTAAGTTTCTCCGAAAGGTCTTTCTGTCTGATACCTTCAGAGCTCTCAGCCATTACAACCAAAAGACGTTCTCTTGAAAGTGGTGGTCTGTGTCCATGAGGGCCGCATTCTCCAAAAGGAGGCTCTGGATGCCCGAATTCGTGAGGTCCCAGTCCTCCAAAATGAGGCTCCGGAGGGCGATGTCCGTGATCACCAAATGGCGGTTCCGGAGGTCTGTGTCCATGCGATTTTCTTGTAAATATCATCATCTTTTTCATGAGTTCCATATTTATATTGCTTTCCATAATATGTGCTCCTCCTATAAAAAAATGAAACATATTTATATTACAACGGTACCGATACATCTAATATACATCCACATGCACCCTATGTCAATATGCATCGGTGCCGATATATTTAAAAAAATTATAAAGAAATCCCCTGACTTCACAAAGAGAACATGGGATTAAGTGTCTTTAACTCAAGTATATAATTATTCCTCAGTCAGATCTGCCTTTTTCTTCATTCATACGCTTGACGTTCGAAACTATTGTAATTATGATAATGCCCAAAAACAAACAAAATCCAACTGACTTTTCAACATCTCCTTTTAAAAGTTGGTCTACTGAGACATCAAATATTTCACTTAGTAGCTATACTCTCTGAATATCAGGATAGTTCTTATCATTTTCCCAATTTGAAATTGTCTGTCTTAAAACATAAAGCTTTTCAGCTAATACATCTTGGTTGAGGTTTTACACTCTCCTCAATATGCTCTTCATCCCCCAAACACTCTATATTTTTCTCCACTATATCCCTTGAAAAAACCGCACCGTAAAAAGCCTTGTACATCTCCCACAACTTTTCTTTGGATCTGATACTGTTATTCTCAAGCACAAGTATGATAAATGGAACTCCAAAACACCTCACCCGAAGCCCGTAATCAATGCATCCGTTCCTTTCATAAAACCCGATGCGCCTTGCCTGAAGCTCTTTAAGATCACGTTCTTTAGTATAAGCAGGATCTTCTACCTCTAGGATAATTAGCCCGGCTCCAGACATATATTCACGAAGCAGTCTAATGATTTCACTGCCAAGACCTTTATTCCTATACTTAGGATAAACAGCAAGGTAATCTACAAGAAAGTTCATTCCCTGCTTCACAAGAAATGCATATCCTATTATCTCAGACTCTATAAAAAGTCCCAGACACTCATATATTCCATCATCAACCGCTTTGAGGATGACCGAAAGCTTTTTAAGCTCATCCTTGATAAAATCGTGAACCATCCGTTCCTGATATATAGTTGTTATCTCAGCGCTTCGAAGCTGCTTTATCTTCATCTGATTGTATCCTCTCCTTCAAGCAGAAAATAAATGCTTCCCATACCGGTTCCTCTTATTCTGAAGCCTCACAAAGAGCCTTAAGGGCTAATTTCAAAGGATGATCCTCACTAAGCGTTTTTCCGAAATCCTCCTCCGCCTTGTCTATGATCTTGCACTTCTCATTTACCATATCCTTTATAAGCGATTCAAGAGCTTTATCAGGACTTTCAGAATTATTGATTCCTGTATAAAGGATCTGCATAACAAAGCCCAGGGTTGATGATGTGTAATATTGCCCTGTAAACTGATTGGCGTTCTCTATACAGGTAGGTTCAAAGATTGGTGTGTTTATTGAATTTGTAAGGAATACCACAACCATATTGTTTTCAAAATCTATCATGCTGAGAGTGCCTGTCCAGCCCTGATGTCCTATGGTACTCTCCGGAGACTGTGTTCCGAAATACCATACTCTCTTATCATCAGCCTCTCTCCACCAGCCAATTCCATAATTTGGCTGACCTCCAACCTGAGGAGCTATGGACAAGTCTCTTGTATTTTTCGTAAAATATGCGTTATTGCCATATCCGCCACTAATCATGACAGATGCAAGCTTTGCAAGATCTGTAGCATTAGCAAAAAGACCGGCGTGCCCTGATATACCTTCCATGGTGTAATAGCATTCTTCATCATGAACTTCCCCCTGAATAGTTTTTGGTCCTGACACCGGGGAAGTCTACGATTCCGTCCCTGGTATTTCCGCGCAATTCAGTTGCTGCGCAGTCGTCTTTCGTAAAACCGTTATCAAGCGGATTGTAGGTTATATGGTCGAGTCCCATAGGATTCCAGAAAGTCTCTTTAAGAAATGTGTTTAAATCTTTGCCTGTTACCTTCTCTACCATCAGTCCAAGGAGCATATAATCTATATCGGAATATCTTGTCGCCGTGCGAGGCTCATTCATAAGCGGTGTGCGGCATATTCCCTCACTGTAGACCTTTTCCTTGTTCGCATTTTTCACATATAGCTCATTGTCCACATCAAAAGTAAGCTTCTGATTTATGGTGTCGTATTTATCGTTATGATAATGTCCGCTATCGGGGAAACCTGCCTGATGCATCAGAAGATCCTTTACAGTAATGCTTCTCTTCCACTCTTTTATGGTATCAAGCCCCGGATAATTACCTTCAAAGCTTGCAAAATCAACCTCAAGAGTTTCATCAGCAAATTCATCACCCAAAATATCTACAACCTTTGTATCCAGCGTAATTTCGTCCTTATCAATAAGATATTGAATAGCATATGCTATCGAATACATCTTGGTATTTGATGCAAGGTCATACAATGTCTCATTTGTTACAGCGGTGCCTTTTCTTAGCCTATTCCCATTTTGATCATAGGAATTCTCTAAGCCCCATGCGTTCTGATAAACCAATCTCCCGTCTTTGATAATTGCAAGTTGAGCACTGGTAAAGCCGTTGTCTATATCAGACTGAATAATTCTGTCTATTAGCTCGAGCGGTTTTTTATCAATACCCACATCATATAATGCACCTTCTATAACAATCGGGTATGGGATTTTAACTGCTATTTTATCTTCTGGATCTTTGGAGCTGACATTACTTATCTGAATGGTATTAGTTCCATTAAGTGATAGCCCCGTAATATCGAGTTCATAGATGCCCGGAGTAATCCCTTCAGTATTGATAACGTGATTATTAATAAAAAGATCGAAAGACTCAATTCCCTCGTCAACCTCAAAATACAAACTGCCTGACCGGAAAATCCTGTGAAACTATACATACTGTTCATGGCCAATGTGTTATCAACATACCCGGCCTGATCCGGAAAAGACTTTTCAGCCTGCCACTCTCCTTCAGGAATACTCTCTATTCCCGCAAGTTTAAACTTTTCGCCTGTTACAGCTGATAAAGCAACAGGTGTTTCTTCTATGTTTTCAGTAGACTTTTCGTCCTGCCGATTCATAGTATATGCTATTATACCAATCACTGCTAAAAGAGATATTGACGCAACTGTAACCCTTACATTTAGCTTTGATAATATAAACTTTGACATGCTTTGCTATCCCCCTATTTTTGGCTCTTTTTCTGAGATGCTATTATATTTTTATATTAGCAAAACATGTCCAACAAATGTCCTATAAATCATGTTGTTTCTTTTTCTACAACAGTTGTATGAATTCCTCACCATTTGCATTAGTTGTACTACAACCGCATAAAATAGTTGTCATGATCACAGAATATAAAAATCGCCACTCCAATGATCTCAGATCATTAAAGTGACGATTCTTTATTCTTCCGTATATTATAATTATTTACCGCTTTGATTTTTTTGATGCAACAAGGCTCCAATTGGAATATGTCTTTTCATTTCCATTCTGTGAATAAGCTCTTACGCGTACATATATTTTCTTTCCACGGAGCTTTTTGGGTAATGTTATGGTTGTCTTATTTGAATCCTTACCCACACTATAGTTCTTAGTAGTTCCTTTGAAATTCTTTTTGTTTGAAACCTGAATTTCATATCCGTCTACATTTGCGGCCTTCTTGAAACTAACAATAACTTTGCCCTTTTTCTTTACCTTTAGTCCTGGCTTAGTGTTAATCAGATCTTTTGCACTTTTATTAATATCTTCTGACTGTCCCAAAACAATCTGATAAGAACAAATACCGTCTTTATTATAGGCACTGTTATATCTTTCTACATAAACATAATATGTGCCGGCAGAAACCGTTGTACTTGCTGTGGGACCACCATTGCCGCAAAACTTATCAATAAGTCTTTTATCATTCTCATCCAGTAGGAACATAGTCGTTCCATAACCTCTATACTCTGTCTGGAAAAATGTAACTGTAGTTTTTCCATCAACAGTAAATTTGTACCAGTCTACTGCATTATTTATACCAATCAATCCATGGTAGGTATTACCACCGGAAATAGCTGATGCCAGATTCTTGGAGTCATTTCTGGTTGAACCATTGTAATATTCTTCAACAAAAGATTGGTAGTTCGAATCAGGGTCTACCGCCATAATACTAAAAGATGTATCAACCGCATCATACTTGGTATTATGAAGCAAAACATAATAGTCTCCCTTTAGAAGAGCTTCATTTTCAGAAATGTTTTCCTTATATACCGCACCTACCTGATTACCTGTTGAATCATATATAAAAATCTGTTCCGTAGTATGTTTAACATTAACAATATATGATTTATCCAATGTCAGCTTATACCACTTATCTTCTCTCGCATTTAATTTGTAATTGACTTGAGTTCCCAAAGTATAGCTTTCAGCGGAGTAATCAACATTAGCAGCTTTTGCTGTTATAGACCCATTCGGAGCAACTATAGTTCCAAATAGCGCTGACGCAGTAATCACCGCAGATGCCGCTAATCCATATAAAATGGTACTTAATTTTGTAAAACGCTTTAATTCCCTCATACAATCCTCCCATTGTGTTAAATAATCTATTAAACATATTTCAATATCATCATTTCCCCATATAGCAGATGATATCTTTTAGTTTAATATGCTAATTTTAAATGTAACATATAGGGCTGTCATATTTCAAGTTAGCCTCTGATAAGCGCCCGCTTTCATCCAGGTGATTCCAATAAAAGAAGCAGGTCCTCTCACATAGATAACGACCTGCTCTTCCCAAATGATATATAAGTTTCCTCGTTTTCCTCTTTTTTCCGACTTACTTAATCTCGTCCTTAGTTCCGTCCTTTTTTACTACAACAAGCTTGCATCCAAACCCAAATGCGGTGACAGCGCCTGCAATAAGTGCCCAGGGAGCTGCTGCAAGACCAAGAATACCGCCAATGATACCTACATTAACAGGTACACTTAACACAATCTCCTCATCCTTAAGAATCTGGACTCTGTCTGCATTACCTTCTTCAACAACCGCCTTAACTTTATCGATGAGCTTCTGTACATCCTCTTCAAGCTCGCAAACCTTTGGCTGGAGATCCTTTATAGCCTTCTCCGCATCGCCGCTTGCCTTTAAAAGGGCCTCTTTTGCAGCCGCATAGTCAACTCCTGCCTGATTCATTACCTTTTCAATTGCTTCAAGTGTTATTTTCATAATATTCTTCCTCCTGATAAAAAACATATTACAATGTGTTACTCAACAACTGTTTCCTGTCTATAGTCACATTATAAGTAAAAACATGTATCTGTTACATATCAAGTAGAGCAAAAAATATATCCATATTTTTCATTCTTTGTGACTTATAGGAAATACCGCCACCTATACTGAAAATTAGCCAAAACTATAGCAAAGATCGATAAATAGAAAACACGGTGATCTTAGAAATTGTTTCCATTCCATCCCCAATCGTCGGATCCGAAATATCGGATATACATATGATCAGGTGCTACTCCAAGAATATCCCTGTAAATGCCTGTCAATTCCTTTGTCATCCTTCCATATATCTCTGATGAAGCACCTCCATAAATCTTAACCTCGATAAATGCTGTGGGCTGAGAATCGTCTCCTCTGAAATACATTGGTACATCCCCCTCAATTGCAAGCATGAGCCAGCTTTCACTCTTTCCCGGGATTATCGTAATTGCTTGTCCGAGACGCTCCTTGAGCTGTATTTCTTTTTCTTTTGATACTGTTACATTTGTCTTTGTTGAAATAAATGGCATACCTCATTATCCTCCTGTACCTTACACGCATGAAATATAGTTGTTATCTAAGCATTTAGAAGCTGCTTAATTTTTTATTGATCCAATACCTCAGCAACTGCTCTTCCAAGCTTACGCTTTATCCGATCCAGCTCATTGTTGATCTCTTTCATCTTGTCATCATCCTTATTATAAACATAAAATTCAGACAATCCTTCTCTGGGTGGATACAAAGTCCTATAACAAGCCTCGATGCAGTCGATTTTATCTTCCTCCAATGCTTCTGACTCCAGATATTCTATAGCTCCCTGAAGAGCCCTATATTGCGGTGTTATTCTGCTATCACCGTAGCTTTTAAGGAACTGTAAGAGTTCCTTAAACAATTCAAGTACTTTTTTCATTTCTCCCCTTGCCTTTATATATTGTTTTAAATCTTTATATATAATCCCTTACATTAAAAGTCTCTCCTGTCTTCTGCTCCTCATCTATTATACCCGGAACAAGCTCTGTAACATATGTTTCACCGGACTTTGGATTCACATAGTAGCGTATCTGAGCTGCAGTATAGGAACGGTACAACACAACAATTTCTCCATCTTCATTAGTCGAAATCTCCCAATACTCTGTGTATCCTTCAGAATTCACCTCTTCACTAAAGTCCGGATCAGTAGCCTTACAATAGTTAATTACTGCATTATATGCCTGATCTTCTGTAATAACTGCATTTTCTTCTTCAACAGCCCCATCCTGCTCTTGTGGCTGTTCAGATTCTTCCTGCCCTATAGTATTATCTATCTGTTCAAATAATGGCTCTGTTTCTTGCGGATTATCCCTTCCACATGCAGCCAAAAGTATACCCACGCATAAGATTAATGGTAAAAAAACGTTTTTCTTTTTCATAAACTAAACTCTCCTTGATACATCATCAACCCCATGCCACAAAACATCCGTATTTTCCATGTTATTTAACTAAAAAGCATGAAACTTATTCCTGTTATGGCGGAAGTTTCCTGTCTTGCTATTTATCAGCTCAATTTTTGCAGCTCTTTTCATGTGTTTAATATGCCACTCCCTGCTCATGGCTTCCTCTTTCGTTTCATAAGTTTCGTAATAAACAAGCTTTACCGGAAGTCTGTTTTTGGTATATTTTGCTCCTTTTCCTTCATTGTGAGCACGAAGCCTTTTTTCAAGATCATTGGTCCATCCGCAATAAAAAGAACCATCCGAACACTCTACTATATATGTATAATTCATAGCATTACTCTATATCATATTTCTATATTTTTAAAGTCAAATTCCCTTAAGCATCGTAAAAAAGAAGCTGCAGCCAGACTTAAACCGGATACAGCTTCTTTTATGTAACTCTGATACCGTTGGGTGAAGCACACGCCGCCCTTGATACCTTTTCCCCCTCAATCGAACCGCAGGATCGGTTTCCTCGTTTAGGTAAAGCATCGCTACCATGACTGAAAACCTTTTTCATCACCTTCGTCTCAGCTTCAACCGGCATTTCTGCCATAAGCTAAAACTTGTGCTGGTTCCTTATCCATAAATATCGGCCCAAACACCGACATATAGCTGGCTGGTTATTGATTCTGTGACATTTGAAGCTGACATAGTACTGCAACCTGTAAACATCACCAGCATAGCCAGAATTGAAACAACTGTAAGCATTTTACTTTTATTCATCGTAACTCTCCCCCTCATAAGAGTGCACGTGTCAATAATGTTAACTGCTTTATTTGCTTCTCTGGTAACAGTATATTATAGTCGGTCCAACAAATGTCCAACAAAGTTTTAAATCAGTCTTTGGATAGTAGCAAAAATGCATAGCAAAGGAAATAAAAATTGAAAAAAACTACAAAAATAGGGATTTTTCTGATATCTTATACAAGTGGGTAATTTATGAGACACATTATCAGAGGGGACAATAACAGGAGGGAATGGAAATGAAAAAAGTAGTTATAAAAGTATTATCCTTTATGCTTGCCTTTATAATAGCATTTGGGGCATTCGGAGTAACTGCAAATGCAGCAAATCTTGATAAAAAAGCAAAGAATATCTGCAAGACTCTTAAAAAGGGCAAAAAGGCAGGTTCTATAGTAGGAAAACTAGACGTAAAATACGAAAAACAGGGTAAAACATACGATTTTACTGTAAGTCTTGATTGCCATCAGGATGCTTCTTTATTCGGAATGACAGCAAAGATGGTTCCTGATAAATACAAAGAATCAAGAGATTCTGTAGGAAAAGCATACAAAAACATTAAGAAAATCATAAAAAAAGGCGGAATCAAGAAATGTAACGTGATATACGTTGTAAAAGCAAATGGTGTCAAATTATGGGAATTTAAAAACGGAAAGCTCGTATTTGACAAGTATCTAAGCGAATAATAAATCAAACAACGGCTTATTACCCACATTACCAAAAGGTCAGAGAATTTACCTGTCAAAGCAGGTATAATCTTCTGACCTTTTTTATAATAATGTAAAGGCATGACAATTTTAATCATTCAATACTTTTATATGGCATGCCTTCATTGCAGAAAGTGCTGTGTTGTGAGCTTCTGTGGTAACACCTGCGCAGCCTGCTGCATCAACATAAATCTTTTTATTGGGAATCATGGCCTTTGTAAGCAGAACATTCGAGATAACACAAATATCAGTACAAACACCTATAAATTCAACTTCATCAATGTTATCAGCATTTTCAGCCATATATTTAGCAAGTTTTTCAGAACCGAAGGTCTCCTTGTCTATGATAAGAGAAGCGGTTTCATCTGCATTCAGTTCATCTATGATCTGCCACCCATCGGTTCCCTTGATGCAATGCGGCACAGGCAGATTCTGCCCTTCCTCTGTCTGCATGTAATCATCACCATGTGTATCTCTTGTAAAAATAATTGTTTCACCGGCCTCCCTGGCAGTTTCAATCTTTTTCTTTACATACGGAACAATTGCAATTCCCTCCTCATTTCTGAGTGCTCCGGTAATAAAGTCATTCTGCATATCCACTACTACAAGTACTTTTTTATTCATTTCGTATTGCCCCTTTTACCCTTCTTCAAAATTTCAAGCTGTCTCCAAGCACCGGAACCTTACTGGCAAAAAATGAGAATTCTCCACTATCCAAAAGATTTCCTTCATCATCCGTTACTCTGATATCAAATACCAATATATGCTTTCCGGTCTTTAGTTTCATGCATTCACAATAAATATATTCAGTGTTAACTGCCGGCAACAGGAAATTCAAATTGGCAGAAACTGTCGTAACATAGTATCCGCTCATACTGCCTGTGGCACCTGCCATAACATCCACAAAAGAAAGCAGCGCCCCACCGTGTATACTCCCGTACGTATTATGAAGCCTTGTATCACACTTAATTCTTGATTTACTATAGGTCGAGCTTAGCTCTAATATCTCAAAACCTATAAATTTGTTATACTCATTTGCATACAATTCAGAGATCATCTTCTCTCTGATTGCGTTTTCCTTTTCGGTACGTGCCTTTCTCATTATCTTATCCTTCAATTATTGAATATTGCATTAACTCATATTTAAGCTTTGTTCCTTCAGCTATACCATCCGGCAGAAGTGCTCTCGCAACAAGCTTAAGATCATCTGAATCAATATCGGTTCTTCGCAAGTTGGCGTAGTCGCCATCTATACTATCAACTATATAAAACCATGTTTCCATATTAATGTTCCTTTCATTGGTAGCTTTTTATATCAAACGAATTCATATTTATAACATAGTTATTCATCTTTTTTATATAATCCAAAAATTGTTTTGTGATATTTTCCGAGCTCTTTTGTAGCTTCCATCAGCTCTTTTTGAGATTCCAGAAGCTCATTTCTTGATTGCTTTATTTCTTCCTTTGCATGCTCGAGATTGTCATGCTCTTTGTCCGCAAGAAGTAATAAAGTTTCCGTACGTGCACGATCTTCCAGTAAAGCCGCATTCTGTTTGGTCATATCCTGCAGCTCCTTTTGAAGCAATATTATTGCATCCTTAAGTCTTTCCCTTTCTTTTTGTGCCTGAAAAAGCTCTTCCTTAAGATCTTCATTATCATTGCTGACAACTATATTCCGCTTAAGTCTATGCTTATCGAGAAATTCACACGCAAATTCATCAAGTACCTTTCTGCGATCTTCAGTCGTTATGTGTCCTTTCAGTTCATCCTTATATCGGTTTGTCTGTGCCCTTACCGTTTCGTAGCTTATAGAGCGACTCTCAGCATATTCTTTTAATGTCATTACCAATTTTCTCCTCATGCCATACAGTATTGTTCCAATCTGCTACAGTATATTGTATGTCAATTATTCAAATGCCACAATAGGTAAAATAGAGGCTTCTCTCTTGATGGACATTTGTTGGACATCGAAAAATATAATATTAAATATAAGCATAATAAATAGTTCATAAAATAATAATGCGTGGCTAACATCAAACCGGTTTTAGTCAGGTATAAAAACAAACGTTTTTAGAAGAGGGGGATTAAAACTATGTCAAAAGAAAGTAACAAAGTTTATTTCACGCTTAATACTATAAGTGCCCTCGCGCTTGTATTTATGGGTATTATGTATTGGGTAGAAGACGGATTACAGAGCAGTAGTACTATTACTACCATTACATTGGGAGTAATATATGGCTGCATAGCATTCAGTCATTTCAGAAAATACAAAAAAATGCTAAAGATTAAAGCAAGATCTGATATATAAGTATATTTTTCAAAAAAGCAATAAGAACAGATATCCAAGCAAAAAATGGTTAGTCATTCCCGTATTCTCCTCTATATTATAGAATATAGAGGAGAATACGGGAATGAAAAGAAAACAAATGCTATGTGTCATACTACTTAGTACCTTGATGATCTCAGGATTAAGCGGATGTGGCAAAACAACAGTAACTAACAATGAATCGAACGATTCTGCTTCTGCCGAGTTATCAGCCGACAGTTCAAAAGCCACTGATACCGCTGATGGAGCCGAAGAACAATCTTCTGATGAAACAGTCACTGATGAACCGGTTTCTGCTGCGGATGATGCCATACTTAAAGATTTGTCAGAAAAGTTCTTTACTTTCGGTGTCGGAATAAATGGCAGTACGTTGGAGAATCAAACCTTAAACATCCCTGAATACATGGAGCTTTGTAAAAAACATTTCAACAGCTGCACTATGACCAATCTTATGAAGAGCTGTTACATCCTTGATCAGATGGGCTCACAGGAAAATCTCAAAAACGGCAATGAAGAGCCTGCTCTTTCCTTTTTTTCAATCGATCCCACCCTGGAATGGTGCAAAGAAAACGGCATGAAAATGCGTGGTCACACACTTGTGTGGCATACTCAGGCTCCTGAATGGTTTTTCAGAGAGGGGTATTCCGAAGACGGTGATTATGTTTCAAAAGATACCATGCTTCTCAGAATGGAAAGCTACATTCGTCAGCTTATGACTCATGTTCAAGAAGAATATCCGGGAGTTGTTTATTGCTGGGATGTAGTTAATGAAGCTGTTGATCCTGAAAGTGCCGATCCCGAGAGTGGTTTTATGTGCAGGACCAAACTGGAAGAAGCTGATAATCCATGGTATGCGACAATCGGCGCTGATTATGTAGAAATGGCTTTCACATATGCAAGAAAATATGCCGCAGATGACGTAAAGCTTTTCTATAACGATTACAACACATATCAGGCGCCTAAAACCGATGGAATCTACACTTTGTGTGAGTCACTCAAAGAGAAAGGTCTGATAGATGGCATTGGAATGCAAGGATATTGGGGAATTGATTATCCTTCCGATGCAGTTATAGAATCCGCAATCAGGAAGTTCTCTGAACTTGGTCTTGAAATACAGGTTACTGAGCTTTCTGTAGGAGTAGACGAAGAAACTGATGCCCAATTTAACAGGCAGGGCGACAAATACGGTCGCATTTTCAAAATGCTTTGCAGACTGGATAGCGATAATGGTGGTCCGGCAAACATAACAAACGTTACTGTCTTTGGTCTGGTAGACCATTACCGTGAGGGTGATACCACTAATTCAAGATTATTTGACAAACACTATCTGCCCAAACCGGCATTTGTGAAAATAAAAGAAGCACTTGAAAATTTCAGTTAAATAAAAAATAATAAGTCGGCAACAATTCTGAATCATATCTCATGATCAAGTGTTGCCGACTTTTTTAATAATTCTCAAGATCTTTGGTTCTAACGGGTTCCCCATTAAGCAAAATATATCCCTTAGGTAGCGTTGCCACATCAATATGCTTCAATTTAACCTCATTGTGGCTATGAGGAATCGTTCCATCAGAGTTATTCGCCCTATGTCTGTTTGCAGTATCATAAGAGCCGGATTCCCAGTGCTTATGAGGCATTGCAGATGATTCGGGGTGCGTCATTGCACCTGCATATTTTGTTTCGGAAAATCGTTTTGAAAGCGTCTTCATATTAACGTTTTTCTTAGAACTGCTACTCTGCCCCGCCTTTATAACTGGTTTAACCAGTTTTAGAACAAATAAAATTATTATTGCAACTGTAATTATACTATCCATGTTAAACATATTATTCCTCCCCGGCTAAAGCGCTTAAAATGTAGTTCCATATAGCTGTAGTAGGTTTTGGATTATAATGGATTCCGTCAGGTGATACCTCTATATTGTTTTTTACATAAGTATACAGGTCAATTACTTTTACATTATGCGAAGCTGCCCATTTCGTAATCTCGCTGTTAAAATCCATCATTTTTTGGTTAGGATAATTACCAACATTGAAATCTCCGCTTAAATTCTCGTCAACGGTAGGTCCGACTGTACAAATAACAATTGTCTTCCCTTGAGAAATAAGATTTTCGTAAACCGATTCATACAGTTTTGCATCATTATTATCGTTGCACCCAAGCCATGACACTAATGTATCAAATTCATCTGTGCCGTATTTCCCAATTACATCCGTCATATATGCACAATGACAACCATCCTTTGCAAAAACACGTATTCCCTCAGTATGATAATCATAAATTTCCTCGGCATCACCATCAAACATATCAACCGATCTTGAATCACCGATGAAAAATATCCTGCCATACTCATTTTTATATGGTTCTGTAGTTGCTGCCTCAGTTTTAGCACAGCCTGACAGCAACACGCTTATCAGACATAGTAAAAATACAATCCTTTTATACATCCCATGCTCCTCAAATAATAATAATTGCAACATGAATATTATAAAAGAATTTCGCCTTTCAGGACAGTTTTTTCAGAGCAAAAACTGATACATAAATATAAAATGGCAAAAACTTCCACCCATCACAAATAGATGAAATACTTCATGAGACCCGAAATAGGGATGTTTTTCATTAAATCTTGATAACTTTAGAGCGTAGACCACGCCGCCGACAGTATAAATAATTCCACCGATAAGTAGCCACATAAAGCCTAAATGACTCAGATTATTGTATATTGGACGCATTACAAGAACCACACTCCATCCCAAAGCTATGTATATAAGCGAAGAGAACCAGCGTGGGCAGTTAATCCAGAAAACCTTAAGAACAATACCAATTATTGCAAAACTCCAAACTGCTATGAGCAAGGGAATTCCTATCTCTGAGCTCAATGCCAGAACACAGACAGGCGTATATGAGCCTGCAATTAGAACAAATATCATTGAATGATCAAGCTTACGTAAAACGCAAATGACCGCAGGAGTAGAATTTACAGCATGATAAAAAGCACTGGCACCATACAGCATTATCATACTTACGGCAAAAACAAGCATGGCAATAACATATATACTGCCAAAATCAGATGCCTTTAATATTAATGGCAAACTGGCTCCGACTGAAAGGAACATAGCTGCCAAATGTGTAAGAGCACTGCCGGGTTCTCTGATAGATATCTGCATATGTGACTCCTTTCTACACGTAGTTTTGATTACTACATCATGCAATACCAATACTACATCCATGTGCAAAAGGTGTCAATATATGCAGTTATAAAGTTTTTGTAAATGAACTAATCGGTTACAAACTATACAAATCCAGCATATTTGCAAATGTATCTTCCGATAAGGGTTTATAAAAGAAATAGCCCTGTATATAATCGCAGTCTGCATCCAGAAGAAATTTTAACTGTTTTTCGGTCTCTACCCCTTCCGCAGTCACTTTTGCACCAATTGAATGCGCAAGATTTATTGTAGAAACAATAATAGATTCAGATTTTTTATTTATACCTATTTTTCTGACAAATCCAATATCCAGCTTAATGATATCGAAATCAAACGTTTCAAGCATTGATAATGAACTCATACCGCTTCCATAATCATCAAGAAGTATCTGGATTCCCTGTTTTTTCATCTCGCTAAGGTACTCCAGCGACTTGGACTCAAGATCTGCATAAGCTGACTCTGTTACTTCAAATCGCACCATCTTAGGGTCTATCTTCTTTTCCTTTATATATTCAAATATATGCTCAATAAATACAGTATCGTAAAAATCGACACGAGAAAGATTTATGGCACAAGGAACGACATTCTTTTCCAATCTTGTCCGTTCTTCAATAAAGCTTATACCACGTTCTACCATATATCTGTCCAAAGCAGAGGTTTTTCCCTCTGATTCGATGATTGGAATAAAATCCGATGGAGAAACCATCCCCAAATCGCGATGCTTCCACCTGATAAGCATTTCAGCGCTTACAATATCGCCTGTTTTTGTATCTACTACAGGTTGATAATATGGCTCAAACTCGTTCTCGGAAAGCGCTCTTTCAAAATCCGAAAGGAGAAAACGCTGCTTAACGTAGTCTTCCTTCATCGAATCATCATAATATGCATAGAGGATATTTCTGTTGCTATTGTTACGTAGGCTTTTCTCCGCAAGCTTAGCGCCTGCCAGTATCTGCGAAATACTGATCCTTGGATTGTTTATAGGATATATACCGCAATGTATTTCAAAACTGTATTCCATGGATTCAATCCTGAATACCTGCCTGCACATAGTTCGCAGATTTTTTTCTTTAAGATTTTCATCTGCTGTAATAAGCACAAAGTGGTCACCCTCAAGTCTGCCCACTATAACCGGCTTCAAATATTTCCTAAGAATATCCCTCGTCTGGAAAATAATCTGATCACCTTTATGAGTCCCAAATAATTCATTAACTGCCTTAAATCCCTTAATATTAGTAAAAACGAGGGAATAATGGTCATTAGCTGAAAGCTCTGATAAAAACACCTTAGCTCTTTCCAAAAAACCTGTCCTTGCATATTCATCTGTAAGCCAATCATGGTCAATTGTAGTTGTATTGTCTATATAGACAATCATAATCCAGTCGGGATATCCCGGTATTTCCTTTGCCCTGATATTTTTGGCTCGTCTTCCGTCCACAGTATCTACATGGAAAGTTCTGACATAGTCCCCTCTTGCAGACATTTCCTTTAGTATTACCGGCAATCTTATTTCCTTAAGATAGTTTTCTCTTTCTTCTTCTATGATATCCTGAGAAATCTTAAAGCATATGTCTTTATATTGTAAGCGACTACTCTCAAAGGTTTGACTGAGCGTTTCTTTAAGATAATATATCTCACAGTGTTCATCTTTCTTATAAACAGTCACAACCATGTCATATCCCTCTGATATCAGAGCTCTTATGACAGGCTGCTCGATATAGCTCATAAAAGGAACGATCGGCCCCTGTTTAAGTGGTGTGATAATTCCATCTTCAATTATCTCACCCTTTCCCTTAAATGTAGTTTTTCCACCCTTTACCTTAAAATAACTTCCATCCGACACAAGATAAAATCTGCATCCAAAGCTATCAGGAATCAGGACATCATCAAAAAAACTAATGCCTTCCTCCTTTTTTTCTCTTATATATTCTCTTTTTGGAATCATCTGGATATTTGTCAGATCAAGGCCATCAGAAAATCTAATATAATTAGGATTATTGGCTTCATCAATGGTCTCTGGCATATGATATACATAAAAGGCAGAGTTCACAGCTCCTGCCCCAAAACTTATAACTATCCCCTCATAGCCCAAAAGAGCACTCTTAAGCCTCATTCGCTTCATAAAAGCAAGCTGTGTCGGCGCATGCCCTCCGGCAAGATATATCACATTAGCCCATGCCACCATATCAGGAGCCGTACTAGAACCATCAAGAATTTTAGCCTCATTTACCGGCAGCTTCGCAGCCTTACATTCCTCAAGCACCATTTGAAGCTGATGTTCATTCTCTTCGGATGCTTCAGGATCACAGGGAACATAAAGAACATTTGCCTTTTTTCGCCATTCTCTTTTCAGATCTTCAAAAAAGCCATAAGAAACCACAGGCTTAGATTTATCATAAGCCTCCGCATTCTTGTTCTGTATGAAACTGCTCGTTAAATAAAGCACCATAGATAATCCCCTGCAAGAATATATTAAGTTAAGATTTATTACCTATTGCCTCTTGAACAATAAAATACATTCCCTACATACGAGATTATCATTTTTTGATTTCTTTGTGAGCGATTTCAAAAATGTTTAATAAAAAATTTATTACTGGAATTTTATTCGAATAGCTTCAATCTGATCGTAGCAATCGCAGAAAGCATCCACAACTTCAGGGGCAAAGTGTTTTCCCTTCTGTCTTAAAATTTCCTCATAACTATCCCGGGGTGTCCATGCTTCCTTATATGAACGCTTACTTGTAAGTGCATCATAAACATCTGCTAAAGCTACAATCTGCGCATATATTGAAATCTCATCTCCGGACAATCCTCTTGGATAACCGCTGCCATCGTACCTTTCATGGTGTTCATAAGCTATAGTTCTTGCCATATTCATCACTTCCCCGACAGAGGATGTCAGAATTTCATACCCGTAAACGGTATGCTTTTTCATTATTTCTTTTTCTTCATCAGTCAACCCTCCGGGTTTTTCCACAATCTCATTTGGAATAAGAAGTTTACCAAAATCATGCATCATTGAAGCTGTCCTTATCAAGTCAACCTCATCGTCAGACAAGCCATAGCTTTTAGCAATGATGGCAGAATATTCTGAAACGCGCTTTACATGTTGTCCTGTCTCACCACTTTTCGCTTCTGAAATCTGCGCAAATTTCTGAATAATGTCATTATGATTTTCCTTCAGTTCACTCATGTAAAGGAGCCGCTGAGACTGCTCTTCATACGCCATCAGATTAAGCCGTAAAAATGACCCCAGATAAACGGTAAAAATAATAGCTATGATATCAATCCATGCATTTACAACGCTCAATACACCTTTTTCAATCCCGGGAAAAATAGTATATGCACCATATAAAGCATCAAGAACAAAAAAAAGTCCTAATACATAGTGAAGAACCGGTCTCCATGCTTTAGGGTTTTCCAAGCCTACTATCATTTTTCCTACTTTGGAGAAAGATATAGCAACTAGTACAAGACACAGGACCAATAATACTATATAAGACACGTTGGAAATCGACAGAATCTGACACAGTCTGTCAATACAAGCATACTGAAAATATGTTGTAGCACATATGATATAATTGTCTTTTGCAAGCCATATGTATACATAAATAGGTATAATGAAAGATAACATATCCAGAGTCATCGCATATATTACAAAAATAGCATTTGCAATATCGGTAGGAAACTCTGATAGGCCTGCGCTAATAAATGAAGAAAAGAAATGTTTAGAAATAATTTCGGTAAAGACCGATACTACCGGCCCGGAAATCACAAATAAAATCAATCCTTTTATCCAAAGATTTTTCTTCCCTAATCTTTGGTAGATGATCATAGTATTAAAAAGAGCAAATATCAAGCCATAAACAAGTCTTGGCCAATACGACATAAGAATATGCATATCCACTTCCTGAACACAACAAACGTACTCCGTATCATCTCATACACAATTAATTATAGATATGGCCTAAAAGTAATGCACATTAATTTTTTATAAAGAAAAACCCAAGCATATGTCCTGACATCATGAGCGCTAAATGTGGTCAAAGCCTTTGCTTTAGCTTATACTAATTTCTATGGGAAACTATGATGATATAATAAACAAAACAAGACCAATTTCAAAAAAGCACAGTCCTATGCCTTTGGAAAACAGGGCTGCACAGTTTATGCCTTTTGCTGCTTTAACAGGATATGACGAAGAAGTGTCTGAAGCAGGCCGTTTTACCACCTCAAAAATCGAACTGACAGAAGAACAAAAGTCTGAAATAAATGAAAAGCTAATGGAAATCCTGGCCCTTATCGAGTCAGGCTCTGATAGCTATGTTGTTATCACATATTTTGTCCCAGATGCCCTTAAAGATGGAGGACATTATATAACAATACCGGTTCACATCATAAAAATAGACACTTTCAATAAGAATCTTGTGCTTGAGGACAAATCTGTAATCCTGATTGACGATATTTTGGCGATTGAAAAATAATCCACTATGCCTTGTGGCCACCTATCTGCTTTCCTCTCTCAAGTCCGGTTGAACCTTCCTGAAGAGATGTGCCTTTCATGATAGCATTTTTCCCAAAACGCTTTTGAATCTCGAGAGCGGCCTTTTGAAGCGCCAGCTCTTTTTCTTCGGCTTTCTTTCTCTCCTGTTGCTCTGCCTGATCTTGATCACTATTATCAAAAAGAGTTAGCTGCTTATAGCAATTCTCCTCTCTTTTAGCATTGTCTCCTTCATCAATCACATGTGCCGCAGCTATTGTTACCCGTCTGATTAAAAGAATCGGATTAACCTGTTCATCATATATTGCAAGTGCAGCATCAATGATATGTCCCGAAAGGGCGGTATATTTCTCTAGTCTGAAGCTTCCATGCGCATGCTCCGGAACCTGTCGTCCATAATAATCCGCTTTTATCTTTCCTTTATATTTCTTTGATATTTCCGGATTTTTCAGACTCTCCATGTCATAGCCTATAGTCAAAACTACCTGATCTGTTACTTTTCCTGCATCCATAAGTTGCATGGCTAGCGCATCTGCCATTTCTCTTACAATAATTCTTGCTTTATCATATGTATATGGACAGTGAAGCACCTGCCCCTGGCTTATGCTGTTATTTTCCGGCTTGTAGTTTTTTATCATTTCCATAGTACAGGGTTCATATCCCCAAGCATGATCAATAAGCAGTTCGGCATTTACACCAAACGTCTTATATAAAAGCTCTTCATTATGAAAATCCATATCCCCGCCCAGGCTGCATCTTGCAATGTCCCCCATCGTATAAATCCCCATGGAAGATAACTTTTTCACATAGCCCTTTCCAACTCTCCAAAAGTCTGTCAGCGGAGTATGATTCCAAAGCTTCTCACGATAGCTCATCTCATCCAGTTCAGCAATTCTCACTCCATTATCATCAGGTTCCACATGCTTAGCCCCAATATCCATTGCTATTTTCGCAAGGTACAGATTTGTCCCTATTCCTGCTGTTGCAGTAATACCTGTAGACAACTGGACATCTCTTATCATACTTATAGCAAGCTGTTTCGGTGTCATATTATGAATACCAAGGTAGCCTGTAGCATCTATAAACACTTCATCAATAGAATATACGTGTATATCTTCCGGTGAAATATATTTTAGATAAGTCTTATAAATTGCAGTACTTATCTCCATATACCTTGCCATCCTGGGAACAGCTGCAATAAAACTCAGCTTAAGGAAAGGTTTCTTATTTAATTCTTCCTCATCATCCGATTCTCCTGTAAAAACACCACCGGGAGCAAAATGAAGCCTCCTGCTATTAATCTCTTTTACTTTCTGCTCGACTTCAAAAAGTCTGGCTCTCCCGGGAATCCCATATTTTTTCAGGGATGGCGATACAGCAAGACAAATAGTTTTGGATGTCCTGCTCCTGTCCGCTACCACAAGATTTGTTGTAAGCGGATCTCGTCCCAAATCCTGACATTCCACGGACGCATAGAAGGATTTAAGATCTATCGCAATATATATTTTTTCATTTAATCCTTTTAATTTCACCTATTATTTAACTCCCATGTCCGTTTCATATGTTAAAAACCTTATTTACTCTCCTTAAATATTATCAATTCATCCGGGGTTACATGGCATTGATAGAAAACTATGCTGACACCTTCTTTCCTGGCTCTTTCAAATGCTATCCCAAACTCAGGATGTGTATCTGTATTTGGTCTTACTTCTTTTACTCCATCCATCTGAATTACAAAAGCAAGAGTCGCTTTATAACCCTCTTTACTCGCTTTTATAAGTTCTTTTATGTGCTTTATCCCCCGTTCAGTCGGTGCATCAGGGAAATACCCTATTGCATTTTTTTCAAGCGTACATCCCTTTACTTCCATCAAGTACTTCTCACATCCCTCCGGAGTATGCTTTTCCATATAAAAATCAATTCTGGAATTACCATAAGTATACTCCGGTATTACTACATCATATTCTTTTTTCTTCTCCAACCATTCTTTGACAACCTTATTCGGAGCCTGACTGTCTATATTAAAAAGAACACCGTTGTTTTTCCTTACACTTATAAGGTCATATTTTGTTTTTCTTCCTTGAGAATTCGGCTCTGTAAGCCAGATTTCGCTGCCCGGTAGCAGAAGTTCTCTGCAACGTCCCGTATTTTTCACATGAACTGTTTCTATTTTCCCATCGATTTCAACATTTGCTATAAATCTGTTTGGTCGACTTACAAACACTGCTTTTTGAATATTATCATAGTTCATCTATCTTACCCTTTAACCTTCAGCCTGCATTGTAACACTTACGGTAGATTCATTACATCATGATCCGTACCTATTTGGGGAACTATACTGCATTTATTGGATTATATCATTTCTTTAAGGCTTAAATGTATATATCCGATGATAATACTGATTGCGTGCTGCCTAAATTGTTATTATGAAATAAAATTTCATTTTTTTCTCAGAAAAAAAAATAAAAAAAACATTTTAAAAAGCTCTAAAGAAAATTTCCCCTGCTATCGATATATCATCTGTAAGCAAAAAAGAACATTCAGATGGCCAGAATGAATGAAAGAACAAATTTAGAATTTACGGAGGATTTCCCTAATGTATATGTATGAACTCTTTCTTTCAACAGATGTAGAAGGCAAAAAAATTCACTTTATCCAGACAAACCACAAGGTAGGTAATCTTAACAGATGGCTCAAAAAGCTGGTTAAGGATAATACTATTTCCGCAGATGTAGCAAATGCCGTTACTTTTGTTTGGTAATACTACAAAAAAATATTGAAGATGATGCAAGGACCCGAAAGGGTCCTTTTTCCTTCTTTTTTGGTATAATTTTATAAAAATTGTTTTATTTAGACAGGAGTTGTTCCTAAATGTGTGGAAGATATTATTATGCCGATAAAATTGCACGAAGAGTTGAAGAAGATCTGGGGATACCCTTAGAATCTTTTTTCTCAGATAAAGGGGATATTACTCCCGGTATGTCTGCTACCAGCATTATCTGTGGTAAAGCTAATCCTCATCATTATGCGATATCTGAATTATTTTGGGGGATATATTCCAGGGACAAAAAACTTATTATCAATGCCAGAGCGGAATCTGCAGCGCAAAAGCCCATGTTTTCAGATAGTTTCCGGCTAAGACGCTGCATACTTCCTGCAGATGGTTTTTATGAATGGAATAAGGAAAAAACAAAATTTACCTTCAGCAGAGCAGATGGCAGACCTATATATCTTGCCGGCGTTCATGATATAAGTATGGAAAGAGACTCTTTTGTAATATTGACTACATCAGCCAATGAATCTATGCTCCCTGTTCACGATAGAATGCCTGTCATGATAGACAGGAAAAATGTTATGGATTTCCTCAACGACTATTCAGCTGCAAAGGGCATGATAAACGAAACCATGCCTGAGCTTACAAGAAAAAGTGATTACGAACAGTTAAGTCTGTTTTAATCAACTTGAAAGATGAAATATATCTTTCGAGGTCCTTCTCTTTTTTTCCGGATGTGCCTCATAGTATTTTTTCTTATCCTCATACATGTTTTCATCAGCATGTCTCAGTGCAAGCCTTATATCTGATACTTTATCTACCATATAAGTCCCTATGGCAAATGAAACATTTTCATACTGTTCGGAAACTTTTCTCACATCCAGAATCTTCTTTTCGAACTCTTCCCGTGTTACTCCACACATAATTATTGTAAATTCGTCTCCACCTGCACGATATATATAATTATCATCAAAAACTTCCCTAAGCACCATCGCTGCTCTCTTTAAGAGCATATCTCCGGCACTATGTCCCTCTTTATCGTTAATTACTTTCAACCCATTTAAGTCAGCAAAGGCTACACCTAATGGTCCGTCATTGTTATCCCTCACACCGGAAAGTGTTTCTACAACATTATTCATCTCATTTCTATTCATAACGCCTGTTAGCATATCTTTCGAACTTAAAATCTTTAATCTGTCCAAAAGTAGATAATTGCTTATCTCAGAGCTCAGTATAAAGGCTGTGCTTTCTAACGCCTCCTTTATTTTCTGTGCATTTTCGGCGTCAAAATTCATAGCCCAAATATATCCAAGAAGCTCCTTCCCTTGCTTTAGTGGAAACAAAACTATTGTTTTTACTCCGCCATCCATTAGGGAATTATACCATTCAGGATTTCTCTCCTTTACAACTTCCATATCTCTTTCATTTTTCGCAATAATACAGTTGCTTCCGGAAATAACACTATCCCATTTCTCAGCAATGTCATAAAATTCATCATCAATCAGCTCATCAAATGACTTAAGATTAGAGGACGAAGATACATCCTCTCCAAACACAGTACATGTTCTTTCCACATGATCCATGAGCATAATACAGCATCTTTGGGCTTTACAGAGCTTCCTTATGGCTTTTACTACCTCTCCGACGGATTTTTTAAAATCATTTGTTCCCCGTAGCATAATACATGCATTAAGAACTCCAGCCGCAGTATTTACTGAAGCATCGGCAATTTGCGATGAATCCGGATCGTAACTAATTTCCATAGTATATGCACAATAGCAAATATTGCCATCGTCTGGCCAGAGCGGTAAAAAAGTCATGTTAAACCATGCATCATAACGATCAGGTTTTGCGTAGGAATGCAGACACTTCTTTTCTACTGCCGATCTATAACAATAATCCTCAAAATTCAGATCTTTGGGAAGATAGCAGGTATACTCTTTCCCCGGCACAAACTCTGTAGTTAGCATAGAAACACCGTTCACAGGCTTTTCAATAGACTCAATATAACTCTTATTTCCTGTTACTATGCATATTTTTCCATACCCGCCATTTTCCAGCTTCTCGACTGAAACAATGCAAGTCATCGCTTTTATACTATCTGCAACCACCTGAAAATCCATCTTCACAACCCGCCTTTCATGACTAGTGATGCTGTCACCAAATCAAAAAAATAATCATAAAACAAAATTTTCGCTTAGTTTGTTGGACATCTGTTGGACAACACTATCTATAATTACATTTAGAAAAACTAATACAGCAGTTCGCATTTTACAATGTGAACCTCTTATGAGGGGGAGATTTACAGAAAAAGCAGTAACTGCTTGTAATCCGGCAAGGTAGCGACACTCTATCCCCACCGGAAACAATAGTTTTTTCAAAAACGATACCCACTGGCGGATTATACTCCCCATGGGTATCGTTATTTGTTTACTGTTTCATATTTTATCAAGAGCATCCTTATACTTACGATACAATTCAAGCATATCATCATTATTATTCCTGATAAAATCAAAATCCTGTCTTTTTCCTGCATCCTCAAGAAGTTTTGCCTTATCAAACAAGCCACGCGCTCCAATTATTCTTGCTGTACATTTTAAAGCATGAATCTTGATAGTATAATCCTCAATATTTTCGCTTAAACACAACTCTTCAATTTCATCTGCTTTTTCTTCAACAGAATCTCTGAATATTTCCAAAGTCTCAAGATATAATTCTTCAGCCCCGGAATAACCTATTCCATCCTCTACGTTTAGAAGTCCCTCCTCTTGAAGCTTCACCAATTCGTCAGATGCAATCGTCAGAGAACTCTTTTCTTCTTGCTGTTCTTCCTGTTTATTTTCATTATTATTGTTTTTAGCTTCCGTAGCTTTGGGATGGCTTACATCAAGCACCAAATCCTTTGGAAGGAACCTTAATAACATATCCTCAAGCTGCCTACCATTAATAGGTTTTTCAAGATATTCATCAAAGCCCGCCTTGATAAACATTTCCCTGGCTCCTTCAATGGCATTGGCTGTCAAAACTATGCAAACACTATAGTAATTGATGCTATCCAGATCCTTTTTAATATGCTTTAGAAGTTCTAAGCCATCCATCTCAGGCATTCGATAATCAATCATCAAAATATCGTATTTTTTCTTTTCAAGAAGCTTTAACGCCTGCTTTCCGCTGCTTGCTGTATCTATTTTCATTCTTGTAGGTTCGAGTAGTCCTGTTACAACCTTCAAATTGATATCAGTATCATCAACAATAAGAATCTTTGCCTCAGGAGCAATAAAGCTGGAACGATAACGAGATTTTCTCGCCACCACTGTCTTTGCTGTCTCATTAAAATCTGCAATCTTCTCCCATCTTGATACTTTCTGTCTGACAGAAAATGAAAATACGCTTCCTACATCATATACACTCTGTACATCCAACGTACTACCCATAGCATCAAGAATCTGCTTAACAATACTCATTCCCAGACCGGCACCCTCTATAGTCTTATTTTTTTCCTGGTCCAGTCTTTCAAAGGCATTGAAAAGTCTGTCTAAATCTGACTTTTTCATTCCAATACCGGTATCTTTAACAGTTATTTTCAGATCAATATTCTCTTCATCGATTTTTTCATAATCAATTGTAAAATCAACAGAGCCTGTAGCTGTATACTTCACAGCATTCGTAAGCAGATTTATAATAACCTGCTTAAGTCTTGTTTCATCTCCAACAAGCTCATCCGGAATATCTTGATTAACATTAACATTATATTCAAGATTTTTATTTTCCGCTCTATCCTTTATCATCACATTTACATCTGTTATAAGGCTTGAAAGATGATAAGGATCGTTTCTAAGCTTTAACTTGCCTGCCTCCATTCTGGCAAAATCAAGAATATCATCTATAAGACATAACAGAGAATTTGCAGAACGGTTTATACTATACGCATATTGCTGGACCCTACTGTCTCTGGATTCTCTGGATATCATTTCTCCCATACCCATTATCGTATTTATAGGTGTCCTTATTTCATGTGACATATTTGCCAGAAAGAGTGACTTGGCATTCGATGCATCTTCCGCAACCTTCTGTGCCTTTTTTAATTCATAATTTTCTCGAATCTTAAAAAGCAGAATAGCTACGAATACCGCCAGAATAAGTCCATATTCATATATATAATCAAAGAAATCTTTTCTATATAGTTTTCTGTTAGTATAATCCAGTATTATCGCCTGTCTACGTGTATCCGGTACTTTTCTAATACCCTCATTCAGCTTTTCAATAACAGCCTCTTTTTTTTCTGTATCTACTGCGCCTATTCTAAAATCCATCGAAAACATCGATGAAGGTTGCACAATCAGTTTAGAATATGTGGGCTTTTGCAATACATAACTCCAAACGTATGAATTATGTAACAGGGCATCTACTTTACCTCGCATAAGGGCCTGTACGCATTCCGCCATACTTCCATAAAAAGAGATCTCTATTCCGGGATACATCTGTCTTACAGTATCGGCAGCGCCTCCAAGGGAGCTTAACATTCCTACTTTAAGCTCATTTATCGGAGGAACCTCATGGTTATTCATAGTAACAAGAGTAAATGGCGTTTGTAACAGATTATCTGACACAATTGAAGCCTTTCCCTCAGCACTTGTAATAGCACTTCCAAAAGGCATTAGTACATCATATTCATAGTTATCAAGCGCTTCTTTGAGTGTCGCTTCCTTAATAACAACAAATCTTGCATCATAACCGGCTTCCTTGGCTACCGCGCGCATCAAATCAACACCTATGCCAACAATTTCCCCTGTATTGGAATCCAAATAGAAAATCGGACATCTGTCAACAGGAACGCCTACTGTTAGTTTTTCCTTATTATTTCCGGCAAAAACAGGCCTAGCTATACCAATAATACAAATCAATGTTAAAACTATGCTAAAACATGCTTTAAGAATACGATTATTTCTCATACGCTATACCTATTAACTGTAAACAAGAAAAACAACTACAGTTATCCATAAAATCATCTTATCACTAATACTATTTTCAAATATTTGCTAAGTATAAAATTTTAGTGAAAAATTAAATCATATTTCATATATAATAAATCAAATATCTTGATTTATCTGACATTTTATACAAACATTTTCATATAAAAAACATTAAATATCTGTTTTCTAATACTATTTTTTTGTTTAATGCTATAATAATCGCAACGCTTTTTTTGAAAACAGGTAATAAACTATGAAATTAAGTAATCTTCTATCCTTTAGTAATATTGTTATTCAGTGCCACGATAATCCGGATGCAGATGCTCTTGCATCCGGTTATGCATTATATAAATTCTTTTCATTTAAGGGAAAAAGGGTCGAATTCATTTATCGCGGCCAAAATAAAATACAGAAAAGCAATCTCCTGATGATGCTTGAAGATCTTGATATCCCCGTAAAGTATAAGCCGGATTATGGCAACATACCTGAGCTTCTTATAACCGTGGATTGCCAATACGGTCAGCGTAATGTCACCACCACAACAGCCTCTAACATAGCAGTAATCGATCATCATCAGATATCCGGTGATCTGCCGCCGCTCTCAGAAGTAAAAAGTAATGTAGGAAGCGCAAGCACGGTTGTCTGGAATATGATAATGAATGAAGACGCAGAAACAGCCGAATTCCTCATGGAAGACATAAAACTCACTACTGCACTATATTACGGACTTTTCACAGATACAAATAAGCTATCTGAAGTTTTTCATCCTCTCGACAGAGATATGATTGAAGAACTGAAGATAAACAAAATTAAGATAATCAAAATGAGCAATTCGAATCTTTCATATGAAGAGCTCATGATAATCATTGATGCATTACAAAAGCACAACTATAACTCTGATGCCAAATACGCAGTAATGAAATCCGCCCCATGTGATCCTAATATTCTAGGTGCCATGAGTGACCTGCTGCTTGAAACTGCAGGTATAGATACTTGCGTAGCATACTTCGAAACAAGCGAACAAATTAAATTTTCCGTAAGAAGCTGCATAAAAGAGGTTCATGCAGATGAATTAGCAAAGTACCTTGTCGATGATATTCCGGGTGCAGGCGGAGGTGGACATCTCTATAAAGCCGGTGGATCTTATAATCCCATGGCATTTCAAAATGTTTCTATAGATACTCTGATTAGAGAAAGGATGCATACCTATTTTTGCGATTATGAAGTCATTAATTCAAAAGACGGAATAAAAACAGATGATATGAAACTATACTCCAAAAAATCATATCATATTGGTTATGTAAAGATGACAGATTTATTTCCTCTTGGAACAAATGTTTCAGCCCGTGCTTATGGCGGAGATATTGAAGAAACTATAAAAAAAGACGAATTTTTCCTTATCAGTATTATGGGTGAAGTGTATCCTACAAAAGGTGAAACACTCACAAAAACCTACACATTATCTGAAGATCCATATATATGCAGCCTTGAATATGAACCGAACGTAAAAAACCTAAAAACAGGAGAAAAGAAGCCTATTTTACCCTATGCAAAGATAGCCTCAGCACGTCCTGATGCCAGAATCTATGCTAAACGACTCGATAAGACCGTAAAACTGTTTACCGAATGGGATATAAATAACTATGTTGTCGGTGTTAAAGGCGATTACCTGGCAGCCCGCGAAGATAATTTAAACGACATCTATATTATAAAAAGTAACCTCTTCGACAAATTATATGAAGAAGTATAACTTCTTGTAGGCAAAATAAGAAAAACACTTCAAATACAGGCCCTGATTTAATCATTACATTATAATAAAGTGATACTATCTAAAATGTACTCTTATCAAATACAATATACTTTGATTTAATTCACAGAAAAAACATACTTCTGTCACTTAGTTTTACGATTTGATTTATATTATATATACATCAAGAGAGATAACACATTTCCCTTGATTCATAACCCCCTCATTCATAAGAACATATAAACACTTTAAACTTTTCTTCAAAAAAGCTGGCGCCTACGTGACAAAGCGCCAGCTTCCCTTTTTCAACATTTAAGTAACAAAGTACTATTCCCGTTTGTCAAACCGTTTATGCGCTTTCCTCCATTTAGATATTTCTTTTTTCTTAGCATAATTTAGTTTATTTTCTTCTCCAAGATTTCTGTAAAGCTCATATCTCTCAATAGACAACTCCCCTGAGTCAATAGCTGCTTTTATGGCACATCCCGGTTCCGTTTCATGCCTGCAATCTCTGAATTTACAGCGACTTTCAAGTTCGATGATATCAGAAAAAGTACTATCTATTCCTTCCTCCATATTGGCCATACCAACTTCACGCATACCTGGTGTATCAATAATGCATACCCCATTATCTATCTGTACAAGCTGTCTTTGTGTAGTTGTATGTCTTCCCGTTGAATCGTACTCTCTGACCTCAGCAGTCTTCAAAATATTCTTTCCTACAATAGCGTTTATGAGTGTAGATTTTCCCACACCGGATGAACCAATAAGACATATAGTGGTTCCGGGAAAAAAATATTCACTAAGCTCCTCAAGTCCAATATTGTATAGCGCAGAAATGGCATGAACTTTAACATTATGTGATATAGCTTCTACTTCCCTAACATAATGGGAACAGTTACTGCATAGATCAGCTTTTGTCAGAATTACCACCGGAACCGATCCGCCCTGAATTACAAGACTTACATATCGTGCTATACGATTATAACTGTAATCCTCGTTTAAAGACGTAACAATAAATGTGAAATCCACATTAGCTACCATGTATTGCATGACACCTGTTTTGGCTTGATCCGGCCGTTGTAGGAAGCTTGACCTTTCACATACAGACAAAATCACCGAATCCCCATTAGGATTATGTCTAAAAGTCACGTAATCGCCTACAACAGGAAGTTTTTCTGAATCTTGTTCATAAAAATCGCCCTTTAATTTAGCCTTTAAATCATTTTCCCAAAATCGAATCTGATAGCCATTTTTCATTACTGCAGATATTCGACCTAATCGCTCTTCATGAAGCCACTGACATGAGAGTCTGAGAGGTTTGTAATAAGGAAATTTCTTTGTATATTCCTTCACCTTCGTTTCATCTTCGCATTCTTCAAAAACAGGTGCCTCGAAAAAAGAACCATGAATTTCCCCAAAGCTTTCGTTTAACGGATATGCCATAAAAGCATCAAAATTCCCCAACACAGGATGAATTATTCCAAAGTTATCGCAGGTTTTAAACCCATATTTGGGATAATAATTAGGCTCACCACAAATAACAATTCCTTTATATCCTGCTTCTTTAGCAATAATTATTGTTTCTTCAAGCAATCGTTTTCCTATTCCCATGCTAAAGCAGGTCGGTTCTACAGCCAGTGGCCCAAAAGTAAGAACATCATGCTTCATATCGCCATCAATAACTTTTGATATTGAATAAAAAATAGCTCCTACGATTTTTCCGTTCATCTCTGCAACTCTGCTTAATTCCGGCAAATATTCCCTTGCCTCACGTAGCGCATGAACAAGGTAATGTTCATTACATCCCGGCCCATGAAGGTTCCAAAAAGAACGCAGTATCATATGTTCAGTATTGTAATAATCTTCCTTAGTTTCTTTTCTGATTATAATATTATTCAATTCTTTATTCTCCATTTCATATATTTTAATGTATGGAGACCTCAATTCATTCAGCTGTCATTAGAGAGCAATCATATGGTCACATTAATATAAAACAACTGTATTAGTTTTTTATCCTTCCTCGATTAATTGAATAGTATAAAAAAGCCATGGCAAACAAGCCACGGCTTTAAGTCATATCTATATATCTATCTTATGTCAAACGGCATAAACCGAGGTCTTCATACAATATGCAGTTTCATACTCAATTTTCATTACACTCATTATTATGATTACCTCGCTTTCTTGAAAATTTTATTACACAGAAATATTATCAAAATTACGTCAAAATGTCAATTGCCTTTCTCACTTCTCTTTTTATTACTCAGTTCTGTTGTTTCCTCAAGAACCCCTAACACAACAAATCTGAGATCATCCTGTGACGTACAAGTCGATAGAGTAACCACTTTATCAATTTTTGTCACAGGTATTTCTGAATCCATATATGATTTACGTCTGACAGGTTCAGCATCACTGATAAACGCTTCTGAAGCATCTCCAACATAATCAAATATTTCATAGTCATTTGGAACATCCATATATGCAAAAATTTGATATCTGTATATTTTATCTTCAGTTATAATTTGAAAATACTGATGATCATTGTAATACTTAGGATCCTCTCTATATGCTCTGAGCTTACCAAACATAGAATGATCCTTCATATTATGTCCATAGACAATCGAATTAGCATCCGAAAAGTCATCAGCAGACCTACAATCAAGAAAAATTGCCCCTGTATCTGCAGGCTCTCCGGTCTGCCCTATTTTCAAATACTTTGCATTATCAGAGCTTTGCATTATAGGATAGCTGATATCCGTCCCTTCTATATATATCCATCCAACCGTCTCAGGATACTCTTTCTTTAAAAGTGCTAAATCTTCCTTTGAAAAATCAACTTCGGAATTAATCTCTTGTTTACTGACATTTATACTATTTTTGTCTTGTTTACCGGCATCTTTATTATCAATATCTTGTTTTCCGATATCCTTATTATCATTATCTTGTTTTCCGGCATCATTATTGTCTTGTTTACCGATACTATTTTTATAAACTTGCTTATCGGCATTTTGTTGAGTGGAATCTTCCTTACCAGCACCTTGCTTGCTAGTAACCGTACTATCGTTTTTATACTCAGTAGTTGTTTCTTTATTAGATTCCTCTATTTCCTGATGCTTTTCATTCCAATTAGTGATTTCCGTTTCTTTTATCGAATCGTCTACTTCAGCATTTTCCCCTAATGAACTCTCTTCAGAGTCTTGTATACTTACATTTTCTGCAGTATCCTCTATATCAGATTTTGCCGATGCATCTAATACATCTTTCTCATTTATGGTATCTTTTTCATCTGCTTCAATTGATGCACTTTCTCCATATTTCTGGACCAAAGTATCTTCTCCATCAGCGTTTGCTGATACACTTGCTGCAACTCCCTTTTCTGATGTATCTTCTGCAGTACCTAGCGTTAATGCGTCATTTTTAGGTACTTTTGTTGACGCATCTTTTTCTGCATCTTCCTTAGTACCCTCTTGACTAGTATTTTTATCTACGTTAACAATTGTCTGGGTATCTTTATTACCCGTTTCTATAATATTTTGATCATCTGTTTTGGTATCTTGCAGGCTTTCAAGCTCAGTATCATTCTTAAGGTCTGAACTCTCTATATCAAAATTGTCACCATTATCAGCCATAAGGCTATCTACTTTTTCAGCTTCTTCCTTCTTCTCAATAATTTCTTTATTATTCTCTGCTACATCGTTCAGACTTTCTTCAACAGAACTATCATTTTTAGTTTCATTTCTAACCAGGATATCCTTATTTTTTATAAAAGTATATGTGCCTAGTACAATAAAACCCAAAAGCAAAATGCCACAAATAGCTAATATTATCTTTTTATTTCTAAACATTTCAAAAATATACTTAATGATTAAGCATACTTTTTCAGGAATATAAAAGAGTACATTAAGAAAAACAATAATTCCTAGAACAAAATATGTTCTCTGTTTAGCATATTTCTTATTTTTTTCGTTAGCACTCTTAGCAGCAAGTACCAATCGAAGAATAATTTTCTTTTTTAGATTGTTCACGTAGTTCTCGAGCTCCCTATATAATGACAATTAACATATTAAAGCAATGTCTCAGCTCTATGCTCAATGTTCTGTTGGAAATTTATTACATCATGGTCATATTCTTCATCCATCAGCGTTGAATGAAGTAAAAAGTCAGCAGTAGCCTTATTATTTGCAAAAGGAATATCATAAACTTGTGCAATTCTCATAAGTGCCTTTACATCAGGATCATGTGGTGCTGCCGTGAGTGGATCAGAAAAAAAGATAACAAAGTCTACTTTCCCTTCTACTATTTTTGCACCTATCTGCTGATCTCCTCCAAGCGGGCCGGAGTTATATCCTCTTACCGGCAATTCAGTAGCATCCGTTATCATTCTAGCGGTGGTTCCTGTCCCACATAGAAAATGTTTCTTCAATACCTCTATATTTTCTTTGCACCAATTAATAAGTTCAGCCTTTTTCCCATCATGAGCAATCAAAGCGATTTTTTTCTGTTTCCCAATTGTAAGTGTGACTGTTTCTGACATATTTCCTCCCTTTTATTCCTTTGGTTATTCAAAAATCACAGCATTTAAATATGATTTTGTTTATCATAATCTAATCAGATATTAAAGATTTAAAGCACTCCGGTAGATATATTTTAGCAAGAAAAAATGTATTGCAATAAAAAATGAAATGCTATTCTCTATTATACAATATACTATGCATGTGTTATTCAAATTTAAGAAATGTTTTCTTAACTTTTAAACAAATTGTTATGATTTCTTGCCTAAAAGATGAAACTATATATGAAAAAACGCCCGAAGCAATTTGCAGTGGGCGATCATCTAATAATTTCAAAACCATATATAATACTTTTATAGCAGAATTAATAAAAAAGATGCCTAGACTCGGAATCGAACCAAGGACACGAGGATTTTCAGTCCTCTGCTCTACCAACTGAGCTATCTAGGCAAACTTGAGTAGCGGGGACAGGATTTGAACCTATGACCTTCGGGTTATGAGCCCGACGAGCTTCCAGACTGCTCCACCCCGCGATATTTAATTGAATGGATGGCGGTGGATTCGAACCACCGAAGCAATTTGCAGCAGATTTACAGTCTGTCCCCTTTGGCCACTCGGGAAGCCATCCATATAAAGAGCCGATGAGCGGACTCGAACCGTTAACCTGCTGATTACAAATCAGCTGCTCTGCCAATTGAGCCACATCGGCTTATTTCCGAAAAGATCTTTTCAGAAATAATGGGGCCTATAGGGCTCGAACCTATGACCCTCTGCTTGTAAGGCAGATGCTCTCCCAGCTGAGCTAAGACCCCATATTAACAAATATTAGATTGTTGAACGACCCGAAGGGGGTTCGAACCCCTGACCTCCGCCGTGACAGGGCGGCGCTCTAACCAGCTGAGCCACCGGGCCAGATATCGTCTGTTCCTTCAAAACCGAACACTGATATATTACTACATTTAATCAGACATGTCAACTACTTTTTTTGTTCTATATATTCTTTTTTTGGACAAGCCCTCGACCTATTAGTACACATCAGCTGAACACGTTACCGTGCTTACACCTTGTGCCTATCTACCTCATAGTCTCTAAGGGGTCTTACTGCAATAAGCAGGGATATCTCATCTTGAGGGGGGCTTCACGCTTAGATGCCTTCAGCGTTTATCCCTTCCGGACTTGGCTACCCAGCCTTATGCATCTGGCGATGCAGCTGATACACCAGCGGTCCGTCCATCCCGGTCCTCTCGTACTAAGGACAGCTCCTCTCAGATATCCTACGCCCGCGCCGGATAGGGACCGAACTGTCTCACGACGTTCTGAACCCAGCTCGCGTACCGCTTTAATGGGCGAACAGCCCAACCCTTGGGACCTGCTACAGCCCCAGGATGCGATGAGCCGACATCGAGGTGCCAAACCACTCCGTCGATGTGAACTCTTGGGAGTGATAAGCCTGTTATCCCCAGGGTAGCTTTTATCCGTTGAGCGATGGCAATCCCACTTTCATGCCACCGGATCACTAAGTCCTACTTTCGTATCTGTTCCACCCGTCGGTGTCACAGTCAGGCTCCCTTCTGCCTTTGCACTCTGCGAATGGTTTCCGTCCATTCTGAAGGAACCTTTGAGCGCCTCCGATACCCTTTCGGAGGCGACCGCCCCAGTCAAACTCCCCGGCAGACATTGTCCCCGGACCGGTTTCACGGTCCTTGGTTAGAAACCCAGTACTATAAGGGTGGTATCCCAACAGCGACTCCATGACAACTGACGTCATCACTTCACAGTCTCCCACCTATCCTGTACATACAGTACCGAATCCCAGTATCAACCTGGAGTAAAGCTCCATGGGGTCTTTCCGTCCTGGCGCGGGTAACCAGCATCTTCACTGGTACTTCAATTTCACCGGGTGCATTGCCGAGACAGTGCTCAAATCATTACGCCTTTCGTGCGGGTCGGAACTTACCCGACAAGGAATTTCGCTACCTTAGGACCGTTATAGTTACGGCCGCCGTTTACTGGGGCTTAAATTCAAAGCTTCGGTTGCCCTGACCTCTCCTCTTAACCTTCCAGCACCGGGCAGGCGTCAGCCCATATACCTCACCTTTCGGTTTCGCATAGACCTGTGTTTTTGCTAAACAGTTGCTTGAGCCTCTTCTCTGCGGCCTGCTCTCGCAGGCTCCCCTTATCCCGAAGTTACGGGGACATTTTGCCGAGTTCCTTAACAATGCTTCTCCCGCCGGCCTTAGGATCCTCTCCTCATCCACCTGTGTCGGTTTACGGTACGGGCTGATGATACGCAATAGTGGCTTTTCTTGGCAGTACGTCCATGTGCTTCACTACTCTTACTTCGTTCCCCCTTGCGGGACCGGTCTTTCCTTTCCCGGCTCACACTTTCGTCCTGCGTCCCCACAGTTCTGATATCATCAGGTGCAGGAATATCAACCTGCTGTCCATCGACTACGCCGTCTGGCCTCGCCTTAGGTCCCGACTTCCCCAGGGCAGATCAGCTTTACCCTGGAATCCTTGGATATTCGGCCTGGAGGATTCTCACCTCCATCTCGCTACTCATTCCGGCATTCTCTCTTCACAGCGCTCCATCGCTCCTTACGGTACGACTTCGACGCTGCTGTGAATGCTCCCCTACCGATTACAAGTACCCGTAGATACTTGCAATCCCCAGACTTCGGTGTCGTGTTTCAGCCCCGGTAATTTTCGGCGCAGGACCTCTCGGCTAGTGAGCTATTACGCACTCTTTGAATGTGTGGCTGCTTCTGAGCCAACATCCTAGCTGTCTGTGAAATCCCACATCCTTTTCCACTTAACACGCACTTTGGGACCTTAGCCGTGGATCTGGGCTCTTTCCCTTTTGACTGTCCAACTTATCTCGTACAGTCTGACTCCTGCGCTCAGCCATACTGGCATTCGGAGTTTGATAATCTTTGGTAAGCGGTGAAGCCCCCGCGGATATTCAGTGCTCTACCTCCAAATGGCATGCTACAGGGCTAGCCCTAAAGCTATTTCGGGGAGAACCAGCTATCTCCGGGTTCGATTGGAATTTCTCCCCTATCCACACGTCATCTCCACCCTTTTCAACGGATGTGAGTTCGGACCTCCACAGCCTTTTACGGCCGCTTCATCCTGCACATGGATAGATCACCCGGTTTCGGGTCTATGTTATGTGACTCTCGCACTCTTCACACTCGGTTTCCCTCCGGCTCCGGACCTATGGCCCTTAACCTCGCCGCATAACATAACTCGCCGGACCGTTCTACAAAAAGTACGCGATCACTCTCATAAGGAGCTTTCGCAGTTTGCAGGCACAGGGTTTCAGGTTCTCTTTCACTCCCCTCCCGGGGTCCTTTTCACCTTTCCCTCACGGTACTATGCGCTATCGGTCACTAAGGAGTATTTAGCCTTACGGGGTGGTCCCCGCTCTTTCAGACAAGGTTCCACGTGTCTCGTCCTACTCTGGATACTGACTCGCTTCGGACAATTTCGCTTACGGGGCTCTCACCCTCTCTGGCAGGTCTTTCCAGGACCTTTCTGCTATCGTCCTCCATCGATCATTCAGTCCGAACCCCGGGTGCAAGCACCCGGTTTGGGCTCTTCCGCGTTCGCTCGCCGCTACTTACGGAATCACGGTTGTTTTCTCTTCCTCCGGCTACTTAGATGTTTCAGTTCACCGGGTTCCCTCCACATGCCTATGTATTCAGCATGCAGTGACAGGAGTTCTTCCTGCCGGGTTGCCCCATTCAGATATCTGCGGCTCTCAGTGTATTTGCCACTCCCCGCAGCTTTTCGCAGCTTATCACGTCTTTCTTCGGCTCTTAGTGCCAAGGCATCCGCCCTGCGCCCTACATAGCTTGACCAGCTATATAGAACTTTTGGTCCATTTAATAACCACGTTCCCGCATATATCTGATATAGCGTTATCGATATATGCTCGTTTATGTATTGCTACATTGTTTTTTCTGGATCTCGGATCCTGATCATATGATCGCAGATCCGTTCGATGTCTTTTAATCGGATTCTCTGATTAAAATGTTTTCTTCAGTATTCGGTTTTCAAGGTACAGACTTCTGACTGTTTTACCAGTCATCAGGAAACGGATCTTCCTCTGTTCCCTCATCACTGTTAAAACTTCTTCTTTTTATATCCGGCAGCCACCTATCCTCCCATGCCGTCTCCAGCATAGTACTTTCGGCCGATAAGGTCTTAACCGTCGTGTTCGGGATGGGTACGGGTGTTTCCCCTTTTCGCATCGCCACCGGAATTTTTCTGTTGCCACCGGCAACAAAACAGTAATGCAACTCCCTACTTCTTCCTCTTCCTTAGAAAGGAGGTGATCCAGCCGCAGGTTCTCCTACGGCTACCTTGTTACGACTTCACCCCAGTCATCCGACCTGCCTTCGACGGCTCCTTCCTTGCGGTTAGGTCACCGGCTTCGGGCATTTCCGACTCCCATGGTGTGACGGGCGGTGTGTACAAGACCCGGGAACGTATTCACCGCAGCATGCTGATCTGCGATTACTAGCGATTCCAGCTTCGTGCAGGCGGGTTGCAGCCTACAGTCCGAACTGGGTCGTTATTTTTGGGATTTGCTCCCCCTCGCGGGTTCGCTTCTCTTTGTTACGACATTGTAGCACGTGTGTCGCCCAGATCATAAGGGGCATGATGATTTGACGTCATCCCCACCTTCCTCCAGGTTATCCCTGGCAGTCTCCATAGAGTTCCCATCTTACTGCTGGCTACTATGGACAAGGGTTGCGCTCGTTGCGGGACTTAACCCAACATCTCACGACACGAGCTGACGACAACCATGCACCACCTGTCTCTACTGTCCCGAAGGCCTACAGACATTACTCTGTATTCAGCAGGATCTCAAGATCTGGTAAGGTTCTTCGCGTTGCTTCGAATTAAACCACATGCTCCACCGCTTGTGCGGGTCCCCGTCAATTCCTTTGAGTTTCATTCTTGCGAACGTACTCCCCAGGTGGAATACTTAATGCGTTTGCGCCGGCACTGAAGGACTTCGTCCCCCAACACCTAGTATTCATCGTTTACCGCGTGGACTACCAGGGTATCTAATCCTGTTTGCTCCCCACGCCTTCGAGCCTCAACGTCAGTTGCTGTCCAGTAAGCCGCCTTCGCCACCGATGTTCCTCCTAATATCTACGCATTTCACCGCTACACTAGGAATTCCGCTTACCTCTCCAGTACTCTAGTCATACAGTTTCCAAAGCAAGCCCACGGTTGAGCCGTGGGGTTTCACTTCAGACTTGCATCACCGTCTGCGCTCCCTTTACACCCAGTAAATCCGGATAACGCTTGCCCCCTACGTATTACCGCGGCTGCTGGCACGTAGTTAGCCGGGGCTTCTTAGTCAGGTACCGTCATCTCCCCGAAGGGTCTTTCTTCCCTGCTGATAGAGCTTTACATACCGAGATACTTCTTCACTCACGCGGCGTCGCTGCATCAGGCTTTCGCCCATTGTGCAATATCCCCCACTGCTGCCTCCCGTAGGAGTTTGGGCCGTGTCTCAGTCCCAATGTGGCCGTCCGACCTCTCAGTCCGGCTACAGATCGTTGCTTTGGTAGGCCGTTACCCCACCAACTGGCTAATCTGACGCGGGCCCATCTCGTACCACCGGAGTTTTTCACACTGTGTCATGCGACACCGTGCGCTTATGCGGTATTAACAGTCGTTTCCAACTGTTATCCCCCGGTACGAGGCAGGTTGCCCACGCGTTACTCACCCGTCCGCCACTAAGGATATACAATCTTTGACCGAAGTCTCGGAAGCGTATATTCTCCGTTCGACTTGCATGTGTTAGGCACGCCGCCAGCGTTCATCCTGAGCCAGGATCGAACTCTCACGTTTAAATGTTCTATCAGGATCTCTCCTGATCTCGTTCGTCTGACCAGAACTTAAGCTTGGCTTTTGTTCTGTCCGTTTTTACCTTGTTAGGTTTGTTTTGTTCTCTGAATATTCTTTTTGGAATTTTCAGGGTTGCATTACTATTTCATTGTCAATGTGCTGTTTGTTTCGCTTGGCTTGTCGCTCAAAGCTCAGTTAGAATATCATGCAAAAAATAATGTGTCAACACTTTTTTTATTTTTTTTTACAAACGACATTAGAATGAATAAGAATCGCTTAAATAAGCATTACATCCGGTTATAAGCTCATCTATTAATTCCTTTACACTTACAATATTGCTAACCCTTGATGCATTTTCACCGCAAAAAAATAATCCTTCATCTTTGTTCCCTTGTGCGGCAGCAATAAGAGCTCTACTTATACAGTAAGGAATTTTATCACCTTTAGGGCACGCTGTTAGGCAGTTGTTGCACGTTTTTGCAAAGAAAGTCTTTCCATTATCAAGACTTTGCAGAAGTTGCGTATAAATAGCACGAGCAGGCATTCCTACAGGACTTTTTATAATTCGAATATCATCCTCTGTTGCATCAACTATAACCCTTTTAAAAGCATCGTCAGCATCACATTCATTGGTTGCAATAAATCGTGTACCAATCTGTACACCATCAGCCCCGGCTGCTATTGCTTCAGCAATGTCTTTTCCATCAAAGATACCACCACCTAAAAATATTCTTATATTTTTCTTAAATTCATCCTCAAATGGCTTTATTACTTCTTTAACTTCTTTGAGAATCTGAAGATTTGATTGACAGTCATTTCTATTTATGTCATCAGCTGAAAAACCCAGGTGACCACCTGCCTTATGTCCCTCTATTACTATAAAATCAGGAATTATACCTGCTCTTTTAACAAAAGTTTTGCAAAGAAGATTTGCTGCCCTTTTGCTTGATACAATAGGAGCAAATAGAGTCTGACTATCCTTTACAAGATCTGCCAGATTTAACGGCAACCCTGCACCTGAGATTATAGCATCGGCACCTGCTGCTATTGCAGCTTTTACTGTCTCTTCATAATGACTGACAGCAACCATTATGTTTACTCCAATAAGTCCGTTTCCATGGGATATTTCTTTTGCCCTTCTGATATGTGCTTTTAATGCACGTATATTTGCCTCAAATGGATTTGTCTGAAAGTCAGGTTCTTTAAACCCAATATTAACTGAACTAATAACACCCATACAGCCTTCTTTAGCAACACTTCCTGCCAGTTCTGATAGGGAAACCCCTACTCCCATTCCTCCCTGAATAATCCCATGTACCAGCTCTTTTCCATTTATATTCATTTATTTACCCCACAAAAATTTTTAATACTTAAATTAAATATAGTTAAATTCTTTTGAGATAATATAATAAAAAAAGGCGGCTGTCAATTACTACGAACCGCCCATCTCATCTTTGTTGATTTACTTCTTGGATTTATCCTGCATTCCTCAGCCGAAGGTCTTGTAACGTCTTCGGATATTTCACTGTATATTCCGGCTTTCTTGTTTTCTTTTAAGGATTTCTTAACCAGTCTGTCCTCCCCTGAATGAAAAGTCAGTATTGCAACACGCCCTCCGGGTTTAAGAATTCCGGGAAGTTTTTCTAGAAATGTATACAGCACTTCAAACTCACTGTTTACATCTATTCTCAGTGCCTGAAAAACCCTTGCACAGCTTTTCTTAACAGCTTGCTCCCTTTCATTTTGGGGAACCTTCCATAGCGCTGATTCTATTGCGTTGCGAAGAGCCGTTGTTGTGTCCATAGGCTCTCCGTTTTTCATTAGAGAAAAGACTTTATCTGCAATTTCCTTTGCGTATGGCTCATCTGAATTTTCAATCATCATGCCAATAAACTCTTCTTTTGTTATGTTGTGAAGTCGCTCAGCTGCTGATTCTCCGTGCTCAGGATCAAGTCTAAGATCAAGTGGGCCATCTATTTTGTAAGAAAATCCTCTTTTAGGGTCATCTATCTGCATGGAAGATACTCCAAGGTCAGCTAAAACAAAATCGAACTTCCCTACTTCTTCTGCTACCCGGTCTATATTTGCGAAATTTGTTAGTCTGAATTTAAAAGCATTCTCATCAAATCCAGCTTCTCTAAGTCTTTTAACTGTCTTCTCAGATTCTATAGGATCGACATCAAGTCCGTATATGCATCCCTTTTTATCCAATGCTTCTAGCATTTTTCTGGTGTGCCCACCGTATCCGAGCGTACAGTCAAGCCCCTGTTCGCCGGGACGTATTCTTAAAACATCAAGAATCTCTTTTACCATAATTGAAATATGCATACCGGCTGGTGTTGAACCTTTTTCAATAACATGTTGCACAACATCTGCATATTTTTCAGGATTTTGTTCTTTATACTTCTCTTCGAATTTTTTTGGGTATTTTCCGGAATAATGAATTCTTCGTTTATGTTTTTTTTCTTCCAAATTACTTTCATCCTCCTAAAATTCACATATGATAATATTATTCTTCATCCTCATCATCGAGAGTAAAATCCTCTATATCAGTGGTGTAAACTATTTTTTTGTCTATTTCCCTTTCATGATCAAGGATGTATCCCAATCTCTGACACCAAATACCATACAATATGTTTATTATTTTTTCCGGATCATATCCCATCTCATTCAGCGCATCCCTCTCCTTTTGGAGTTCATTATGAAGATGTTGGAATTCTGCATCTTCCATCAGTTCCAGTTTCGCAATATTGATGTAATTATTTATTCTAAGAATATCCATGCAAAATCCCTCTCATCGTTTTTTAGAATTATGTTTATTTTCATACATAAGCTTATCTGCTCTTTCGTAAATACTCTCAGTAGTATCTCCTTCTCTTCGTTCAGCAATTCCATATGCAAAATCTATCTTGAAATCGCCATATTCATCGGCACATTTTCCTTTTTCCAAGACCTCTCTTACTATTCGTTCAACCTCTTCACCTGAATATTTTGATACAAAACAGAATTCGTCACCTCCTACTCGATATAGTTTCCCTTTATTTTCAAATGCATCGGCCAGAGTTTTTGCTGTTGCATAAATATACTTATCTCCTATCTTATGGCCTTTGGTATCATTGTAATTCTTCAATCCATTCATATCGACCATAAGAATCGTTTTAAAATTATCTCTTATATGCGCCATCGCTTTTTCATATGCATTTCTGTTTGGCAACCCAGTGATAACATCTGTTTTGTTATATAATTCCGACACCGCCAAATACATAAGAAGGTATGCTATTCCCAATCCTTCCCACAACGTGCGTAGATCATAATTAAACCAAGCTGCAATTACACCTATAGCCATCGTTATTCCAACAAACGCAACAAGAAAAATATCCTCATAATCAAAAGATTTAATAAGTACCATGTCCGCCAGTAGAATAATAAAAACAACCATGCACAGTACATACATCGCCAGTCCTGATGGTGCATAATACATCTGCAGATTTTTATGATAGAAGACCACCGGAACGAAAATGTTAATTATGTCAGCTACTGCAAGAATAATAATTCCTATTATGCTAAATACATATTTAAAACTACCTCTTTTCGGTCCATAAACAATAAAAAGACTACTCAATATAATTGGAATCATCAAATAGTCCATACTTGCAATAAAATTCAAAACAAAATCCGAACGTTCTGATACCTCTGAAGTGTATAAGACAAAATACCAGAGCATATCAAGAAGATATACAACAGAAAGTGTGCCTCCTGTTATCAGGACACCTTTCTTCAAATTCTTCTCAAGGTTTGTATTATTTGTTGCAAGCACCGCAACATATATAACAATTGTTATCCCTAAAACATCGGAAAATTCAATGAGTCCCATACTGTTTCCACCATTATTTTTGTGCAAACGACTGAAAAAGAACAATCTAAACCAGTAATACTTCCTTTATATTTCGGTTATTTCTATTTTAATTCAGAGTTCTCTCTTTTACTAGTATTTTGTCTTGTTCATCTTTAGTCTAATTGGGGTGTATATTGTTATATATATCATATACAAACAATTTGACTAATTATGAACAAGACAGAACACTAGTACATCACAAGTTTAGTTAAAGAAAAATATATATAGTCAAAAGACGTCTCTTATGATATTATCCTTACTATAGAAACAAGGGCGTTTCATGATATTCATGAAGCACCCTTTTGTTATAAATATGCACTTTATATGAATATGGGGGGTATAAATGAACGAATTATTATCAACAGTAGAAAAAATTAATAACACCGTAAATAGTTTTGTATGGGGGCTTCCCATGCTTATTCTACTGGTCGGAACCGGAATTCTGATGACAATAATCACCAAATTTTTTCAGGTAAGTCACTTTAAACACTGGATTAAAAACACTATTGGCGGGATTTTTATTGATAAGAAGATTACTGCTCATACAGAAAAGGAAGATACACAAATATCACAATTCCAAAGCCTGTGCACTGCGCTTGCTGCCACAATAGGAACAGGTAATATCGCAGGTGTTGCCGCTGCTATAGCCGCAGGCGGCCCCGGTGCAATATTTTGGATGTGGATTGTTGCTTTTTTTGGCATGATGACCAACTTTTCTGAAAATGTACTTGGCATTTACTATCGCAGACGGAATGAGCGCAATGAATGGTGCGGTGGTGCAATGTATTACTTAAGTGATGGCCTTGGCAGCAAAAAAGGCTGCAAACAGCTTGGTGCTGTACTTGCTGTTCTTTTCAGTATTTTCTGTACTCTTGCGTCCTTTGGTATCGGTAACATGAGTCAGATAAACTCTATCGCGGTAAATATGCAGACAGCCTTTGGTATCCCGCATCTTGTGACCGGCATTATCCTTATGCTCCTCGCAGGTTTGGTAATAATCGGCGGATTAAAAAGAATAGCTCTTGTTGCTGAAAAGCTGGTTCCGTTTATGGCTGTTCTCTATGTTATCGGAGCACTTGTGGTTTGTATAACAAATTTTGATAAAATAGGAATCGTTTTTGTTTCTATTATTAAAGGTGCCTTTGGAATGAAAGCCGTAGGTGGCGGCATTGTCGGAAGCGGTATCGCAATGGCTGTTCAATGGGGCATGAAAAGAGGTGTTTTTTCAAATGAAGCAGGTCTTGGTTCTTCTGTAATGGTTCATTCAAGTTCAAATGTACGTGAACCGGTTGTACAGGGAATGTGGGGAATTTTTGAAGTATTTGCGGATACAATTATTGTATGTACCATTACTGCTTTTGCTGTTCTCTCAAGTGGTCTGGTAGATCTTGATACCGGAAAAGTTCTTTCAGAACAGGTATCTACCGCACTTGTAGCAGAAGCTTTTTCTACCGTATTTGGAAAACTTGGTACCGCTTTCATCGCGATAGCAATACTTTTCTTCGCATTTTCAACAGTACTTGGATGGAGCCAATATGGAAGTAAAGGATTTGAGTATTTGTTTGGTAGAAAAAATATGAAATTTTATCAGGTAATTTTTGTTCTTTTCATCGTAATCGGTGCTACTATGAACTTATCACTTGCATGGGATTTATCTGACACATTTAATGGCATGATGGCTATTCCAAACCTTATTGGTGTCTTATCACTCAGTGGAACTGTCATCAAAATAACCCAAAATTATGTCGATAGAAAAATATTAGGGAAAGATATTAAGCCCGAACTGTCTGCAATTGATGATATTCAGAAGCTGCATGAGAATGAAATCGCTTAACTGTAAAAGAAAGACTTATGAGTTTATTGAATAATAAAGTAAATATTTTTATTCTTAATACAAAAACTATGGAAGGGGAGAATGATGGAATTTTATCCATCATTGCTCCCCTTTACGTGCAAAAATATGAAAAAGCCAAGGTTACGAATGTAAAAAAGCAGGAACTTGGTGCAGGATTTCTTCTATCAAAATATCTTGGCATAACAAAGGATGATCAATTATATTTCAATCGTTATGGCAAGCCATCTATAAAAAATCAGCAGCCTGGACATCATATAGAATTCAATCTTTCTCACAGTGACGACTATGTAGTATTGGCAGTTTCAAATATCCCTATTGGTATTGATATTGAATGCGCAGAAAGGCTATCGCTTCCTATATTAAAACGTGTCCTTCCACCATCTCACTTTGAAAAACTTCAAAAAAGAGATTATATTGCTGACTCCGGTTTTGAAAAAGATGAAAAACTGGTATGGGCAAAATACTGGACATCTGTCGAAGCAATTCTTAAAGCACAAGGATCCGGTTTTCATTTTGATCCAAGAAAAAATCCTGATTTTATGAATAATTGGTCCTTAGAAAGCTTTATCTTTGAAAACAGATTTGTAATAAGCTGTGCTTCTAAGCTACCTTTTTCTATTAATTCCAAAATTGTTATAAATTCACTTCACGAATAATGCCATTTTCCTATTTACTTGCATATAGGATTATTGTAATATGGTTTAGAAAACGTTTTCCGTAACTAATAAATGGCAATTGCCAGCTACAGTAAATCTGGGAGATTTAATCGTGAACGATCATTTATCAGAAACATTATTTAATACAAATCAATCCAAAAGAGAAGGACACACAATAAATATGTATTATTCAGGAAATGAATTTGAAGAAATGTACACTTATAATGGGTCAGACCTGGGTTTTACTTATTCAAAGAACCAGACATCCTTCAGACTTTGGGCGCCCACTGCTGAAGAAGCTTATGTGAACTTCTATGAATCTGGAGATTATTGGAAAAATGATCTTAAAACTTCAGTAAAGATGTCTAAAGCCGAATACGGTACATGGACATCGGTACTTAATGGTGATCTTGCAGGAACATACTACACTTTCACAGTTACTAATAATGGAAAAAAAGTAGAAGCATGTGACCCTTACGCAAAATCTACAGGTGTTAGCGGTCAGAGAGCTATGGTGTTAGATCTTTCCAATACAAATCCTGATGGGTGGAACAATGATACTAATCCTCATAAGAACGATAAAATTACAGATGCTATTATTTATGAGCTCCACATTCGTGATTTTTCCTCTGATGAGAACAGTGGAATGACTTTTTTAGGGAAATATAAAGCATTCACAGAAACAGGGACACGAACAAGCGGTGGCAACTCTACCGGAATTGATTACTTAAAACATCTTGGCATTACGCATGTCCACTTACTCCCATTCTATGATTTTGGTTCCGTAGATGAAAATGATCCTCTCTCGCAGCAGTTTAACTGGGGATATGATCCGGTTAATTTTAATGTACCTGAAGGTTCTTATTCTACTAATCCGCACGATGGTTTTGTCAGAGTTTCAGAGACAAAAGAGATGATTAAGGCTCTTCATGACAATGGTATTTCAGTAATAATGGATGTTGTATACAATCATGTCCATGATGGCGAAAGCTTTTGTATGAATAAACTTGTACCCGGATATTTCTCAAGAATTAATTCGGAAGGTGTTTATTCAAATGGTTCTGGCTGTGGAAATGATACTGCATCTGAGCGCTCTATGGTAAGAAAATATATAGTAGATTCTGTATGTTATTGGGCTGATGAATACCATATTGATGGATTCCGCTTTGATCTCGTAGGCCTTCTGGATATAAACACTATAAATATGATTGTTTCTGAAGTACATAAAGCTCATCCGGATGTCATTTTTTATGGAGAAGGCTGGCATCTTGAAACTGTTGTAACCAAAGAAAACATCATATTAGCTACCCAATCTGCTGCAGACATAACACCTGATTTTGCATATTTTAATGATAATATGCGTGACGGGCTAAAAGGTAACATATTTAGTACGGATAAGGGATGGGTTGCCGGAAACAAGAATCTTACCGCTTCAATACATTCATCCTTTACTGCATGTGAGACTTGGTGCAAAAATCCGAGCCAAATAGTTCAGTATGTATCATGTCATGACAACAACACACTTTTTGACAGAATTGCACTTTCAACCCCCGGAATTAGTGAAGATATCAGGATAAAAATGTGTAATCTTGCCGCCTCCTTCTATCTCGCATCTGAAGGTATTGCATTTATGCAGGCCGGTGAGGAATTATTGAGGACAAAGATTAAAGAAGATGGCACATATGAATCCAACAGTTTCAATTCCGGAGATAAGATAAACAGTATTAAATGGGGAGTATTGGATGATCAAAAATATCAGAGTACTCTGGAATATTATAAAGGATTAATTGCATTTAGAAAAATGCATGGTCTACTTAGACTTACCAACACTAATGAAGTAAAAAACAGAGTTTTTCTTTATAAGGATACTCCGAAAAACACACTTGCATTTCTATTCGATAATGAAGACAAAGCTCTTGAGAACGAGCCGTCCGAACAAATATTTATAGCATTTAATCCAACTGCACGTAAATGTGTTGTTACACTCCCTACCGGAACCTGGAATATCTGCGTAAGAGAAAACAGAGCAGGCACAGTCGTTCTTGATAATGTATCAGAAAAAGTGGCCATTTCCCCCTATTCCTCAGTTTTTTTGGTACGATAACTTGTTTATTCATGCCTTACGCATCGTTCGTAATAGAATTGTTCCATAAAAAAATACCCGAACACGCAGTTCCTAAAGCAAAGGCGTAGCAAAAGTACGTCGAAGCTTTTATGGAGCTGTGCTGCCCGAGTATACAATCAATCCTTTGATCATGTCATTTTAATAGCAACTCATAGTCTAAAGTTACAGTACTTTTTGCTTTCACCGATAATACATTGCTATTTTTCTATGTATTACATATCGTTTATAACTCTCATCTCTTACTACTCCGCCGATAATACACCTTCCATCCTTGATCTCAACTCTTGTAATCAGGGCGCAAGCTTGTATTATGTCTGTTTTATTTTTTCCATTCTCAGTATAGCTGTCTACAAATTGGAACTGTATTGTTTTCAGGTCATTAACAAGTCCTTTAATGTCTTCTGTTAAAGGAAAATTCAAACCTATACTCTCTTCACTCATATCTGTAACAGTTCCTTTTATCTCAGCATTACATCCATCTAAGAAAATTAGAACATTATTATCTATCTCTATTCGAATATAGTCTCTTCTATCCCTCATAATAAAGAATGCCTTTCACTTTTCCTCTATTGTATCATCAATTTAAACTATCGTCTAAGCATTTAATAATACTTTCTTTATTCATTGTTATCACTAATTAGTAATATCATCATTTAAGTATTAAACCATATTTTGTGCTTTTAACCACTTTTCTACGACAAATACATTACAAAATTAATCTATTTATAAAAAATTCATTAAATTTGTCATCTTGCAATAGCGCGTCAAAGTGGTAAAGTGTTCACTAAGTTAATTATATTATGTAAACAAAAGAGGGACATTTATGGCTTCAAAAAATGCGTATTTGCAGGAGCTTCTTCGCCGTTATCAGGCAAATTTCGATATTTTTGAAAATTACAGATTGGGTGAACAAATATATCCTGCATATGCATGGTTTTGTTCACTTAGCGAAAAATATGTATTAAAAAAGGAGGCTCAATTGTGGGCCATCAAGGCTTTTGAGCATGTTCTTTTCGTAAAGGAAGATTCCATTAATGAACAAACTCTTGATCAGTTTATGCATACCATCAAAGAAGAGGCTGAACCAGTACTTGTAAGAAAACACGAAAAATATCCAGAAAAGGATCATATGTGTACTTACATAACATTTATTATTCTTGCTTCCGAAGATCCAGACAAACAGACTCAAAAAGCTATTTCAAAATTTCATTTCGATAAAGGCTACTTATTCAATTTCAGAGGTCACAGCGAAACCCGCATAGCCGTTATTTCTATGGCTAGTGGAAATATCTGGACAAATCGTTCAGGAAAAGATTTAGTACCCCTATTAAATGATGTTTTTAGCAAAACAAATGCTATTGAAAAACATTTTAATATGTCTACAACTGACAATTTATATGAATCTGTCAGTTGATATATACCCTAAGGGGATAAAAAAGGAGGAGAAAAGTTATGAACGCAGCAGTTTTACTTATTGTTAGCGTTGCAATCCTTGTTGCCGGATATGTTTTATACGGTGGCTGGCTTGCAAAACAGTGGGGAATCGATCCTAGTCGCAAAACCCCTGCTCACGAACTTGAAGATGGCATGGATTATGTTCCTGCTAAAACACCTGTCCTTATGGGACATCATTTTTCATCAATTGCCGGTGCGGGTCCTATAAATGGTCCTATCCAAGCTGCAGTATTTGGATGGGTACCTGTATTACTTTGGGTACTTATCGGTGGCATTTTCTTTGGAGGCGTGCATGATTTTGGCGCTTTATTCGCATCTCTTCGTCACAACGGTCAGTCCATCGGCGAAATCATAGACGATTCCATGGGAAAAGCAGCAAAGAAATTATTCCTTACTTTCGGCTACCTTACTCTTCTTTTGGTAGTAGCTGCATTTAGTTCAATAGTTGCCAGCACTTTTGGTGTAACTACATCTGCCGGCGTTGCTGTTGAAGGAGCAACACTTGCTGCCAACCAGTCAACTGCAATGATCTCTTTACTTTTCATTGTACTTGCAATTGTTTTTGGCTATTTTGTATATAGAAAGAATGCACCTATTGGAATTGCTTCAATTGCAGGATGTTTTGGTATTGCTGCTATTGTTGCAATCGGTCTTAAATTCCATCCTATCGCATTTACATACAATACATGGATGTGGATACTTGGAGGTTATATTCTTGTCGCATCTGTTACACCTGTATGGATTCTGCTTCAGCCCAGAGATTATCTTAGTTCATTCCTGCTTTACTTCATGATTGCAGCAGGCGTAATCGCTGTATTAGGTGCAGTCATAACAGGTCATGGCCAGTTTTCTGTTCCTGCTATGGGTGATGCTTCACTTAAAGGTACAGGTGTATTTACAACAGGAACTGCTTTCCCTGCATTGTTTGTAACAATCGCTTGTGGTGCTATCTCAGGATTCCATTCCCTAGTTTCTTCTGGTACTACTGCAAAGCAGCTTGATAATGAAAAAAGCGCACGCCCCGTTGCTTATGGATCAATGCTTATTGAATGTATGGTTGCTGTTATTTCACTTTGCGCAATCGGCTTTGTTTGGTCAGCTGCTACTGATGGAACTTATGCAAGTCCTACTCAGGTATTTGCCGGTGGTCTTTCAGCTATGATTGGTAGTTTCGCACCTGGTGTTCAGAATATTATGTATCAGATGCTTATCCTTGCTGTTTCTGTTTTCTGTCTTACTTCACTTGATACAGCTACTCGTCTTGCGAGATACATGTTCCAGGAGTTTTTCCTTGAGCAGGGTCAGACAGTAAAAGATGCTACAGGCTACAAAAAAGTACTGGCAAATCCTTATGTAGCAACAGCTATCACCGTTGTTCTTGGTGTCAGCCTTGGTATGACCGGTTATACAAAGATATGGCCTTTGTTCGGTGCTGCAAACCAGCTTCTTGCTGCAGTAGGTCTTATTGCCGTATGTACATGGCTTGGTGCTGTAGGAAAAAACAACAAAATGTTCTATATTCCTATGGTATTTATGCTTGCAGTAACTATTTGCTCACTTATTCAGACTATTATAGCCAAGATGACAGCTTATCTTTCCGGTGCAGCTGATTTTTGGGCTCTTATCCAGTCCGCTATAGCTGTTTTCCTGGTTGCGCTATCACTTATCCTTGCCGGTATCGCTGCTAAGGTTCTATTAGACCAGCACAAGGCAAAACAGAATAAAAGTAGTAACGCCGCATAAAATAAATAAAAATCCGGTACTGCAACCGCAGTATCGGATTTTTTTATATTAGTCGTTTTGCATTGCTGCCTCAATTGCATATGAAAGCTGATCCGGACAAGATGTATTCTTAAACCCACATTTGATACCTCGCAATTTGGCTATAGCATCTTCTGCCTTCATTCCCTCAACAAGCCTCGATACCCCTTGCAAGTTACCATTACATCCATTAGTAAATGAAACATGTTTAATAATTCCCTCTTCGACATCAATATCTATCTGTGTAGAACATGTACCTTTTGTTTTATAAATCATTCTTTATCTATTCCTTTCAAGTATTTTGTTTTATGATACATATTAATTGAATTGCTTTCAATATTTTTTATTTCCATTCATTTCCCCACACATTATTGCATAATTCAACACAATACTCCTTTGAAAAAGAGGAATCCTGCTTTACTATCTCATTTTCACTTGCGAGTTCAGGTGAATAATCATTCAAAGGATATACTGTTATTCCCTCATGCCCTTTTTTCACATGACATACCAAAGCTCTTACTTCATATTCATCTATTGCTACTTCTTTATCTGTTTTGCGGATTTTTACTTTAGCCATTCCTCCTACCATTCGGTTGGCTATGCCTTCGCCCTTCCCAGAAGTCCAATTTACAAAGTTACCAAGCGAATAATATACGAGCATGTCCCCATTTCCATGATTATTGGTAATTATTTCATCCCCATCATTCAACAGTTCAATTGGTTCGATAACATGTGGATGTGTTCCAAAGATTAAATCTGCTCCGTTTTCTCTGAAAATTTCAGTCCATTTTTTCTGGTAAGAATCCACCCCAAGATTGTATTCTGTACCCCAATGTGGACAAACAATAGTAAAATCTGCATTATCCTCAGCATATTTCAGATCTTCTGTTACTTTTTTTTCATCCATCAGATTAACCGCATAGGGCATATCTTCAGGCATAGCTATCCCATTTGTCCCATATGTGTAATTCAGAACAGCTATTTTTATTCCGTTTTTCTCTATAATTTTTATGTTCTCATAATGGCTCCGGTCTTTATTAATTCCCACAACATTAATCTCCGGATGATTAGTTTCCCAATATTCACAGGTATTAAGTAATGCCTTTTTACCTTTATCAAGAGAATGATTTGTTGCGTGACATATTGTGTCAAAACCTGCATTGACAAGTGCATCCCCTATTTCATAAGGTGCATTAAAAGACGGATACCCTGATACTCCCAGATCTTTCCCACCAATAATAACCTCCTGATTTACCATTGCAATGTCAGCTTTACTTATTTCTTCTTTCATATTTTCAAATATAAAATCAAAATCATAGTTACCACTCTCATCTATTGCTGCCTCTTCTATTGGCATATGCAAAAGAATATCTCCTACCATAAGAAGTTCAACATGTTTTTTATTTTCTTCACTAATTTCCTCAGTGAAATCACTTACAATACTGTCTGTATGATTTTCTTCTATTTTACTGACTTCTGAAACTTCTCCGACATTTTCATCTTCATTATTATAATATTCTATTTTATTTTCAGGAGTTTCTTTTATTATGGTATTCTTATCATCTGATCTATCTTTTATCTTTTCAGTTTCCGTAACCTGCAAAGTACCACACCCTATAATAGTGGTAGCTAAAAATAAGAAGATTATTGTATGTTTATTCTTTCTAATTATTATCATATTATATGGATATCCTTTGTTATTTTATAATTTCAGTAATTGTTTTTGCTTGTAAATATGTAATATTAGGGTAAAATAAAAAAACAGAATTATAAAAGGAGATTTATAAAAAATGAATTTTAATCCTATGGCACTTATGGAGCTTCAGAAGAAATTTAATACATTCAGACAAGATCATCCCCGTGTACAACCCTTTTTCCAAGCTGTAAAAGATTCTTCCATGGAAGTAGGTACTATCATCGACATGAAAGTAACAACTCCTGATGGTGTTGAAAAGCAGTGTAATATTAAAATTACGCAGAATGATATTGATACGTTCAAGACCTTGATGTCGATGAATGGAATGCCACAATAATAAAAAAAGTGCCTACGGCACCTCAACTCCCCTGCCCCTCACTCATGAGGGGTGGGGTTGTTTTTTGCCTCAACTCATTCATAATGAATTTATGAAACGAAATACTCTACAAGATTTATTCCGCGATCATTATGAAGAAATTCAATATACTCTTCACCCCCGCAAGACCGAAATGGAAAACATCGATAAGATGATCAATTGCGGGGATCCTGCCTATGGCGGCGCCATGTACGGCTGCCCTGATTGTGGTACTCTCAAATTTGTTCCCTTTCGTTGTCATTCTAGATTCTGCCCTACATGTGGTGCCATGTATTCACAAAAGCGTGCTCAGGCTATGTCATTTAAGCTCATAAACTGTCAGCACCGTCACTGCGTATTCACCATATCAAAAGAATTACGCCATTACTTTCTCGAAGATCGTGACCTTCTTAATTGTCTTTTTGAAGCTACCAGCAGTGTTATTAACCGGATGTTCTACAAAATCAACAAGAGTCAGAACTTTACACCTGGTTACATCCTTGTTCTTCACACATTTGGTCGTCCTTTGGAATGGAATCCTCATATCCACTGCCTCATATCTGAAGGTGGTGTTGGAGACACCGGCTTCTGGCGCAAAGTAAAGTTCTTCAGTTACCCCTATATGCGCCATGCTTTTCAGACTGCTCTTCTGAATCTAATGGAAGATCGTATTACTGATCCCAATAAGAAAGCATTGTTTAAAAAAGAAAAAGCTCTCTCCTACAAAAATCAGAAAGAAGGCTTCTATGTCTATGGCAAACCCACTCTCGCTGACAGACGTACTGTTGCTAAATATATAGGCAGATATCTTGGTCGTCCTGTAATCGGGCTCTCAAGAATTGACTCTTATGATAAAGAGCATGATACTGTTACTTTCCACTACAACAGACATGAGGACGAAGTCCTTGTCACCGAGACCATACCTTCAATGGAATTCATCAAACGTCTTATACAGCACATACCAGAAAAAGACTTTAAGATGATACGTTATTATGGCGTGTATGGTCGTCATAGGGAGTCAGACAAAAAACTTTACCGTCTGATTCATCCTTCCAAAAAGCCATTCTTTAAATCATTCCTTCAATGGCGTTCAGGTATCCTGTCAGCATTCGGATATGATCCATTAAGTTGTCCCAAATGCAACAGCACCATGAAATTTCTTGAGTTGCGCTTCAACCACAAACGTGTTTCTCTCGAAGACTTATACGAAAAGACAATGGGAAAATGCCGTCCCAAGAGCAGAGCTCCGTCTACAAAAATCGGCATTGTTCCCTCGTATTCCTGCGCATGATAAAATCATGCTACAGGAGGAACAGCCATGGCTAGTAAAGAACTAATAGCAAAGCTTAGAGAGAAATACATCCAGAATCCGCCGGAAGGCATGTCGGCGAATGAAATCCGCGAGATGGACGATGAAGACCTTCTCGATATGGATTACTTTATGCATGAAGATGATGAATTCTTTGATGAGGTAGATTGGTAATTCATAACCAACATACCTCCGCTTTGCGTGGCCCGGTCTTGCCGGGCCTTTTAATTCAAGGTTTCGCCGCCAAGGCGAAATTTCCTATTAAATAAAAAATCAAGCCCTGAAACACACATATGTGAATTCAGGGCTTGTTGCAAGCAAAACAATCCTATACAGGGGTGAAATTGCGAAAATCTCAGATATCCTGTTTATTTTTCGTATGTGGTCAAAGCCTCACAAAACCCTAAGATTTCATAATTGCCGCTTTTTGCCGGCAAGAAAAAACTGTCTCCCTTAGAAAAAGGCATTTCCTCATTGCCATTTCTTATGACCCCTTTTCCATCCAGAAATAGTATATGTAAGAAAGATTCTTCTCCGACAGTTCCCATAATTTTTTTAGTTGTATCACCTGTAAGATTTACTTTATCAACTGTAAAGTACTTGCATACACCTATATGCGGTTCAGGCTTTTTAACTTTCTGTATTGGGGATAAATGTGTTACCTCCAACGCCTTCTCAACATGCAGCTCTCGTAAATTGCCATCCTTATCTCGCCTTCCATAGTCATATACCCTGTAGGTCACATTTGAGTTCTGCTGTATTTCTGCCAAAAGTATACCTTTACCGATCGCATGTAAAGTACCTGACTCAATAAAGAAAATATCACCCTTCTGCACAGGACAGGCATTCAATACTTCTGTCAGAGTCTCATCCTCAATTCTTCTTGCAAACTCGTCTTTTGTCACTTCCTTATTAAAGCCATAGTATAAGAAAGCATCTTCCTCTGCATCGAGAATATACCACATTTCTGTTTTTCCATACTGATTCTCATGTTCTCTAGCAAATTCATCAGATGGATGTACCTGAAGTGATAAATCATTTTTTGCATCAATAAGTTTAATCAGCACAGGAAAATCCTTAAACTTATCACAATTATAACCTAAGGATCCATTATTATCCTTTATATATTCTGTTATAGTTCTGCCGGCATACTCTCCGTTTTCAATTATTGATTCGCTTCCGGGAAAGCAAGACAATTCCCAACTTTCAGCAGTTACTTCACCGGCAGCCTTTTTCCCGAATTCATCAACCAGTCTGCTTCCACCCCAAAGATAATCTTTAGTGGGTGCCTGTAACTTTAATAAAGCCATTCGCATATTCCTTTCTGTTCTAAATTTGTGAAGGATTCTGATATTCATCAATATTACATCAATATATCCAAATATGCCAAGTCAAATTTAAATTACTCTTCTTCAGATTTATGATATACTGACGTTGGAATAAGCATAAAGAAGGCACAAAAAATTGAAAAAAATAAAGAATTATATTAAATGGATTTTAATAGGAATCATATCTTTACTGATTGTCCTGGCAATTGCATTTAAAATATATACTACAAATTACTACAGAGCGGACATAAGTATTATACAGAATATTGAAGAACTTCTCTCAGGAAAAGTACACTCATATTCCAACAAAAATGGTACGGTCTTTATTCCGGAAAAACAAAACATGAAAGCTGTAATAGTGTTTTATCCGGGCGGGAAAGTAGAATATTCATCCTATAACGGCCTAATGTATGAGTTGGCGTCCAGAGGATATATCTGTCTTCTTCCCAGAATGCCTGAAAATCTGGCCCTTTTAAAAATCAATGCTGTAGATGCTCTTACTGCTGATTATGACCGCTTCACATCATATGCATCAGATTTAGATTGGTATATAGCAGGACATTCTCTAGGGGGAGTCGCTGCCTGCGCCCATGTAAAGAAAACTCTGTCAGATTCAGGAACTACAGAAAGCAAAACCGACTATAATGGCATTATTTTATGTGCTTCGTACCCCACCGTCGATTTGTCCGATACTGATTTACGATTTCTTTCCATTTACGGCTCAAATGACAATGTTTTGGACATACATCAATACAATGATAATAAGAAAAACTGGCCACATGATTCAGAAGAACACATAATTGAAGGTGGTATTCACTCCTATTTCGGAAGTTACGGTATACAAGACAAGGATGGAATTCCAACAATTACAAATTACCAACAAATAATCCAGACAGCAGATATAATTGCTGACTGGATTAATAAATAAACCTTTATGTTTTATGATTCCATTACTCCAAAAAAAGCAGCTAGCAAAGCAACGCTTATAAAAATTCCACCCAAAATGTCAGTAAACCAATGCACTCCGCAGATTAATCTGCCTACGACAGTTATAACCATAATCAAAACACATAGTCCCTGTAAAACAGCTACAAGTTTCTTATTCTTTACGTAATTGTGTATAACAAGAATCGTACTCCCCATAACAACACAAATAAGCATCGTGTGTGAAGAAGGGAATGACGCTTCCGGTTCAGTTGCATCCGGCATAATAATTGGTCTGTAATTAATTATTACTTTCTCAAATAAAGCATATAGGAATATTACAACGGCATATAAACCACCAAGCTTCAAAATTATGGAATCAACTTCTTTCAGACTTTTACGTCTAATTAGCTGCATCAGTCCAACAAATGCAAACCCGGCACATACCAAAAGAGCCAAAATACCAAATATCTCTGTTATTTTATACCATATGATATTTATCCCGAATATATCGTGTATCCTACCATTAATATGTGAGAAACCAACAGCTGTCTCCATAGGCCCAATATTGTCAACATCATAAATTTTTAATAATACAATATGCGCTATAAACAGTATTGCAAAAATACCTGAAACAACAAAACTTTTTTTTCTATTCATACCAGTAAATCTCATCTCCTATCAAATTAATGAACTATAGTCCTATTTTTTCCATTATTCTTAGCTTCATATAACGCTGAATCCGCCCGTTTAAATAACGTTTCTGCATTATCCGTCCTTTTAAACTCTGTAAGTCCAATACTTATTGTCACTTTCCCTATTTCTTCAAAATTTATGACTGCAATTTTGGCTCTTATTCTGTCAACATATTTTTTTGATTCATCAATCGTAATGTTTGAAAGCATAAACAGGAACTCTTCTCCTCCCCAGCGGCCGCAGATTCCTCCTTTTATACTCTCAATCTCTTCACGAATAATTGATGAAACTCTTATTAATACATCATCGCCGACGACATGACCATAAGTATCATTGACCATTTTAAAATCATCAACATCTATTATACCCATGACAACTCCGATTTTGTACTTTGTGGCATGTTCCAGCCCTGTTTTCACAAGCCCCTGGATCATTCTTCTGTTATAAAGACCTGTAAGTACATCAGTATCTGCCATCTCCCGTAATTCATCATTGGCTTTCTGAAGTTCAGCAGCCGTTACATTGATAAAGTTTGCAAGTCTGCGAACCATGGAAAGTTGACCATGCATCTTTTGTTCTTCCGGAACTTCTATTTCCTTATCGCCTATTCCTGTCGGTTGTGCCAGAGCCTTTCCACCCTCCCGCATTCCAATGGCAATAAGTGTTACATGATGCTCAATTATGTACTCACCCATTCGCATTATCTCACCGCTGGAATAAAAGCCACTTACAGGGGCAATAAGGCTAAACGGACCTGTTTCTTTATTTATTAAATATTTCCAATATAATCGTCTTACTCCACATGAATAGAGGAATATTGCCTGTGGTGCAAAACTTCTGACATTCCAGATCATATCCTCAACATCAGACTTTATAACATCAGGATCGCCATAGGATAAATTAACAGTTGTTCCCTGTTTAACATCAGCTGCCAATAAGATTGAATTATCCTCTATATCACAGGAAAATGGCAATCTAAGAACCTCATAACCATGCTGTTTTGACATAATTGGAAATTCCAACATATTTGCAAAAAAATTATCGTCCGGTCTTATATCAAGATATTTACTGTAAATCTTGCCTGCAGGCACATTGTCAAGTTCATATAATCTCTTATCTACAATTTTGGTAACTGTAAGCTCTTTTCCAAGAGGCTTCCATCCAATAGCATGGTTAATACTTATATGGAAATCATCTCCTGCGTAGGTAATCAGAATCACCCCTGCGCGACATATTGTGTCCTTACTAATAACACATGTTTTTGTATCTTCAATTGCAAAAGCTGCACTTCCACCGCCAAAAATCTTTACATTTTTTTTGCACTTTTCCGCTTCGCTCAGGACTTTAGTGCTATTTATAGTCTTTAATGTAATTAGTATTTCTGCAGCCTTAATCTTGTCAATATTATTAATCGTCTCACAAATTGTGGTGCCTATAGAATATTCCTCACCGAAAGCGCATTCATAAAGATAAACCTCAATATCAGTACTTTCAAAAACAGAAACAGACATAACAAGTCCGTATTCTGCTAAATGCCCATCGCAAATGTCTCCGTTGGAACTGGTTCCTCCTATTTTTGCATCAGGATACATTTCCAAAATTTCATTTTGGACTTTTGATATGTCTGTATCGTTAAATCTTATGGTATACAAATGAAATAATATAGATTTATACTGATTTCTCTGTGTATATGTGTATACCTCATATAACGCTTCATGAACGTCCGATATATCGGTTAGCTCATAATTAAACTGTTTCAATATCCTATAACCTCTATTTCTGAATCAACTTTAATAATCTATATTATAAGACAAAAGAAGCCGGTCCGAAATAGGTCTTTTTCAGTTCTTTGCCCTTTTCGCAAATAACAAGTTTTTCCAATATAAATTCCGGATCTGATGCATAAATATAAATACTATTTTCACCTTCATGTAATAATATATTGTGTTTAACAACCCTTCCTCCTGTCAGTACACCCTGTGCCCATTCATCATCCTGCCATTCCGTATAGTAATGATCCGATACTGCACACAGTTCAAAAGGTTTTACCTCACCCGTACCCATATAAAACCGTATCCTTCCACCTCTTTCTGAAGGATTTCTTGTAAGCAGATACAGCGATAATGTATATTCATCTGAATTGTTAACAAATACATTATATTTTATGAAAGGAGCGGTCTCCCAGTCCTTAAAATGTATTGCAGGAGGCAGAACTTTTATTGCAGAGCCTTCCCTTCCGAGATAATCTACCACCTCAAAGCTACCATCTTTAGTATCTTTTTTCTCTGTAAAATCATTAGCGTTAATGCTAATATATCCTTGTTTTTCTGCAAAAATTTTACTGCCCGTAGCAGAGATATCTTTTGCTGTTCCTTCCACTATAATCTCAAGATTAACATAGGTTTTTTGCCCATTTTTAAACTCTATATCAACCCTTACTTTAGCTGTTTTAATTCCGCTTAATTCATCTTTTTTTGCTTTAATTATTACCGTTTCTCTGCCCGTTTCTCCTACACATACATGACCGTTATATTTATCAAAAGTTATATATTCGGCATCACATGCTATTTTATAATCAAAATCAACAAATCCTTTACTGTCCAGATCCAGCATTATTTCTTCACAATCGATTCTTGTTAATTCATCATTGAATAGTGGAGCCATATCCTGCCAGTATGCTCCAAGATGAAATTTCTCACTACCTCTAAAACTTACTGAAGCCTTGGCAACAGAAATCGGAGAAACGATATGTACAACAGGATATGTCCAATCCCTGTCATCCCATGATTTGAATCCTGTATGAGCAGAGCTTAAGCAATGATTCCACTTTCCACCATTAAATTTATGAAACTCTTCAATATATTCCCTGTCCTTAGCAATCCTTTTTTCTACACTTTTTGCAAGAATATTTGCATATATATATCCTCTTCTTGCATATTCATGATTTAAAGCCGTCTCACACCATGCAAGAACCAGGTTCAAAGATGCTGCAGCACCATAATAAATCATACTCTGATATGCAAGCCGCGCTTCATTCCTTAATTCTTCGTTTAATCCTTCCGCAATGCTCAAAATTTCATTGACAGACCTCATTACTCTGTCACATTCTCTATAATTTACGGGATGATATATATTCTCATTCATCGTTTCCGGTGTTCTTGCGGCATTCCACCTTGTATAACCTTCAAGCACTTTAAAAATCTTTTCCTTTTGAAGCTCGGTTATATAGCTTCCAAACTGCTTTTCAATCCATAATTTTGCATATGTTTCTGTCATATTAGGCGCAGATGTTCCCCATTTTTCGAAATCATAGGCAAGTTCCATAAAATAGCTAAGCGGGTACTCCATCTCTTTAAGATCACCAACGTTAACTATCCACATTTTTCTTACACCGGCTTCATAAGCAAAGGTCATCTGTTCCCAGATCTTAGTTAATCTGTTACAGTTGGTCCACTCATAGCTGATAGGAGCACCATGATAATCAAAATGATAATACATTCCATATCCACCGGGATGTTTCCTTTCATCATATGTGGGCAGATTTCGAAGATTTCCATGATTATCATCACTCAAAAGAAAAATAACGTCTGATAGTTCATCCCAATCCTTCAATCCTTCGCAAGAATCGTCCCCATAATAATAGTCCTCAACTTCCTTATATATAGCAAGCATTCTCGGAACATTTTCCAGTTCTTCACAAACATATTGTTTTATTAAAGAATTTTGAACCTTTACTACTTTTTTAATAACATCTATGTTGTCCTTAAGCGTTGAATCTTCAGGAAGAAGCTTTGAATCTGCCTCTCCCCTCATGCCTATTGTGATTATATTTTCGTAATCTTTATTCCTGCGAAGTCCATCTTCCCAAAACTTTGTTATTGCCTCTTCGTTGGAAAGGAAACTCCAGGTAGAATCATTTCCATATTCCTTATACTTATTCTGCCATTCTATTCCTGCACGACATAATGGTTCATGATGGGATGTTCCCATTATTATTCCAAGCTTATCTGCTAAAATTGCGTTACTAAGTCCCGGTCCATCCTCAGAAAAAGATGAATTCCACATAGCAGGCCATAAATAATTGCCTTTAAGTCTCAAAAGCAATTCAAATATCTTCCTGTATGCTTTTGCATTAACCCCGCCAAATTTCTCCAATGTCCAATTGCCAAAAGCAGGCCACTCATCATTTATAAAGAATCCCCTGTATTCAACTGATGGCTCTTTTGAAACAACTATATCATCAAGAATTATTTCCGGATTAGGATTCTTATGCGGTATTACATCACCAAAATATATTAGTGGTGAAACTCCCAACATTTCGGATAAATGAAACATACCATAGATAGTACCTCTTTTATCGCTACCAACAATAACAAGTGCTTTTTCTACAAAAAAGTCTTCGCCTGCAAATGGCTCATCCACTATCTGCATCATAAACACTTCTTTTTTGCCTGCAATATCTTGCGTTCTTAGTTTTCCATTTCTCTCAAAGCAAGGCACAATATCACTTTTTCCGAGAGTTGCGATAATAATAAGCTCTTTTGCAACACATTCTTTGGCATTTGTAAAAAACAAAGAATCTGTGTCTGTTACAGCTTTTATATCTTCGGCAAGGGTATTACCAATAAGTTTAACTCCCTCAAAACTACTATCTTCTATCAGAATATTTACAGCTTTATTGTTGCTTACTAAATTAAATTTTTTCACTGTTTAATCTCCTGTATTTCGTTATTGATACTTTATTTTAATATATGGTTTTTTGAGTTTCTCTCTACATATTGCTCTTATACTCATCACTTATAAAGAAACCGCAAATACTATATATAGTGTTTTTCACGCTCGAGTATCTAAATATTGACCATATATTGTATATATGTTAATTTATATTTATGGGTGTATAAAGTTTAATGGGGGGTATTTCTATGTATGAAGTCGTAAAGCGTGATGGCAGCATCGCCAAATTTGACATTTCCAAAATTTCTTCAGCAATCATCAAAGCCTTTGAAGCACTTGAAAAGCCATATCATTCAAGTGTAATTGATTTGGTATCTCTTAGAGTTGCTTCAGATTTTGAGACAAAAATCACAGCCAATAAAATAACAGTTGAACAAATTCAGGACAGTGTTGAAAAAGTATTATCTGAATCAGGATATTCAGATGTTGCAAAGACCTACATATTATACAGAAAACAGCGGGAAAAAGTTCGTAATGTAAACTCTGCACTCCTTAATTACAAAGATCTCGTTAACGATTACCTTAAAATTAATGATTGGCGTGTAAAAGAAAATTCTACTGTTACATACTCAATTGGCGGTCTCATTCTGTCTAATTCCGGTGCTATCACTGCAAATTACTGGCTTTCAGAAGTATACGATGAAGAGATTGCTAAAGCTCATAGAAGTGCGGCTATTCATATACATGATCTGGCAATGCTTTCAGGCTACTGTGCAGGTTGGAGTCTCAAGCAGCTTATTCAGGAAGGTTTGGGAGGCATTCCCGGAAAAATCACTTCCGCACCTGCCAACCATCTTTCAACTCTATGCAATCAGATGGTTAACTTCCTTGGAATAATGCAGAATGAATGGGCCGGCGCACAGGCATTTTCATCTTTTGATACATACCTTGCTCCTTTTGTTAAAGTTGATAATCTTTCACAGGACGAAGTTAAGCAATGCATCCAATCATTTGTTTATGGTGTTAACACACCCAGCAGGTGGGGAACACAGGCTCCTTTTTCAAATATCACACTGGATTGGACTGTACCTGCGGATCTTAAAAATATCAATGCTATTGTTGGCGGAAAAGAACTCGATTTTACTTATGGTGACTGCCAACACGAAATGGACATGGTCAACAAAGCATTTATAGAAATTATGATAGAAGGAGACGCTAATGGACGCGGATTTCAATATCCTATCCCCACGTATTCAATAACTAGCGATTTTGATTGGAGTGAAACCGAAAATAACAAATTACTTTTTGAAATGACCGCAAAATATGGTACTCCCTATTTTTCAAACTATATAAATTCAGACATGGAACCCAGTGATGTACGTTCTATGTGCTGTCGTTTGCGTTTGGATCTGCGTGAACTCAGAAAGAAATCAGGAGGTTATTTTGGCTCCGGAGAATCAACAGGTTCTATTGGTGTTGTCACTATAAACATGCCCAGAATAGCATATCTTGCAGACAACGAAAAAGATTTTTATAATCGCCTTGATCACTTAATGGACATAGCAGCCAGAAGTCTTAATACCAAACGTCAGGTTATAAGCAAACTCCTTGATCAGGGTTTATATCCTTATACAAAGAGATATTTGGGATCTTTTTCCAATCACTTCTCAACGATCGGGCTAATTGGTATGAACGAAGTCGGTCTTAATTCCAAATGGCTCAGATGTGACATGACGGATTCCAAAGTCCAGGCTTTTACAAAAGATGTTCTGACCCATATGCGAGACAGACTTTCTGACTACCAGGAAAAGTATGGGGATTTGTACAATCTTGAAGCAACACCTGCAGAATCAACAACTTATCGCTTTGCAAAACACGATAAAGAGCTTTATCCTGACATAATTACGGCAAATATGAGTGGAACGCCTTATTATACAAATTCTTCTCATCTGCCTGTTGGTTATACAGAAGATATTTTCACTGCTCTGGACATTCAGGATGAATTGCAGACACTTTACACTTCAGGAACCGTTTTCCATGCATTCCTTGGTGAAAAGCTGCCTGATTGGAAATCAGCTGCTAATCTTGTCAGAAAAATAGCTGAAAATTATAAACTTCCATATTATACAATGTCACCTACGTACTCTGTATGTAAGGAACACGGATATCTCTCAGGCGAGCAGACTATATGCCCGCATTGTGGGAAGAAAACCGAAGTTTATAGCCGAATCACCGGATATTATCGTCCCGTTGCAAATTGGAATGATGGAAAGACTCAAGAATATCGGGATCGTCAAGTTTATAATGTTGCGCATTCCTCTTTTACTCACAAAAAGCAGGGCTCATACAGTACTACTGTACAATCTCCTTTCATGGAAACCTCTGTAAAAACAGCAGCTGAACTTGAAAATACTCTGATTAATCTAAAAATTACAACCAATGAAGCCGCTTTTCTCTTCAAGACAAAAACATGTCCGAACTGCAAAATTGCCAGTTCTCTCTTGGATAAAGCAGGAATCAATTACACAGTAGTGGATGCTGATACAAATGCCAAACTGGTAGAAAAATTCGGTATAATGCAAGCTCCTACACTAATTGTTGCCAACAACAACGAATTCAAGGCATATGCAGGCATTTCTGATATAAAAGGGTGGTTGAACTCATCTGTAGAAAAAGTTAAGGCATAGTTTATTCCTTTGATTATTATAGACTCCGGGCAAAACACTCCCGGAGTCTGTTTTTATATTTTTGATATCTTTTTTCTGAACAAAGTAAACAAAATGGTGTTATGATTAAAGGAACATCTGTGTATTCTCGGATAATATTTTAAAAGATAATAATGAAGGGATAGCTCATGATTAACGGCAAAAAAATCATTGCATTATGTACTTCAAGAATATATGACAATCAAAATTTCAGTTTCCTTGAGGCACTTGGCAAATCGCTAAAAAATATAAATTATAGACTTTTTATTTATACTCTAAATACAGATTTATATTGGATGGATCAAAATAATTATGATGAAACTTTTGTGTTTGATATTATTCCCTATGATAAAATCGATGCAATCATCATTATGGATGAAAAGATTAAAAGTATCGATGTTTCCGAAAAGATTATATTAAACGCCAAAAAGCACTCTGTTCCTACTCTTATAATAGACGGAGATTATGAAGGGACCTCACAGATTCATTTTGATTATGCAGCCGGATTTGAAAGTGTTGTTCGACATATTATTGAATTTCATCATGTAAAAAAACCCCATTTTATGGCCGGCAATAGAGATAACAAATTTTCAGATGAACGTCTTGATGTATTTAAAAAGGTTTTATCTGAAAACAACATCCCTTTTAACGATAATATGGTTAGTTATGGAGATTTTTGGGCAGATCCCAGCAGACAGGCCACACAGGAACTATTAAAAAGCGGAAATATCCCTGAAGCCGTTATTTGTGCAAATGACATAATGGCTATAAATGTTAGTGATGTCCTTATCTCATCAGGACTCAGTGTTCCCGGAGATGTTATAGTTTCCGGTTTTGACGGTGTTGACGAAGCATTTATGTGCACCCCGGGGATAACAACAGCATCTTGTGACAGTACAGAGCTTGCTGAAATAGTTTGCAAAGCAATAAGGCATTTCGAGTATGATGGTAGCCCTCATAGCTACTATGTAACTCCTAAATTTATTCAAAATGATTCCTGTGGTTGTCCAAGACATACAGGTCTTAGTGGCAGTACTATTAGCAGATTTAATAATAGATTTTACAGATATCAGGACGACATTCGTATTCTTCATGATATAACTGCCAGGATGTTTTCTACCAAAGCCGAAGAGTTCAGTGTTTCCTCTCTTCGTAGCAATTTGACTCAGAATATGTGCTGTGTAATAAATAACGCCTGTTTTCATCATGACAAAAACTTCTTTTTGGATACAGTAAATGAATCAGCTTACAGCATTGTATATAACTCATATTCCGATAAAGATGAGATAATACCATATAATGCAGATGAAATAATCCCAAACATCGATATGATTTTGGACAATGGATACCCTCTCATTTTTAATGCCCTTGATTACATGAGTAAAGCTATTGGTTTTATATGTTACTCGTTTCAAAAATACGATATTGTTGATTATTCTAAAACTCCCAGCATTACGGATGCAATAAGTATGGGCATCGGTGGCTATGTAAACATGCAATATCAGCATTTCCTGATAAATAAAGTTCAAGAAATGTACCAAAATGATAGTCTTACTGGTTTTTACAACAGACTTGCTTTTCAATCTGCTTACGACAACCTAAGAACTATGCCCGGAGTAATAGGCAAGCCACTGACTATAATAATGCAGGATTTAGACCGACTTAAAACTATAAATGACTCTCTTGGTCATTCAGAAGGCGATCGAGCAATCGCTACTGCCGCATTTGCCTTAAAGCAATCCTGCCCTGAAGGCACTTTATTTGTTCGGTACGGTGGCGATGAAATGCTTGCCTTAATATCAGGATTATCTAACAATGCCGAGATTATTCGAACTGTTCAAGAAACACTAAAAACCGAAAGTCAAAAACTTGGCTATAACGTTTCTGTTAGTATTGGTGCTTATACGACTGTCTTGACTAAAGATTTAAATCTTGATCAGATTATTGTACTGGCAGACCAGCAAATGTACAGAATGAAAAAAAACAGTAAAAATATCTTCTGATATTATTTTACACCTGTTAAGATGTAGGTTATTATGATATGAGAAAAGTTTTGGAGGAAGACTAATGGGGAAAAAATCCATAAAGGAAAACAAAAACATCTATTTTGAAAGTAGGGAAATTGCAGGGTTAACCAGGGCACAGGCTAGCGAAAAAATAGGTTTTATTAGTGAAAGCCGTCTTGAAAAAATTGAATCTGAAAAAACAGCGATTCAGCCTGAAGATGTTGTAGCAATGGCAGATGCTTATAAGAGACCTGATTTATGCAATTACTACTGCACCCATGAATGTAGAATAGGTAAGGATTCCGTTCCTGTAGCAAAGGAATCAACATTGTCCGAGATTGTACTAGCTATGTTGTCATCTCTTAATTCACTGGATACGCAGAGAAACCGCCTTATAGATATTACTGCTGATGGTATCATTTCTGATGATGAACTCCCGGATTTTGTTAGTATTCAAAAACAGCTTGCAATGATTGACCAGACAGTAGAATCTCTAAAAATTTGGGTTGCAAACACTGTTGCTAATGGGCAAATAAACAAAGATAAGCTTGAATCTCTATTATCTGAAAAAAAATAACCCTTGTAAATTGACTAATAAATTAAATACTGCAGCATTTGTTTTCACACATGCTGCAGTATTTTTTACTTAAAAAGAATATTTATACCCAAAAATGTTCTGTTTAAGGATGTAATTCACACTCTTACTCCGTGAATACTTTCTTTGCCATATTATCAGCAAGTTCTTCAATAGTTCCTTCCTTAAAAGGACTCTTTAATCCTACTTCATCAAGCATTTCCTCATAGAATTTGCTCGCTGAAATTTTGCAAAGTTTTAAATATTGCTTCCAGGCTTCTGAAAAATCATTATCCATGCGGACTTTGAACTGCATAGCTATAACACTTGCCAATACATAATCTATATAGTAGAACGGGCTCCAGAAAATATGCCCCTGCTTTTGCCAAAATCCACCGTTATCAAAGAAAACATCTCCATCAAAATCAAGCCAGGGTCTGTAGTTTTTTTCCAATTCTTTCCATACCAGCTTACGTTCAGCAGGTGTCATCTCCGGTTTTTCATACACGATATGCTGAAATTCATCTACCATACATCCATAAGGAATAAAGGTTATCGCATCTTCTAAATGCATCTTGAAATAATCATCTGCTCTATCACCGAAAAACTTATCCATCCACCCATATGTAAAGTATTCCATCGACATTGAATGAATTTCAGCAGTTTCCATAGTAATGTCATTATGTTCCAAAATCTCATCATTACGTGTAACATAACCCTGAAATGCATGTCCGCATTCATGTGTAACAACATCTACATCTCCGCTTGTTCCATTGAAATTAGCAAATATAAAAGGGACTTTATACATAGGGAGAAAATCCATATATCCACCCTGTTTTTTGTTTTTTCTACCAAGAACATCAAACAGTTCATTCTCAATCATTACGTCAATAAATTCTGCTGTTTCCGGCGAAAGCTCTCTATACATTTCCTGTCCGGCTTTCATAATTTCCTCAGGAGTTCCGATAGGCGCAGGGTTACCATTTTTAAAATATACCTCGTTATCATAATATTTCAGATCACAAAGTCCAAGATCCTGCTGGCGTTTTCTTTGTATTTTTTCTACGAGCGGAACAAATGACTTCTTAACCTGAGATCTGAAATTCTCAACCTGCTCTCTTCTGTATGAATTTCTCATCATACGATTGTAGCCAAGTTCAATATAATTTTCATAGCCAAGTTCTATTGCCTGTTTTGTCCTATTTTTAACCAGTTTGTCATAGATATCATCAATATCTTCAGTAACTGACATGAAATAATCCGATAAAGCTTTCCAGGCCTGTTTTCTGGTCTCTCTATCATTATCGGTCAAATATTTTCTAAGAAGTGAAATGTTAAATTCCTCACCTCTAAACGGAATTTTCGCAGATGCTATTATTTTGTCATATTTACTGATCAAAGCATTTTCTTCCTGCATAAGAGGCAGAATTTTTTCATCTATAGAGGCAAAGTTAAGCTCCATATTTTTGAATGCAACCTTCCCTATTTTCTCCTCTAGATAATTTCTGTAAGGCGAATTATACAGCACTTTCTGATACTCATTATTATATTGAGAAATTATTGGATTGATCTCATCAATATAATCCTTTTCTTTCGCATAGAATTCCTGTGTAGTATCTACATCATGTCTAAAACCGGCAATTCTTATCATTGTGTATAGTTCACTAATATACTTGTAGTAATCTTTATGTAAATTGAATTGCTCTTCCCCGCTTTTCGAATTCTTACTATCTGTAATCAACTTTTCAAAAAAAGCTTTTACCACTTCAATGTCAATGTGTTTGTAAGGCATTTCTGAAAATTTCATCCACATATTCCTCTTCTTTCTTAGATTTTTAATCATCATTAATTATAGTATTATTACTATTTTAAAACAAGAAATATTATTGATGTATTGATGTTATGTAATAGCAATACATTTACATCCAGTCATCTTGATATACTAGCCAGAACAACTATATGTCAACAAAATATAGATTGTAATTTATCTATATTTAATTATTTTTTTATATCTTAATATTCTTCATATCATATAATAAATTATAACTGTTTGTATCCGGTACATCTTTTTTGAACCGGATTACAATAACAATAAAGGAGTTCTAAAAAATCAACACATCATGTTTTGCAATATCTATTTCAGGAAAGGATAGGAAAATATGCCAAATAAACGATTCTTACCTATAATTTCAGCGTTGACACTTTCCATTTTTGTAGTCAGTTGTAATTCAGCTACTAAAACAGTTGATGAAGAGGCTACTCCTCAGTCTTCCCTAACATTATTAAATGTAAAAAGTGAAGTAAGTAGTCAGATTGAATCCTTAGCAAAACAATATACCAGCGAAACCGGTATCCCTGTAAACGTACTCAATGTGGCTGCAGGAGTTGATGCGCAAGCCACCTTAAAAGGATATTATCTGTCCGACCAAATGCCTGATATTATAGCCTGCGAAGCATCAGGTTTTGCAAATTGGGAAGGTTTATTAACAGATCTTAGCGATCAGGAATGGACAAAACGCACGGACGCCTCATATATAGATCCAACTTATGGTGTACTTGGATTCCCTTATACTACTGAAGCTATTGGACTCGCATATAATTCAGATATACTTTCCAAATGCGGAATAACCCCATCTGATATTAATAATCCTGATTCTTTAAAAACCGCATTTGAAACTATTAATTCCAAAAAAAGTGAACTAGGTCTAACTGCAGTAATAGCATATTGTGCAGAACCAAATGATGTAGGATGGTCAAGCGGTAATCATATTTTCGGTACATATCTTGATTCCGGATTACAACGAAATGATACTACCTTTATTGATTTGCTCAACAAAGGCGGTCAATTAGATGATGAAAGATTTTCAGCCTTCGCAGATATGATAAGTATGTTCAATGAATATTCAGATCCTGCAATTCTAACAGAAAGCGCCTATGACGATCAGGTAAATGGGTTTGCAAGCGGTAAATATGCATTTATAACACAGGGGTCGTGGATTGGTGCTACCATGACCGGTGACGCTGCTGATGATTATGCAACTGCAGGAAATTTTGAAGTCGGAATGCTGCCTTACTGTTTTATGAATGGACAAGACACAATTCTTACAAGTGCACCATCCTGGTGGGCAATTCCTAAAGAAGGAAATGTTGAGGAAGCCAAAGCCTTTTTACAATGGTGTTCAGAAGATTCTGCCCAAAAAATACTAGTTGAAGAAGCAGGTTTCATTAGTCCTTTCACAGATTGTAAATACATTGCTTCAGATCCGTTTGCTCCTGTTATTTCTTCTTATATTTCAGCAGGCAAAACATCCAGTTGGCATTGGCAGGAAATGCCCGCGGGACTAGGTCAAAATGGTTTATCTTTCGCATTTTTTAAATTTGCAAACGGTGAATTAGATAAAGACAGTTTTATTAACGAAGTTAAGACGATCACATCCGATTGGTATTCAAAACTGTAAGGAGGTGAAGAAAATGGGAAATAACAGACAAGAAACACCTACCAAGGCTGTAAATATCAACGTAAGTAAAGTTAATTCAATTTTATTTCAATTAATGCTTCTAAACCTCTTAATGCTTATTTCTTTTGTAATAGTAATGAATCTTGTGATGTCATCTATGAAGAAATCGACAACAAGCAGTATTGATATGTTTGACTCAATGATGACACTGACTCAACACGAAGCAATATTAAAATCAGATGTTATGTCTTTATATGATCAGACAACAGGCTATATCTCAGCAGGAGCTGCTGAAACTAAAGAAGCGCTTCTTCCACAGATTGAAGTAGCCAAAGCTGCTATTTTGTCAGATATAAATCAATTAAACCAGGATTTTACTGCTTCTAATGATGAAGAAGCAAAATCACAGCTGCAGGAAATATCATCTCAATATAGCAGGTTATCAAATCTAATAGACAATGCTATTACACGTTGCGATGCAGGTGACCAGGATTCAGCATATGCTATTCTATTTGATAAAGCAGAAATCCAGAAAATAGCAATTTTTCATTCAACAAAAGCTCTTGACCGTGCTATTTCCAACGAAGCTAACGAAACAACCAATACCATGAATGAACTCCTTGCATCAGGACGTATTGTTGCAATAATAGGAATGCTTATCATTCTCGTACTAATCGCTATAAATTTCCTTGTAAGCTACAAAACTATTGTTAAAAAAATACGTTCTATAAGCGACGAAGTCAACATCATGATTGCCAACATTGAACAGGGAAATGGTGATTTAACTGCCAGAATAAAGACTAAAACCAAATCAGAATTATTATACATAACAACGGGTATCAATCACTTTATCGAAACTCTTCAAGGAATAATGCGAGACGTAAAAAACGGTTCAATGGTTCTTACCGCTTCCTCAGAAGAAGTAGCTTCGCAACTTCGTATCGCTGATGACAACGTTACTAATACTTCTGCAGCACTTGAAGAACTGTCTGCGAACATGGAAACTTTAGCAGAGACTGTTTCATCTATTAACGGAAAAGTAGACGATGTTAAGTCAGCAGCACAAGCCATTACTGATGAAGCAACAAGCGGTACTGAGACAGCACTAAAAATAAAAGAAGAAGCTAATACACTAAAGATGCGTGTAAACATCAAAAAAGCTGATGCAGGCCATCAAATGTCAAGCTTATCCAATACTCTGAGTCAATCTGTTAAAGATTCAGAAAAAGTTGGACAGATTAGTGAGCTAACAAGTGTTATTTTAGATATTGCATCTCAAACCAATCTACTTTCTTTGAATGCTTCCATAGAAGCCGCACGTGCCGGAGAGGCCGGGAAAGGCTTTGCTGTTGTTGCAACAGAAATAAGTGCTCTTGCTGAAAATAGCCGCAAAACCGCAGGTACTATACAGGAAATTAGTAATGAAGTTACTGAAGCTGTAAATTCTCTTGCCAGAAATGCACAAGAAGCACTGGATTTTATAAACGGAACTGTGCTAGGCGATTATGATGAATTCGTTGATACCGGAGAAAAATATGAACATACAGCAGATATTATGGACGATATGCTAAATTCTTTTACTGAGAAAGCAGATAATCTTAATGATATAATGCAGGAAATGGTCGAATCAATACAAATGATCACCACTTCAATTCAGGAAAGTTCTAAAGCTATTTCCATGTCGGCTGAAAGCTCAACTGAAATTGTTGGTGGCATTAAAAAAATATCCAGTGCCATTACTAAAAATACTGATGTTACAGAACAGCTAAGCGAAACAACAGAAAAGTTTTCTTCACTATAATATCATTTTATTCAATAACGGCTGGTATGCATTTTAATATGCTTACCAGCCGAATTCTTGATTATTTTTATTTAAGACTTTGTCTTTTTCAGTACTTTTTCAAATAAGATTTAATTCTTATTCTTAAAAAAATACCTTTTACTCTTCTATGAGCGCATTTCCTTCAACAGTATTTCCGCAAGATCAGGCTTATTCATTATATAAAAATGAATTCCATCAGCGCCCCTTTCTTTTAATTCGAGAGCCTGCCTGATAGCATAATCAATACCGTATTTTCTCATCTCCTCCGGTTTATCTCCATATTTCGCTATAATGGATGATAATTCTTCAGGTACTGTTGTACCTGATAACGTTACAGTTGTTCCTAATTGTTTTGCACTTGTAACAGGCATTATTCCCGCCGAAATAGGCGCATTTATACCCAGATCATATAATTTATCCTGTAACCTATAAAAGTACTCATTTTCGAAGAATAATTGCGAAATAAGTACATCACAACCGCTATCAACCTTTTTCTTTGTGTTATATATATCAGCTTCATCTGATGGTGCTTCAGGGTGCTTATGAGGATAACAAGCTCCCAGAAGGGTAAACTCCATACCTTTTTCCCTAATAAATTCAGCCATATCACTAGCATGAGAAAAGTCTCTTGCATTAAATTCTTCATCTGTCATCATCTTAGGCCGATCACCCCTTAAAACAAGAATATTATCAATCCCTATATCCTTAAACCTATTTAGACCATCTTCCAGTTTTTCTTTTGTAAAACCAACACTTGTAATATGTGATACAACCTCAAGACCAGCTTTATTTTTAGCATAATCTGCTATCTCAATGGCTTTACCTGCATTTGATCCCCCAGCACCATACGTAACACTTACAAAATCAACATTTATTGCAGCTAGCTTGTCCAGTTTCGCATAAATATTCTTAAATTCATCTTCCTTTTTTGGCGGATAGATTTCACAAGACAATACTGTAGTACCTTTTTTATATAAACTTCTAACGCTTCCCATTCATTACTCCTCCTTTTTATTTTTATTATTATAACACGTGAAAGCTGCCAGGGGGCAGCCTGGCAGCTTTCTATATGGTTATCAAGCTTGCGATCCATCCTTTGATCACCGCAACGGCCCTAAAAAAGGGCACAAAAAACCTGTTTCCATGTCGTTTCCCTTCCATGGAAACAGGTTGCTTTCCGTTGCTAATAATTATATCGGTGCATCCTCAAAAAATATTAGTGCTTTTTTATTGATTTATTTTAATTTTATCCTATTGCCTTTTTTACCGCTTCTAAAACACGATCTGCCTGGAAAGGCTTAACAATAAAGTCTTTTGCACCAGCTTGTATAGATTCGATAACCATTGCCTGTTGCCCCATGGCAGAGCACATAATGCAACAAGCATTAGGATCTGCAGCCTTTATACCCTTTAGAGCACCAATACCATCAAGCTCCGGCATGGTAATATCAAGAGTTACAAGATCAGGCTTAAGTTCGTTATACTTGTCGATTGCAATCTTACCATTTTCGGCCTCGCCGGCAATCTCATAACCACCCTTTGTCAAAATGTCTTTCAACATCATACGCATAAAAGCGGCATCATCTGTAATAAGTACTCTCTTAGCCATTATGAACCTCCATATTTTCTATTCCGGATTATATAATGTGCTCCGGTATATCTTTCGAATTCATTTACTATTTTATCATAAAATCATCAAAAAAAACCCTAAATCGTCGCTCAAACAATTAAAAAATGATAAAATTTCGTTCCGTTTCGAAATAAATTCTAAAATTATAATATATCCTGGTTCATCACATCAAATTATTATTACATCTATATCCTCTTTTATACTATCATCATATCATCACGTCATCATTTTTTATGAACATGCCCTTACTCTTCTATTTCTATGTTCTTTATCTGTATTCCCTTACCTCTTATTAAATTTCCTTTTCTTTCTCCACACTTTGGACACTTATAACTATAGATCTTTTCCGGATGATATATCGTTTTGCATTCTTCGCACTCAATTTCCACTTTAATATCATTAGTTATTAATTGAGCATGCTCTAATTGTGTGTTTTTTACTACATCTGGATAGTATTTGTGAAGGTAATATGGTATAACTCCACTCATCTCGCCAACATCCACTACAATTTTGTTGACTTTTTTTATTCCATCCTGTTCCATTTTCGTTGTAATTGTATTGACAATATCTATAATATAACTTATTTCATGCAATTTAGAATAATCTCCATTTGTTAATTATACAATATTATAAATTTACAAATGACTATTTTAGTCAATATTTTTTATTATTTTTCGATGCCTTCCTTATATGATTTCAAGCATTATTATATGCATGCGCTTTTTTTCATATAATCAACCGTATCTAATGTTATTTAATAATCACATTTACCATTTTAGTCATTATTTTAATATATTATACATTTTATATTATATATATTAGTTATATTCTTAATTTATGTGCCTTTATCAATTCATAACATGTGGTGTCTACTTAATTTATCATTAGTTCTTTTTATTTTACAAAAATACTATTATTTTTTTATATTTGTCTGATTATTTTTAAATTCCTTTTTCTTTAACTCTTTATGATGCGCAATACCTTTTTGATTATTTATAACTCAATATTCTTGTTCTAATTCCTAAACCTTCGAAGTCAATACTGTATACATCAAAAATATCTGAATATATTTCTTGATTTTTCCAGTTTGTATATAAACAGATCTATTGTCTAGGATCTACTACCAGTAAAAAAATTCGTTTAAATTCTAAAAAAATCAGGATTATTTCTAAAGATTTTTCCTGGGATTTTTCCTGGGATTTTTCCGTGCTTTTTTCTATTCTCCTACATTCAAAAAATCTACTATGTACACATCTATATATAAATATATATAGACATCTAGATGTTTTCACATCTTTATAAATCTACAAATATATTTATTCATATTATATCATCTATATTTATTTTTATCAATCTATCAATTTATCATTATCAACTTGTATCATTATATTTGTATCATATTTATCATGATATATATGTATTATCTATCTTTTATATATTTTGATAATGATTCATTTGGATATTGATATAAATATAATCATCAATATTGCTCAACATATATTTTTTTACATTATCATAATGTTTATCTGATATATTTAATTTAATATAACATTTTCATCTTTTTTATTGTTCTTATGAAGTATATACATCATTATATATCGATATCATCATATATTGATATCATCGGATAATTATGTCATATATATTTTTACTTTTTATATACCCTTCATTATATATTTTTTTATTTTTATACTTACATCATTACACCAAATAATCATTTGCATATTTTGACTTCATTACATCATGATATCAATATGTTATATCATCTATAACTTATTGATAATTTGTCATCATATCATCAATTTTTAATTTTTATAGTCTTTGTTCCGGTTAATTATTCAGGTATTTTGAATTACTTTTAAAACTCTATATATAGTTTTAAACCATCATTTAAATCTACATGTAGTATATATCATTACATCATGTTGTTATGAGATATATTTTTTCCTATCTAATACAACAAGATTTTTTAATATTTTTCATCTCAAGATACATCATGTTGTATTTATGTTATTTTATATACTCATCGTCACATTAGAGTATTATTTTTCGTTCTAATATTCAACATTGATGTATTGATGTGTCATGTTCAAAAGCACATCATGTTGTGCTTATATATTTTCAGCTTGTAAACTGATGTGATTTTATATTGTTATATATTTCTATTTATATACAATTATAGTCATACATAATGAAGTATTGATATTTTGTATTATCTTTATATTTTGATTTATATATCTTTATATTTTGCTATATTTATAATATTTTATATTTTTATTTTTTACATTTATTATATTTTCATTTATATATCTATTTATATTATTATATGTATATATTTATATTTATGTATATTATATTATTTGTTTCATTATATATTGCTCCATTTATTACTTAGTATATTTATCATAACGTATTTTTATGTATATATATCGTTTAACTTATATATCAATTTATATTTTTCTTTACACATCTTTTCAGCAATGATAAAATAAGGATGGCATTTGTTTATATATTATGGGAGGAATACATGAAAACTATATCATTTTGTAATCAAAAAGGTGGTGTAGCAAAAACCACTTCAACATATGCATTAGCTACTGGCCTTGCTAAAAAGGGCTATAAAGTACTTATGATAGATTCTGATCCGCAGGAAAATTTAAGCCAAGCAGCCGGAATCGATTTATATAACATTCCTGCAGCAACACTTTCTGATGTTTTTAAAACAGAAAAAGGTGAAGCCGGTGCAGATATAAATGAGACTTTAATTCCAATAAATGATAATGTAGACCTTATAATAGGAGGAATTGAATTTACTTCCGCTGATTTAGATTATTCTGGCGTTACTTCAAGAGAATTTATGCTAAAAAGAGCATTAAAAAAGCTAAAAAAGACGTATGATTATTGTATTATCGATTGTAGCCCTACATTAGCACTAATAACTCAAAATGTGCTTGCTATAACAGATAAAATAGTTGTTCCTATGATGCCTGAAGCATTTGCAACAAATGGTGCTAATATGTTATTTTCTTGGATTTCTGTCATGTCAGAGCGTCTTAACAATCCTGATCTTGATGTAGCTGGAATTTTGGTAACAAATTGTAGAAATACAAATAATGCAAGTATATGGCTCGAAGGTATTGAAATGTTAGCTAAAGAATACGAAATTAAAGTATATGATACCAAAATACACCAGAATGTAGCTGTAGAAGAATCTCAAACACTAAATCAATCATTATTTGATTATGCCCCTAATGCACGAGCAACAAAAGATTATGCTGCTTTTGTAAAAGAATTCCTGAAAGGAGAGTCAAAATGAAAAAAGATTTAAAAAATGCAATGGCTAAAAATTTCCAGAAAATGGTTAATGAACAGCCTGCAGAAGACACTTCTAAAAAGGAAGAAGAAAATAGGGAAGATGTTGAGACAAAAATAGTAGAAATCGAGGAAAATCCAGTATCATCACCTTCGATTACAAATATTATCGAAGAGACAAATGAAGAACAGCATACAGAAGAACTTATACACTCAACGCAACAGCCTTCAGTAGCTCAAGTAGCACCATCGCCTGTCATTGGTACTACAAATTCCCCTGTTAACAATATTCCCGACATGCAGAATTTTACACAGCCAATACAAACTCAATCAGGCGTAAATTATATTAATTCCCCTTTACCGGATCATATTCCTATGCCTATGATTCAAACTCAAGTACCACCACAATTACAAACTCCCAATATTCCGATACAGCAAGTAGCTCAAACACCGATATATATGACTGATCAAATGGCATCACCTGTTATGCAATCCTCTTATAACAATACTATGTTAAATCAAGCTGAAAATACTACAAATGAAGTTAGACGTACCCCAAAAGCAGGAAACAAAAAATCCATACCTTTAATGCCGGAAGAAAAAAGTAGTGGAGTTTTACATATTAGATTAGGGGAATTACGTTCTTATGTTGATTTTATGACTCAATCTACCAAAATGTCTTACCAACAATATATTAGTAATCTTATAGAGCAAGATTTTGAGAAAAACAAAGATCTATACCTTAAATATAAATCTTTTATGGAACAATTAAATATATGACAACAATTGTTGTTAACATTATATTAATTAACAACATATTTCTTATTAATTAGAAGCTCTGGAATGTGCATAAAATAGCACGTTTCAGAGCTTTTTTTATTAGTTTTTAGGGACAAAAAAAATAGTAAAAGGGGAGAGAATCTTTTTGGTATAGGATAAAGATGATAGAAAAATGGGTATTAAAATGGGCTGTAAATGTTGAATAAAAGGAAAAGATGGTAGTAAAAGGGAATATATAACAATTTTATTTAGTAGTTATAAGGTATGTATTATAGAAAAAGGGTTTTATTGAGTAGTTTTTAGGACCTAAACATTAGTAGTTTTTGGGAACCAACCGGAATATCACTAAATATGAAAGAAATGATAGAAAAAGGGGATATATATTTTTTTATTAGTAGTAAATAGGTACATAAAAAGAATAACTTAGTAGAATTTGGGAAGAATAATAGCTTAACTTAGTAGAATTTAGGTATATTTTGATAAAAAAAGATTAAAAATATTCAGAAAGATTAAAAACAAATAGTGTTCTATTGACCAAGTGTAGATTAATAATTGATTAGTTAGTAGTAAAAAGGGATATAAAAAGGGTAGTTAGTAGAAAATAGGGTTATTTTTGGACTTATTTAGTAGTTTTTGGGGAATTATGAAGTAAAGAAAGTAGTAAAAAGGGATTAATTTTATAAAATACTGAGATAGTCAATATAAGAGTTGACTCATACAGTCATAGTTTCAATCTATAAAACAATCAAACAGGAGCTATATATCGTAAGTTAGTATGTTTGGGGGACTTATTATAGCAAAATAGGTATAAGATTAATAAAATAGAGGAAATTTGTTTACAGTAAGAGAAAATAGAACTATAATAAGTTAGTATTAAAAAGGTATGAAAAAAGACCTTAAGGGTTTTAGGAGGTAGTTTTGGGGCGTAAATCCAAAAAGCAGATTGAAGAAGAAACAACTGCTATTGAAAGTTTTTTGTCTAATCAGCATTATAAGAAAGCTAATACACTAATTAATTCTAAGGGTAGATCTACACTTCTTGTTCAGAAGCTCTTTGCAGTAAGTATTGCCAAAGCGGAGCTTAATCATGATGATAATACACTTGAAGCAAATATATATGGTACAGATTTAAAGAAGATCTTTGGAGTAAAAGGTGGTTCTTTTTATGAACATATTAAGGCAGCTATAGAACCGGCTAAATCCAAGCCATCTATACTGGATTGGCGTATTATCTATTCAAATGATGACACTAAGGAAATAGAAGCAATAAATGTAATAACGGATGCTTCATTTAAAAATGGTGTTCTAAATGTCAGATACAATAGTAAAATCACACCATTTCTGGCAAATTTGCAGAATAATTATACAGTACTTAGCCTTGCTGAAGCTGTTCAGCTCAATAGTGTTTATTCATTTAGGTTATATGAGATATTAAAGGCTGAAATGGATAAGCAACGCGCAGTTACAAAGAAGGAAGGTCCATATTATATTCAGTATCATTTAACGGACTTAAAATTACGATTAGGAATAATAGATTCTCAGGCGGATCCGGCGATTATCAGTGCACTTAAAAAGGGAAATCCTGATTATGATGCAATAGAGCGTCAGGCTGATAAACTTGATGGAGCCGGAAAATTGAAGACTTTCGGTAATTTTAAGAAATTTGCGTTGGATAAAGCTCAGAAGGAACTGAATGAAACGACCAGTATTTGGTTTGATTACGAACCTGTTAAAGCCGGACGTGGTGGAAAAGTAGTAAGTATTCGATTTAAGATAGATGTTAATCCAAGGGTGAAAAATAATAATAACATCAGTAATGTTTATTTGCAAAAAGAAAAAACTGTTTCTCCTGCAGAAGAACTTGAATATATGGATCAAGTTCAAGATATTATTGATGAAAGAGTAAAACCTTCGGAAATAAGATCTATTCTTAAAGCTGCTGATTATAATATTGATAAGGTAAAGAATGCGTATGATCTGTATACAAGACAGAGCAATCATGTGGATAATTTTGTTGGCTGGATGATAGCAGCAATAAAAAATAATTATTCACTTTCAGGTGCATCATCTAAACCGATTATAGGGGAATATGTTCAGAGTAGTTTTTCATATGATGAACTGGAATCTGAATTATTGGATAACTTTTAAATTATTTGTTTATGAAAAAAGCGAGTTCAAATGAACTCGCTTTTTTATCAACCTGCAACTAAATTATATTCCTGATATCCATCAATTAAAGCTGTTATTTTTTTAGAGTCGCCAATAACAGATACATATAATGGTTTTAAAAGATTAAGTGAAAGCAGACCGATAATAGATTTGCCATCAATATAACTGTGACCGCTTCTTACATCGACCTGGCAAGATGATTTTGCGTTCATTTGTACAAATTTGATGATTTGGTTTTCGTCGTCTAGACTAATTTTAATATCTTTTGTCATTTTCTTTCTGCGTGATTGTCACGCTTCCCCCTATAATTATTTGTAAAAAAAATACAGTCAAAACTTTAGCACATTAGCGCAGAAAATACAATACCTATATGTAGTATATAATATTTTTATAAATACTATATATCGAGCAAGGAATAATCATTATTGCGTCAAAATGTGTGTAAATTGCGAATTATTGCGAAAAAAAGAGTTAATTCCATAAAAAAAATATAAAGACACAGATTATTCATACTCTCTGTGTTATATTGAATGTATAAAAATGATAATTAAAGAAAGGGCCAGGTGACACGAATGAAAAAGGTTTTATTTTATGGTGATTCAAACACCTACGGATTTGATCCGAGAGGCATGATGGGTGGTCGCCTTCCGGAATCAGAGAGATGGACAGATATTATTGCTAAAAAAATGCATGGTGAATGGCGTGTTTTTGCTGATGGAATGAATGGTAGAGTTATTCCGGATAATCCGTATTCTCTTCTTTCCTTAGATAAATCAGTTTTAGAATATAGTCCTTTGGATTTATTCGCAGTAATGCTTGGTACAAATGATCTTGTAAATATGTCGGTTCCTGATGCTGAGACTGTAGCTGCAAAAATGAGAGATTTTATAGAAAGACAGTTAAATCGCACGGAATTTATTGATAATAAGACAGGTTTTTTGTTGATAGCTCCACCTAAAATTCTTCCTCATATGGATGAGAATCTGGAAGAAGCTGAGGCACAAAGGAAGAGGCTTTCATCTGAACTGGATATTATAGCTCAGGAATTCGGAATATTTTTTGCTGATGCGAGCGAATGGGATTTGGAAATGTCCTTTGATGGTTTGCATATGTCTTCAGAGGGACACGAGTTATTTGCAGAAAAAATTATGGGAATACTAGGAAGTATTGATCTGACAGCTGAAAGACAGGAAGCAGATGATTACGTGTGTGCATATCTTGCATAAGAGTTTTAGGATAATTATATCTAAATATAACATACAGAAAATCCATGAAGTTATCGACTTTGTGGATTTTTTATTGCATAATATAATATGAGGTGTTCTTTTATTTAATGACTGACAGAGTCAACTTAACGCACACTAAATAACACAAGATATGCTTATACTTAGTAGTTTTGGGGGTTGTTTTTTCATGAGAATTGAAGAAAAAAAAGTCACGATTAAGGGAGGAAAAGAACTAAAGCTAAGAACCGTATTAAGAGAAGATGCGGAAAAAATACTGGCATTTAGAAGAGATGTTGCAGGAGAAACAATTTATTTAACGAGATATCCTTATGAAATTGATAATTCTGTAGATAAAGAGCGTGATATAATAGGAAACTATCTTAGAGCAGAGCATTTAGGAATGCTTGCGATTTTTGATGAAGATATGATAGTGGGAATTACTTCAATCAGTCCGGTAGGAATTACTTTTAAAACAAGACACAGAGCATCCGCAGAACTTGTTGTAAGAAAAAAATATTGGAATCTGGGTCTTGGTTCATATCTGTTGGATCAGGTTATAGAAATGGCAGGCAATTGTGGATATGAAAGGCTTGAACTTAGTGTTTTTGCGGATAATGCAAGGGCATTAAGACTTTATAAGAAGAAAGGATTTATTGAGTGCGGACAGATTCCCCAAGCTTTTAAAATGATGGATGGGACATATCATGATGAAATTATGATGTCCAAGAATTTATGGAGACATTGATAATGAGAACAACATTTGCGCCAATGGAAGGTATAACTATATATTGCTATAGGAATGCTCATCATAAAGTTTTTAAAGAGGGTATTGATTATTATTACACACCATTTTTATCGATTTATAAGCATCATGCTATAAAAAAAAGAGATATGCGAGAAATTCTCCCTGAAAATAATAAAGATAAGGGAATTCGGATTATTCCACAGATTATGGCAAATGAAGCAGATGAAATAATATGGGCATTAAATGATTTGTATGAAAGGGGATATGAGGAAGTAAATCTTAATATGGGATGTCCTGTAGGAACAGTTGTAAGTAAAAATAAGGGTTCAGGGATGCTACTTAATCCGGATAAGCTGCATGAGATTTTTTCCAGGGTTTTTGATGAAGAAATTACAGAAAAGATAAAGTTTACTGTAAAAACCAGATTGGGGCTTGAAAATTCGCATGAATTTGAAGATATTTTGCCAGTGCTAAATAAGTTTCCATTCGGACAGGTTATAATTCATCCGAGAGTTAGAAAGCAGATGTACCAGGGAACTCCGGATATGGAAGTATTTGAATGGGCATATGAGAATAGTACTAATCCTGTAGGATATAATGGTAATATATTTTCTGCCGGTGATTATGCTGATATAGCAGGAAAATTTCCGAATTTGTCCGAAATAATGATAGGAAGAGGATTGGTCGCTAATCCAGCATTGGCAAGAGAGATAAAGACAGGGGAACATATTACGTTTGAAGAGCTAAAAGAATTTATGACTGAATTACAAAATTGTTATAAAGATGAGATATTTGCAGATGAATCTATAATGCATAAGATGAAAGAAATATGGTTTTATGTAGGGAACCTTCTGGAAAAGGAAGACGGAACGGATTCAGATCCGTATATTCATAAAATAAGAACTGCAAAAAATATTGCTGATTACAGAAATGCTGTAAGGGTTATATATAATGAATGCAGAATAAGAAATTTATAACATCAAGGCATCAGCACATCATGATGTGCTGATGTGGTATGCGCTTAAGTATTTATTCTCCGCCTTGATCTTTTAATAGCATCTCATGGATTGCTTTTGCTAAAACTTCGTCAGGAGCAGCTTTCAATTTTTTTTGTTTAGTTGATTCCTCAGAACTGGTGGGTATATCTTGTAAAGTCTCCTGTTTTTGATCTTTATTAGCCATATTACGCCCTCCAAAATAGATTTTGGTATTAGTTTATTAAATACCAAAAAGGTACAGTTTGCATACTTGAGAATACAAATAATTTTGTGAATCATTACTTAGTACCCAAAAGAAATAATATAAGGAATTTTGGGGATTAAAACTATTATACGAATATTTTATGTGGAGTGATTATCTTATTTTTATAATAGCACGTATGAACTGATTTCGATATACTCATTTGTAAATGGATGTTTTATCAAATGTAGAATGTTTGTTGACAGTGCTGTATTCACATATACTGTGCGCTTGTTGTCTATACGTGGTTATAAAATGCGAAAAAACGTATAAAAAAGTTGATTTGGGTGATAGGTAGTGGTAGAATTGCCTTAGTTTCTAAAAAAATCTAAAGGGGGAATAAAAATGAATAAAACAGAACTTGTAGAAGCCATTGCTAAGGAAACAGGTCTTTCAAAGAAAGACTCCGAGAAGGCTGTAAAGGCATTTATTGATGTTGTTTCCAAGACTCTTAAGAAAAAGGATAAGGTTCAACTTGTAGGTTTCGGTACTTTCGAAACATCAAAGAGAGCCGCAAGAACAGGTAAGAATCCTCAGACAGGTGAGGAAATCAAGATTCCTGCTTCTATTGCTCCGAAATTCAAGCCTGGTAAGGCTCTGAAGGATCTTGTAAACAAGAAGTGATTTAGAACATGCATTTAAGCCCCGGAGTACAAAAAGTATTCCGGGGCTTTTTGTAGTAGAAAACGGGTAAGAGAATGTATTATATTATAAAATATTTTTATCTGCAGGTTGTATAGCGTTTCGAAAGAAATGCAGAATGTTTATGTGGGAAATCGAGTATAAGACAAACTTGATTCTAAAAAAGAGGAATTATTATGAAAAGAATTTTTACAACATTTATCATTACTTTTGTGGTAGTTTTAGCTATTGGTGGTATTTTTCTTTATAGCAAAGATACCTGGTTTAAGAATGATACGGATGAAATTAGCGTCGCTGCAGCCGGAAAAAGCGATGATAAAGCCCAGAAGAATGGAATAACAAGCGCTATTGAAGAGGCGAAGAAAGAAGTAATAAAGAGCGTTGCTAAAAAGGTGGTTGATAAGGCGGTTGAACAATATGCGGGTGAGTCCAGCTCTGAAGTGAGAGAGATGATTGATTCTGTGGCAGAAGAAGATAAGGATAGGATTACAGATATTATTGTGGATAATATTACTATTGAGGATATACCTGACGTAGAGGCTTATATTTCAAATAAAGATGTTGATGGGCTTAAGGATTATGCAAAAGAAAAACTGACAGAAGAGGATTACTCTGAGCTTACAGGAATTTTGGAAAAATATTCAGACAAAGCTATAGAACAGATCAATGGAGTAAAAAATAATTAATGAAAAAAGCAGAGATTACTGTGGCGGAGGCTATAAAGGTCAAACTTCCGCTTAAAGAATGTCTGATAGGCGAAGCGAAATTTTATAGAAAAGTCGCTATTGTTGTTTTGCCAATGATTATTCAGAATACATTATCAAACATAGTAGGTTTACTTGATAATGTAATGGTTGGCCAAGTAGGCACACTCGCAATGTCATCTGTAGCGATTGTCAATCAACTGATGTTTGTTTACATGCTTTGTGTGTGGGGGGCATTGGCGGGAGCAGGTATATTTGGCACACAGTTTTTTGGAAAAAAAGACTTTGAAGGTGTTAGATATACAATGCGATTCAAACTTATAGTAGCACTTGTTATCACTACATTAGCAATAATAATATTTTTGATTGCAGGTGATAGTCTTATAAATCTTTATATTTCTGCAGATACTCCCTTTGCAGAGGCACAGGAAACGCTGAAATTAGCAAATAAATATTTGCATATAATGCTCATTGGAATTATTCCGTTCAGCATAGTTCAGACCTATGCAGGTACGATCAGAGAATCAGGGAAAACAACATTACCAATGATTGCAAGCATGTGTGCTATGCTTATTAATTTTATATTTAATATACTTCTTATTTTTGGATATATGGGATTTCCCAAACTTGGTGTTGCAGGTGCTGCAATAGCTACTGTTATTTCCAGATTTGTTGAGTTTGGAATAGTTATAACAATAGCGCATAGCAATCATTCGAGTTATGCATTTATATCAGGTTTGTATAAAAATTTTCATGTACCTGTCAGACTTATTTGGCCGATATTGTCAAAATCTTTGCCATTGCTGGCAAATGAGTTTTTTTGGAGTATGGGACAGGCTGCTTTATTGCAGAGTTATTCCATAAGAGGAATTCAGGTTATTGCTGCAATGAATATTGCTAATACAATAGCTCAGATTTTTAATGAAGTATTTCTATCCCTTGGGAATTCATCATCAATTGTTGTAGGGCAGGAGTTAGGAGCAGAGCATTATATTAACGCAAGGAAATATGCATGGAGAATGGCTTCTCTAAGTGTATCCAGTTGTTTGGTTATGGGTACATTATTGTATTGTGTAGCGCCTATTATTCCTCAGTTCTATAATACTGAGCCTGAAATCAGAACCCTTGCATCCGAGTTTATCAGAGTTGTTTCTTTTGTGATGCCATTGAATGCCTTTGCAAATGTGGCTTACTTCATATTAAGATCCGGTGGAAAGACAATGGTTACATTTTTATTTGACAGTTGTTTTTCCTGGCTGGTAAGCGTTCCTGCATCAAGATTACTTACAGGGCATAATGCAATACCGGTTCAGACAGTGTATTTATGTGTATGTTCTCTTGAGATGATCAAATGTATTATTGGTTTTGTTCTTGTAAAAAAAGGTGTGTGGGTAAGGAATATTGTTAAGAAAACATAAAATACCATGAAGATATATAAACAAAATGCTTTTTGTGTGATACGATTTTTATGCACAGTATAATTGTACATAATATCTAATCAGGGAGAGCGATATGGATACAGAGAAACCTACATGGCTATTGAAAGATAAGATATTCTCTGAGGATCATATGTTTACAAGGATGCTTGGATATGCTATTGAAGAGAATCTGTCTGAAACATATCATGCATTGTATTATGCCAGAGAAAAGCACTCCGGACAGACGCGAAAAAAAAGTCCTTTTACGCAGGAGCATATTCCATATATAATTCACCCTTTAATGATGGCATGTCATGCACATGCCATGGGAATAAAGAAAGACGAAGTCCTTGCAACCATACTTTTGCATGATGTATGTGAGGACTGTGATGTAAAACCTGAAGATCTTCCATTTTCGGTGAATGTAAATGAAGCGGTTAAGCTATTGACTAAGCCAGTTGGCTTTAGTAACTCCAAAGAAGAAAAAGATAAATATTATCAGGGAATTGCATCAAATAGCACGGCTGCGCTTGTGAAAGCTTTGGACAGATGCAATAATGTCAGTCTTATGGCATTAGCATTTTCTACTGATAAAATGATTGAATATGTTGAAGAAACACAGGAATATGTCTATCCTATTTTGGAAAAGCTGAAATATGAGTATGTGGAGTATAACGATGCTGCATTTTTAATCAAATATCAGCTCAGAAGTATGATGGAGACAATAAAGGCATTCATTTTGAAAGCAAGAAATAACGTATGATATATAACAAAGCCCCCGCAGATATTGATCTACGGGGGCTTTTATAGGAATGAAAAAGTTAGAAATTAGCCCATAATAGCTTCTACATTGTACTCTTTTACTGAAGGATCATGAGGTATTACTGTTCCTTCTATCTCAGTACCATTTACGATAAGCTTCTTAATACCCTTTTCAGCACCATTTGTCTTAACACTAATATTGTATGTAGCGCCTCTGTACTTTCTTGTAAGTTCAAAATCACCAAAGTCAGCAGGAACGCAAGGATCAACTGATAATCCCTTATGTGTCGGATAAATTCCGAGAATATACTGTGAAATGTTTACAAATGTCCATGCAGCTGTACCTGTCAACCAGCTGTTTTTGCCCTGTCCATGGAACTTGGCATCTTTTCCTGCAACCATCTGTGAGTAAACATAAGGCTCTGTGCAGTGGATATCGCTGATATCTTCTACATAAGCAGGACATGTCTTTTTATATATCTCGAATGCTCTGTCACCATGTCCAAGAACAGTTTCTGCGATAGATACCCAAGGATTATTATGGCAGAAGATACCTGCATTCTCCTTATATCCCGGAGGATAGGAGCTTACTTCGCCAAGTTCAAGGTGATATTCTGTATATGCGGGCTGAAGAATCATTACACCGTATTTTGTATCAAGACGCTCTTTGACACTTTTAAGGGCTTTTTCAGCAAGTCCTTCCTTAACACCAATACCTGCAAGTACACAGAAGCCTTGAGGTTCAATATAAATCTGACCTTCTTTACATTCATGAGATCCAACTTTATTGGAATATGCATCGTATGCACGAACGAACCATTCTCCGTCCCATCCAGCAGTGCATACAGCGTCATACATCTTTTTAACCTCAGCGCGTGCTCTTTCAGCTTCTTTGTTATCACCCTTAAGTTCGCATAACTGAGCATATTCTTCGCCATATTTTACGAACATACCGGCAATGAATACTGATTCAGCAACGGGACCTTCACTGGGACCAAAGGTCTGGAAGGATTCACCGGGATGAGCTGAGAAACAGTTAAGGTTAAGGCAGTCATTCCAGTCTGCACGTCCGATTAGAGGCAGATCATGAGGACCTTTATGGTTTACTATGTAGTCAAAACTTCTCTTTAAGTGATTCATAAGAGGAGTAGCTACGCTCATGTCATTATCAAAAGGAACAGACTCATCAAGAATGGACATATCTCCTGTTTCTCTGATATATGCGCTTGTACCTGCAATCAGCCACAACGGATCATCATTAAATCCGGAACCAATGTCGGAATTACCTTTCTTTGTAAGAGGCTGGTACTGGTGATATGCGCTACCATCCTGGAACTGAGTGGAAGCAATATCAATGATACGCTCTCTTGCTCTATCGGGAATGAGATGTACAAAACCAAGAAGATCCTGGCAGGAATCTCTAAAGCCCATACCACGGCCGATGCCGGATTCGTAATATGAAGCGGATCGTGACATATTAAATGTAACCATGCACTGATACTGGTTCCAAATGTTAACCATACGGTCAACTTTCTCATTTCCGGACTTTATATGATAGATTGAAAGGAGATTATCCCAATAGCTGTTAAGTTCTGCAAGAGCCTTCTCAACATCTGCATCTGACTGATATTTTGCAAGCAGTTCATTTGCACGCTTCTTATTAATAATACCGTGAGATTCCCACTTTTCTTCTTCAGGGTTCTCAACATAACCGAGAACAAAGTTAAATGTTTTTGTCTCACCCGGAGCAAGTGTTATGTTAATCTGATGAGCTGCAATGGGTGACCAGCCACTTGCTACAGAATTTGTGAGCTGTCCGGCAAATACAGAATCCGGATGGTCAGGACCGTTGTATAAGCCGAGGAATGCATCACGGCTTGTATCAATTGCATCAACCTTAGTATTAACCGAATATACAGCGTAGTGATTTCTTCTTTCACGATACTCTGTTTTATGGAAAATCGTGGAATCTACGATTTCAACTTCACCGGTGCTGAGGTTACGCTGGAAATTCTTCATATCATCATCGGCATTCCAAAGACACCATTCTACATAAGAAAAGAGCTGAATCTTTTTTTCTTCCGTGCTGTTATTTGTAATTTCAACATGGGAAATTTCGCATGTATCGCTCATTGGTACAAATGTAAGTACAGAAGCTTTAACTGAATTTTTCTCAGATGAAAACTTACTGTATCCGATACCATGGCGGCATTCATAAGAATCCAGTTCAGTCTTTACAGGCTGCCAACCGGGATTCCAAACGATTTCACCATCTTTAATATAGAAATATTTACCGTTATTATCATAAGGAACGTTATTATAACGATACCTTGTAAGTCTAAGAAGCTTTGCATCCTTATAAAAAGAATAGCCTCCGCAGGTGTTTGATATTAGTGAAAAGAAATCCTTATTGCCAAGGTAGTTTATCCAAGGCAGAGGAGTCTTTGGTGTGGTGATTACGTATTCGCGGTTTTGATCGTCGAAAAATCCGTATTTCATCGATATTCCTCCTAAATATTCTTAAACGATTAAGCATGTTGCTGTTTTTGATTATATAGCGTAAGTTCCCATATTTCAAGAGAAATTAAAATATAGTGATAATGCGCCTTGCGAGATTTTTTTTCGAAAAAATTAAGAGATTACGCGGATTTGTAAAGTTTATTAGGAAAAATAATACATTTTGGATGTCAAAATTTGTCAAAAAATCACAAAAAGATACAAAGTGCACAACAAATTTACAAAAGCGTATTGATTTGGTGGAAAATGTGATGTATATTCAAGTTACGAAAACGTTTGAGAGATTTAAGGGGGATAGATGGCAGCACGTAAAAGAGTTTCATTAAAGGATATTGCAGCTGCGTGCAAAGTGTCTGTCGCAACAGTATCAAAAGCTTTGAATGATCAGGCAGATATAGGACAGGAGACAAAGGATTATGTCCGTGAAACTGCTGAGGCAATGGGATATTTTCCGAATGCTGCAGCCAAAGCTTTAAAAACGAATCGTACATATAATATAGGGCTTCTGTTTATGGATGATTCCCAGAGTGGTTTGACACATAATTACTTTGCAAGGGTTATCGAGAGTTTTAAAAAAACAATAGAGGAAAAAGGTTATGATCTTACCTTTATAAGTAATAACAGAAGTTCTGCAGGATATATGTCATATCTGGCTCATGCAAGATACAGAAATTTTGACGGAGTGGCAATAGCTTGTGTCGATTTCTATAAGCCAGAGGTTGAAGAGCTCGTCAGAGGTAACATACCAGTTGTTACGATTGACCACGTATTCAATGACAGATCCGCAATTATTTCGGACAATGTTATGGGTATGAAAGATCTTCTTACATATATATATAGTATGGGGCATAGAAAAATTGCCTATATACATGGTACAGATTCAGCAGTTACACAAAGTCGTCTTAAAAGCTTCTATAAAACAGCTATGGATCTGAATTTAGAGATCCCTGATGAATACATAATGGAAGTTGAGTACCGCGATACTGAAGGTGCACAGAGAGCGACAGAGAAGCTTTTGATGTTAAAAGACAGACCTACCTGCATATTATATCCGGATGATTTTGCTACTTTTGGAGGAATAAATGCGATAAAGCAGAATGGCCTAAAAGTACCGGATGATATTTCGATAGCAGGATATGATGGCATTGATATAGCAATGAAATATAGTCCGCAGCTTACCACAATAATTCAGGATACAGATTTATTAGGAAGAAAAGCTGCTGAAAAGCTCATAGATTCAATAGAGAATCCAAGAACTACCTTCAGTGAGCAGGTGATCGTTCCGGGTCATCTTAATGAAGGAGAAACAGTTAAAAATCTTAACTGAGAGAATATGGTTTAAGACAGCATCAGCTGTTTTAAATAGATAACAAAACATTTCATTTGTAATGAAAAAGGGAGGTATAATTTCATGAAAAGAAAGTTACTTGGTGTATTACTTTCTACAACAATGGTTGCAGGTATGATCGCTGGTTGCGGTAGCAATAGCTCAGCTCCTGCTACAGAGGCTCCTGCAGCAGAGGAATCAGCTTCTACAGAAGAGGCTGCTGCTGAAGAGACAACAGAGGAAGCTTCTACAGAAGAGGCTGCTGAAGATGCAACAGAGGAAACTACTGAAGTTGCAGCAGATGAGGGTAAAGTCCTTAATATCTATGCTTGGAACGAAGAGTTTAAGTCAAGACTTACAGATCACTATAAGGGATATGAAGAGGTTGATGCTACTCACGGTAAGATTGGTGATGTTGATGTAGTATGGAACATTACTCCTTCAACAGACAATGCATATCAGAACAACCTTGACGAGACATTGCTTAAGCAGGCTGATGCAGCTGATGATGACAAGATCGATCTTTTCCTTGTTGAGGCTGACTATGCTCTTAAATATGTAGATACAGATTACACAATGCCTATGGCAGATCTTGGTATCACAGATGCTGACTTATCAGATCAGTATACATACACACAGTCAATCGTAACAGATAGCAACGGAAAGCTTAAGGGATCTTCATGGCAGGCATGCTCAGCTGGTCTTATTTATAACCGTGAAGCTGCTAAGGAAGTTCTTGGAACAGATGATCCTGATGAAGTTCAGGCTGCAGTAGCTGATTGGGATAAGTATGTTGAGACAGCTAAGAAGGCTGAGGAAGCTGGCTACACAATGTGTTCTGTAAACGACACATATCGTACATATTCAAACAACGTATCCGGTAAGTGGGTTCAGGATGGCAAGCTTGTTATCGATGACAACCTTATGAACTGGGTAAATGATTCTAAGGAACTTGTTGATGCTAAGGCTGAGAACACATACGACCTTTGGGGCGATGACTGGGCAAAGGGTAAGACACCCGATGGAAAGATCTTCTGCTACTTTGGACCCGCTTGGTTCTTTAATTTCTGCCTTGATGCTGACCAGGATGGCACAATTGCTAACCAGGGTGGTTGGGGCTACTGTGTAGGACCTCAGTCTTATTTCTGGGGCGGCACATGGATCTGCGCTGCTACAGGTACAGATAATGCAGGTCTTGTTAAGGATATCATTCTTACAATGACAACAGATAAGGACGTTCTTAAGGAAATCGCACAGAAGGATGCTGATTGTGTAAACAGCAAGGCAGTTCTTGCAGAGCTTGCTTCTGATGACTCAGGTAACCTTACTCTTCTTGGCGGACAGAACCCTTACGCACAGCTTGCTGAAGGTGCTGAGAAGGTTGACCTTTCAAATCTTTCTGCATACGATCAGGGCTGCAACGAAGAATTCCAGAAGGCAGCTAAGAACTACTTCGAAGGTAATGCTACTCTTGACGAAGCAATGGATATGTTCAAGAAGGCTGTAGTTGAGAAGTATCCTGAAGTTACAGCAGAGTAATTTATTGTAATTAAAAATAGACACAAGTCTATTTGATAGATTACGAGGGGATTATAAGGGCGCATGGATTTTTCCATTGCGCCCTACATATTGAATATTTTTAACCAGACATATCCGATAGTTCCCATTTAAATATTTGGGATGAGAATGAAAAGGGGATGCTTATGAAAAAAAAGAGTAAAGTAGTAAGCTACAACAAGTGGGGATATATATTCCTTATTCCTTTTGTTGTTGTTTATCTTGTTTTCCAGATGATACCGTTGGTGTCTACAGTTTATAATTCATTTTTTGAAAATTATCGTTCAGGTCTTACACAGATTGGACCTAATTTTGTAGGACTAAAGAATTACATAACAATCATTACTAATGGCGATTTGCCAACATATTTTAAGAATACAATGATTATGTGGGTTATGGGCTTTGTTCCGCAGATAGTTTTATCTCTGCTTCTTGGCGCATGGTTCACGGATCCTTCACTTAAGCTTAAAGCTCAGGGATTCTTCAAGACAGTAATTTATATGCCAAATCTTATAATGGCTTCTGCATTTTCAATGTTGTTCTTTACATTGTTTGCTAACAGTGGACCGATAAATTCGCTTCTTATCCAGTTAGGAATTTTTAAAGAAGCATATCAGTTTATGTCACATGTATGGTCTGTTCGTTCACTCGTAGCGTTCATGAACTGTGTTATGTGGTTTGGTAATACGACTATTCTTCTGATGGCCGGAATGATGGGAATTGATCCTTCGCTTTTTGAGGCTGCTCAGGTTGATGGAGCTACGGCTACTCAGATTTTCTATAAAATAACTTTACCGCTGCTTAAGCCTATTCTTATCTTTGTTATGATTACATCACTCATTGGTGGCTTACAGATGTTCGATGTTCCTCAGATTTTGACAAACGGAACAGGAGATCCGGTTCGTTCATCCATGACACTTATTATGTATCTGAACAAGCATCTGTTTAGTAAGAACTATGGTCTTGCCGGTGCACTTTCAGTATTTATGTTTATCATAACAGGTATACTCAGTCTTATCGTATTCAAATTTACCGCATCTCCGGAAAAGAAATAAGATTGACTAAATAATTTAAAAGTCTGTTACACAGTAGTATAGAAAGGATAATTTTATGGCAGCAAATACAAGCTTAATGGCTGGACAGAAAGAGAATGGAGTTTCTATTACAGCCAGAAGAATAATTGCATATGTGATACTGATTCTGGTATCTTTCCTTTGCTTGTTCTGGTTCTATGTCCTCTTTATTAATTCAACGAGATCACATCAGGAACTTAGTGCAGGTTTTACAGCAATTCCAAGCTCACACTTTTTTGAGAACTGGATTAACCTTAAAAATGGTACCTTACCACTTTTTAATGGTATTTTTAACTCTCTTTTCGTAGCAGTTGTTACTGCAGCACTTGCAACATACTTTTCAACTATGACAGCTTATGCTATTCATGCATATGATTTTAAGCTGAAGAAAGTTATGTTCACTTTTATCCTTATGATAATGATGATTCCTGCACAGGTTACTGCACTTGGATTTTTGCAGTTAATTGATAAGATGGGATTGGATGATTCCTTTACGCCTCTTACAATTCCTGCTATAGCATCACCTGCTGTTTTCTTCTACATGAAGCAGTACATGGATTCAACACTTCCGCTTTCACTTATTGAAGCTGCCAGAATTGATGGTTCAGGTGAATTTAGAACATTTAATCAGATTGTTGTTCCGCTTATGAAACCTGCTATTGCTGTACAGGCAATTTTTAGTTTTGTAGGTAGCTGGAATAATTACTTCACACCTGCATTGGTGCTTCATACAGATACCAAAAAAACTTTGCCTATTCTTATAGCACAGCTTCGTGCAGCAGACTGGCTGAAGTTTGATATGGGACAGGTTTATGTAATGATAGCTTTTTCAATTTTCCCAGTTATTATTGTATATCTGCTTCTTTCAAGATACATCGTTGGCGGTGTTACACTCGGCGGTGTAAAGGGTTGATGTATAACTAAAAACAAATACTTACTCTTTTTTAATAAGCGTAGTAATGAAAAAAGCCATGGCATTCCCCAATGCTATGGCTTTTTTTAATTATTTAATATTTTTATGCAGGTTTAATGCAGTAATTCAAAGCTCTTAAGTGAGCAGCTACCGCTTCCTTTAAATGTCAGATAAAGAGCATTTACACCCGATATGGGAGAAAAATTACATATTCCGGCAGTCCAAATATTCTGATTGCTAATGCTTATTTCTCCTAGTATTTCACCATCCCATGCTGTTTTTACCTGAACCTTGCCATTGAAATAACCTCTGGTAAGTATTTTGATTCCTGATACGTTCTGCATATCAAAATATTTAAACCCTGCAGAGGAGTTATTGCATAATTGTCTGATATATCCGATATTCGGATCACCGTCGCCTCCATCCTGCACGACTCTTGGCCCCTCAGAACCGACATATACTGAGTGCTCATCAGTGAACAGATTACATACAATATATGAAGGATATTCGCCTTTATCAGAAAGAGGGCCGTTATTTAATCCACATGAGGTTATTTCAGGTTGAATAATGCTTCCATCAGATTTAAAGTTGATTTTTTCTGCACAGCCCTGTCTGCAATACCAAGTGTTATTTGTATGTCTATGATAAAAAACATACCAGGAATCACATATTTGTACTATACTTCCGTGGTTATTTGCGCCTGATGCCATTGCCATATCAGCTTTTTTATAGGAATCAATGTGTAAATCGCAATTACTTACGACTACACCGCCATATTTAAAGGGACCCTCCGGTGAATTAGAGGTTGCATAACAAAGTTCATGCATTACTTCTGATGAGTAGATAAAGTAATATATATCATCTTTCTTTCTTATTGAAGGAGCTTCAAAAAAAGCGTGTCCTTCATATTCAGATCCCTTGCTGTAGCAGCTTCCGGGAGCAATGAATACAGGTGCTTTTTCTATAGTTAGCATATCTGAACCGATTACAGTTAACATTGCACCATGTCTGCTTTTGTCGCCTTGTCCACAAAAACCTGTAAACAGATAGGTCTTTCCATTTTCAGTGAGGACTCCTGGATCAAACTGAGGTTCATCACCTTCTTTTTCGCCCAGTTTTGTTCCGTCCGGATATTGAACATACCCAAGAAATTCGAATTTTCCGGCAGGTGAATCACATACTGCGACTGAAACCACCGATACTTTATCCAATACATAATATAAGTAATATCTTCCATCAGGGCCAACTGTAACATCCGGTGCATATAGGCACATGTTGCCATCTTTGTTGAGTGGATCTGAAGTTTTTGGATATATAACACCTTCATAATGCCAGTCGCCAAGATTATCAATAGGTGCGGACCAGCATACATAATCTCCGAGGCAGAAAGTTTCACTATTATACAGATCATGTGATCCATAAACATAAACTCTGTCACCGAATACGTAAGGTTCACCATCGGGAATATATTCCCATGAAGGCAAATAGGGGTTTAATGCCTGCTTTTTACCGGTAATACCAAGTCTTACGCCGCCTTCTTTTTGCGGAATAGCGCCTCGGCCATCAAATACCATTTCTGCACGATTTGTATTAGTATAAGGCTCCCAAACAGGCAGATTTTCACCATCCCAGCCTTTTCCGTTAGGATCACCGGTTTTAATAAAGTTCGCAAACATGTCACACATCTGTCTGGCAAGCTCGAAATGTCGACCTTTCATAGGTCTCCAGCATTTTCCGAGTGATTCGAAGAAGAACCAAAGATCTACAGAATGGAATGTTCCGGGGGTATCTTCACCGGGAATGTCAGGATCAAATCTATAATAGAAGTGATTCTGATTTCTTCCATTTTTTTCGGCATCAAGAAAAACAGTTTTTACTGACATTTCTACGCTACTTTCACCATTAATTTGAAATTCATCAGTTGTGTTACCGGAAATGACAGGAACAGGAGCATTTTTTCCTTCCATAAACAAAATAGCAGGCTCTTCTTTACAGAAGACACCATCCTTAATGGGAAACATTCTGGGATGCGATGCTGCATATTCCCCATATTTTGCTTTTAAAACTTCTGCATCTATTTTTCTTGCTTCATCAAGTGTTTTGACACCGATGAAACTAAAGAATTCTTCGCCTTTCTCTTCTGCAGATTTAAGGTCAAGCGGTTTAAAAATATCATCAGTTATCTTTGGGTTGTGCATCATTCCGCTAAATACAACGGCGCCTTTTATTTTGTCAAAATTATCCGCACAAGCAAGCTGGTGCATTGTACTGCCACCACCGGCAGATTGTCCGGCTATTGTAATTCTTTCCGGATTTCCACCAAATGAGGCTATATTTCTGTATACCCATTCAAGTCCTGCTTTTTGATCAAGCAGACCAAAATTACCGGGGGCATCGGGAGCCTCTTTTGTGATTTCAGGATGAGCAAGGAAACCGAATAGATTAAGGCGATAGTTTACACTTACAACTATAACCCCACGTCTTGCAAGTTTTTCACCATCAAACTCCATTTCTGCAGTATAACCCCATTGAAATCCTCCACCAAAATACCAAACGAGTACAGGTAGTTTTTCGTCTGTACTTTTTGCGGGAGTCCATACATTTAAATAAAGACAATCTTCATTCATTGCGATTTCTGGATCAACGTGCCATTCTCTGCAGTATATATCGGTACCAAGACCGGGAGTATCTTGCATGGAAATAGGAGCATATTCAAAAGCATCCAAAATGCCATCCCAATTTTGGCATGGCTTGGGGGCACGCCATCTGTTTTCACCTATAGGTGGGGCAGCAAAGGGAATGCCTTTGAAAACAGTAATCCTTGGATCTGAACCCGGAAGCCCTCTTAGAGCTCCGTTTTCAACTTTCGTTTGTCTAAGCATATCTTCTTTTCCTCCATGAAAAATAGTTTCTAAAAAGTATAATCATATTCTGATTTTAACGAGTAATCTTTTCTGCGGTCTATGCGAATCTTGCTATTTCGCTTCTAAAGATTGCTATGTACAGCGCAATTTGTGCGAAAAAGTGAGCAATTAGTTTGTGGAAAAGCACTGGTATGAACAATAGAATTACATTAGATTGGGATGATTATTGGGTTTAGCATATTTTCGCAAGATTCGGGAGGTAATAATGCAAGTTATAGAAACACATACAATGGAAGAGATATTTGAGAGAATTAAGCCTTGTGAGGCATTCAAAATGCAGGGTAATCACAATCCTGTAATGACCCAGAGATTTGGGGCAGATCCATATGCGCTTGTATATGATGGCAGAGTATATCTGTATATGACAGGTGATGATCCTATGTACGATGAAAACGGGAAGCTTAAGGAAAACACATATGGGAATATAAATAAAATAAATGTCGTTTCATCTCAGGATCTTGTTAACTGGACTGATCATGGTACCGTATATGCTGCATCAGAAAGCGGTGCTGCAAAATGGGGAGCTAATTCCTGGGCTCCAGCAGCAACTTATAAAAAAATTGATGGGAAAGACAGATTCTTCCTCTACTTTGCTAATAATGGGAACGGTATAGCTGTTCTTTCAGCAGATAGCCCTGTTGGGCCCTTCATAGATCCTATAAATGGACCACTTATTTCAAGAAAAACACCGAATTGTGCCGAAGTTACATGGCTCTTTGATCCGGCCGTTCTTATGGATGATGACGGTAGCGCATATTTATATGTAGGAGGTGGTGTTCCTAGTCCGGATAAAGCATCTAATCCTGGAACAGCCAGAGTGGTAAAGCTTGCGAATGATATGATAAGTCTTGATGGCGATCCACAGCCGATTGAGAATGTGGCATTTTTATTCGAAGATTCAGGAATAAATAAAATAAATGATAAGTATTATTATTCATACTGCTCGAATTTCAGTATGACAAGGGAGGATGAAGAAAAGCATGGTTTTGAGCAAGGAGAGATTGTAACACTTGTTTCTGATTCTCCAATGGGACCTTTTAAACCATATAGACCGGTGCTCAAAAATCCTGAATTTTTCTTTGGCCTTGGAGGAAACAATCATCATTGTATGTTTGAGTTCAAGAACCAATGGTATATCACATATCATTCAAGAATTCTTGAAGAAGCAATGGGTATGAATGGCGGCTATAGAAGTACAAATATTGATATTCTGGATATTAAAGATGGAGGACCTTCCGTTTCAAAGGGAACCAGAGAGGGTGTTAAGCAGCTTTCATATTTGAATCCATATGATGAAGTAAAAGCTGTTACAATGTCTAATTCAGCCGGTATTAATACTGTACAGTATGGGGATGATGCTGTATTAAGCGGATCGGGAGATATGATAGTCAGTGTTATAAAGGATGGCAGCTGGCTCAGCGTAGAGGGTGTTGATTTTGGGGATGAAAAGCCTTTCGAAATCTGCATGAAAATTAAAAGTTCCGGCGAAGGTGCTATAAGAGTAAGCATTGACGGATATGATGGGCAGGCCATAGCATATGTTCCGGTTGAAGCTAGCGGAAACGAAGATGAGGATATATTTATTGCGCTGGAATATGTACCTGAAGGCGTACATGATTTGTATTTCACTTTTGCTGGTTCAGATTATGAAGTGATTTCATGGAGATTTTTAAAATGATGAAGGAAAAAGTTTCTTTGGGGACAATTAATCCGGTAATTCCTATGGATTATCCGGATCCGGATATTATCCGGGTGGGAGATACATACTATCTTGCAACAACCACTATGCATTTTTTTCCGGGATGCGAAATACTCCGTTCTTATGATCTTCTTCATTGGGAGCATGCGTCATATGTATATGACAGATTGGATGATACTGATGGCCAATGCTTGAAGAATGGTGAGAATATCTATGGAAAAGGTATGTGGGCACCTTGCCTGAGACACCATAACGGATGCTATTATCTGTGCTTTTGCGCAAATGATACAAAAAAAACATATCTGTATAAGGCTGAAAATATTAAAGGACCATGGAAGAAACAATATATCGAAGGCTTTTATCACGATGCAAGCTTACTTTTTGATGGTGATCGGGTTTTTATTGCTTTTGGTAATAGAGAGATAAAATTAGTTGAACTTGACAAAGACCTAAAAGGACCAAAAAAAGGTGGGCTCCAGAGAGTACTGGTTAGGGAAGAAAATAACAATTATCTTTCTTACGAAGGATGCCATTTCTATAAGATAAATGATAAATATTATATCTTTCTGATTCATTCTCTTCCGACCAGATGGATGAGAACACAGAATTATTTTGTGGCGTCATCTATAGAAGGAGAATTTCGCGGCGGCGAGTTGTTTTGCGATGATATGGGATATTTCGGACAAGGTGTTGCACAGGGCGGAATCGTTGATACACCGGACGGGCACTGGTTTACAATGCTGTTTCAGGATCGTGGTGGTGTAGGAAGGACACCATTTTTACTACCTCTTAGGTGGAAAGGCTCTACACCATACATAGAGGAAAACGGTAAACTTCCTTCTGAAATAGAAATATGTAATACAAGACCTGATCATGGATATATGGCATTATCGGGAGATGATGATTTTAGCGAAAAAGGAAAAAAATCAAACAACGCGGACAATAGAGTGACCGAAAATGAAGAGTTTGACAGCTTTGGTATGAAAAGCTTTTGGCAGTGGAATCATCAGCCTGAAATTTCGCTTGTTAAACAAGACACGAAAAAGCGGGAATTGCTTCTTTCGACAGATAGAATTTGCGAAAAATTTGATAAGGCTATCAATACATTAACACAGAGGATGACGTTGCCACGTAGCAGAGCAAGTGTTATTTTAAATGTTGAGGGGCTAAAGGATGGTGACAGAGCCGGACTTGGCATTCTATGCGAGGAATACTGTTATCTGGCTATAGAAAAGGCTGGGGAAGAGAGTATACTATTACTTATCTCGAAAGAAAATGGTGAAGAAGTTGAAAAATGCAGGCAATCATTGGGAAAAGACAAGGCATTTTCCTTTAGAATAGATGCTAATACATTTGCGCCTGTTGGAAATGCAACGGTGTTTTGGAAAAAAATCTCTGAAAAAGAGTATAAACCATTGCCTTTTTCTAAAAGCTTACAGTTTACATTGGCTCACTTTATGGGGTGTAGATTTGCACTATTCATGTTTAGCACAAAAAAAGCGGGTGGAACTGCTGCTTTTTCCGAATTTAAATACGAGGTGTACTGATGTACACCTCGTTTATTAATTATTTGGCTTATTAAAAGTATTTTCATTTTTGTGTTTAAGAAGTTATGCGAAAAAACTCTCAAAGAATTTGCAGACTTTGAGAGTTTTTTATTTTAGCAGAGCTTTAGAGGGTTGTTATACTGCTAAAAGCTGTTTTTATATAATTCTTGTAGCAACTTCATCTTCTATAGAAGATGAAGTATCGCTTGATCCATCCTTGCTTTTTCTGAATAAAGAGCGGTATTCGCCGGGAGTACATCCTTTTTTTGCTTTGAATGTACGATTAAAAGTTGAAATGCTTGAAAAGCCGGCTTGTAAAGCAACGTCAGTTATTGACAGATCGTTCTGCGAAAGGAGTATTTCAGATGCCTTAATACGTCGCCCTATAAGGTAATCGTAGAATGTGCTGTTCATATATTCTTTAAACAATCTTGTGAAATGGAATTTTGAAAAACCACTAAAATCCGCAACTTCATCAAGTGTTAAATCTTCTGTGTAATGATCGTCGATGTACTCCAGGACACCATTAAGTCTTGTGAAGTAATCTCTTCGCTTGTTTGGACTACTTTCTGTAAACAGATGTATCTGATTAAGTTGACATCTTGTCAGAAGCGTAAAGGCCTGCAAAAGATTTGCGTAAATAGCAAATTCGTAAAATTCTGTATTTTGGAAATATTCATTCCAAATCTGTGTAAATAAATCGTAGATTTCACTGTATACCGGAGCGTAGGTTTCTGGAGTTATGTGAATACAGCTGTTCTTGACAAAAAGCATACCTGTATAATCCTTAACTTGTGAGAAGAAATCTACGTTGAAAAGACATATAAATCTGGCTCCGCTTTCGGGAGCGTGTAACTGGTGCATTTTTCTGGGTGAAATCATCAGTATTTCACCTGGCATGATGTGATGCGGTTCGTTATCGATTTCTACATCATAATAGTTCTCTATGGGAATAATAACTTCCATTGCATCATGCCAATGAGGAAGGTAATCGCTTGTTTGCACATTGTACCAGATTCTAACGGATGCATCTTTCGGGAAAATGCTGTTTTCCTTTTCTGCTACCATTACTCTGTTTCTAAAGTCGGTATTTTGTTGATAAAAATCAAGATTAAGATTATCTTTTTTATTCTTCATACTATCCTCAACAGTTCCTTAAACAATATTTGTTAAACAAATATTTGCATTTTATTTGCAATAATTGCTAAAAGCAACCTTATGATTTATGAATTTATCATATATTGCTTGCAGTAGCAAACAGAAAATCCAGTAAATAAGCAAGTTTGTGAAATTGATACAATAAAAGTGCAATAAATTTGTTTCTATAAACGCAATAATTGATAAGCAATTAGCAATAAAAAAGAAGATAATTTTGAATAGAGCTCACTCTCATATTTTGCGATTATAAATGAAATGTGTATCTTCTATTAAATAATTATAAATAAAAGTTTTTGCTATAATTACTCGTTTGTCTAAAATGCACAAATATGACCAGCTCAATTTGGATAGTATAGAGCAATAAGCGCACATGGAAAAGCAAAATGTGATAAGCGCAAATAGTCATAAAAGTCTATGATTTAGTAGCAGCAAAGCTTTAGAGTGCTTTCGCAAGTTTTGAGAAGTAGAAAGGAATATTTCATGAAGAAATATGATCTGGTCAAACGCCGAAGGTTAAGAACGGCAATTATATTGGCTACAACGGCTTTGATTGGCACAGGTTGCGGACAAGCTACTTCCGGAAAAAATGCTGAGACAAAGATTGAAGAGGAAATAAACGCAACATCTGATGACTCAGATAGTAATGCTGAAAGCAATGAAGAAGATACTTCTAATAATATAGAAGAAACTGATTCAGAAGAAGCAAGTGATGTAACGCAAACAACTGAAGATACCGTTGAGAATGAGGAACAAGAGGTACCTGCACTAAAGGATAGCGTAGAAAAGACAATGGGTTGCAGGTTTGGGTGCGCAATTACAGGACAAGAGCCGTGGGACCTTGGCGTTTGGGATATAGTTACAAAGCACTTTAATTGTGTCACGCTTGGGAATGAGTTAAAACCGGATTCGCTTTTTGGATATAGCAATGGAAAGTGTCCGGGAACGGAAGAGGTTGAGCTGAATGGTGAGCTTCTGACTGTTCCGGTTTTGAATTTTAAAAACCCTGAAAAAATTCTTGATAAAATCCTAAAGTGGAATGAAACACATCCGGATCAAACTCTTCAGGTAAGAGGGCATGTGCTTTTGTGGCATTCACAAACGCCGGAATGGTTTTTCCATAAGGATTATGACAAAACCAAGTCGTATGTAACGGCTGAGGAAATGGATAAGAGGCAGGAATGGTACATCAAATCGGTTCTTGAGCATTTTGTAGGAGAAGATAGTAAGTACAAGGATCTTTTTTATGGCTGGGATGTTGTGAATGAAGCAATATCTGATTCAACAGGTACATACAGAACGGATACGGAACGACCGGATGAAGATCTTCTGCAAGATACCCACGGAGGGAACTCAAGTTGGTGGCATGTGTATCAGGATGAAAGCTTCATTATAAATGCCTTCAAATACGCAAATAAATATGCGCCTGAGAGCTTGGAGCTTTATTACAATGACTACAATGAATGCGATGCCAAAAAGAGGGGCGGAATCATAGAACTTCTCAAAGCGGTTAAAGCTGCGGAAGGGGCTCCCGGAGAGGGGACAAGACTTACCGCGATGGGTATGCAGGGGCATTATAGTGTGAGCGGCCCTTCAACAACAGAGTTTGAAAATGCAATCAAGGCTTACGGCGAGGTTGTTGGAAACATTCAAATAACAGAATGGGATTTGGCAGCAAGTGATCAATATGACAGCTCTGATCCTGAATCTGTTGAGGCAGAGTATGAAAGGGAAAGAAAACAATATAACCTTTTGTATTATGCACTTAAATCAGCACAGAGCTCCGGAACGGCAAAGGTTACCGGAATGACGTTCTGGGGAACGATAGATAAATATTCATGGCTTCAGTTCCGCTCCAATGTTGGAGGCGGTAACAAATCAGGGCTGGCGCAATGCCCATTGCTCTTTGATAGTAAATATGAGCCCAAACCGTGTTTCTGGGTTTTTGCAGAAAAAGATGCGGAATAAAATAATTTGGGGGATGAGATGAAAAAGACTTCCAAGACAATATTAATAGTAGCCGGAGTTGTAGCAGTTGTTGCACTGTTGTGCGTGCTATTATCACTACGAGATGTTGATGATTTCCATTATAAATATGAAGGAACAGATCTGACAGCAGATGTTCAGGGTATGGAACGAACCGGAACCTATACAAATTACCTGAACGAGCATGCAGCAGATGAAAAACCGAGTCAGTCAATAGAGGTTGACTTGTATGATAACCAGAGCGAAGGAGATGTTCATGAAGAGAACAATCCTGAAGGCGATGTGGACAAGGCGCTCTATACAGGAACAAGTTCAAAAGTGACTTGGAAAGTCAATGTTCCGAAAGCTGGGTTATATAATCTTTACGTAAATTATTTTCTTCCGGAGTCAAGAGGCGTTCCTGCTGAGAGATCAGTTCTGATAAACGGACAAGCCCCTTTTGAGGATGCAAGAAATATTACATTTACAAGAATCTGGACAAACGGCGGAGAGGTAAAGGTTGATAATCAGGGAAATGAAATAAGACCTTCGCAGGTAGAAGTTTTTGATTGGCAAAGTGCTTATTTCAGAGATGATATGGGATTTATAACAGAACCTTATCAATTCTACTTCGAACAGGGCGAGAATGAACTTACTCTTGAAGCTGAAAATGAACCGATGCTTATTTCTTCATTAGAAATAAAAGCGATTGAAAACGAAAAGATATATAAGGAATATGCTGCTGAGTTTTCAGGAAAAGATGGCGGTGACGCAGCAAAGTCTTTCATACAGACAATACAGGGTGAGGATTCAACAATCAGATCAGAATCTTCGTTATATGCAAAATATGACAGATCATCACCGACCACGGTTCCAAATAGTGTTACGACAACAGTTCTGAACTATGTAGGTGGTGACAGCTGGAGAAGTTCAGGTCAGTGGATTGAATGGGATATAGAAGTACCTGAGGATGGCCTTTACAATATTATGATCAAAGGTCGCCAGAACTATTCCAGAGGTTCTGTTTCTAACAGAAAAGTATTGATTGATGGCGAAGTACCTTTTAAGGAGCTTGAAGAAGTATCATTCCCGTTTGGAAATGATTGGGATTGTCTTGAACTGGCAGACGATAATGGAACTCCTTATAACATTTATCTTACTAAAGGAAGCCACACAATAAGATTGGAAGCAACGCTCGGAGGAATCGGTGAAATTCTTGAAGAGCTTGAGGATTCAACCTACAGACTTAATCAGATATATAGAAGAATCCTTGTTTATACAGGCGCTACTCCTGACCAGTACAGAGACTATCATATTGAAAAAACATATCCTGAAATAATGGAAGCTATGGATCTTGAGTCTAAGAGACTTTATAAGATAGTTGACGATATGGTTGCATATAGTGGTCAGAAAGCGGACCAGATTGCTTCAGCACAGACAGTTGCGCAGCAGCTTGAAAGATTCTGTGCAAAACCTCAGAAAATCACAACAGAGTTTACAACCTTTAAGGATAATATTACTGCTCTTGGTACAGCATCTCTTAATATGAGTGATACAAAACTTGATATTGATTATCTTGTTGTATCAGGAACCGGTGTACAGCCTAAGAAAGATAAAGCAAACTTTGCTACAAAGAGCTGGCATGAAATCAAATCATTCATTGCATCATTCTTTGTAGACTACAATGCAGTCGGTGATGTATACGATGCAAACGGTTCAGGTAATGTAGTTAAGGTATGGGTACTTACAGGACGTGATCAGGGTACAATCCTTAAATCAATGGTTGATGATACATTTACACCTGAGAGTGGAGTAAAGGTTAACGTTGAAATCGTTGCTCCGGATGCACTTCTTAATGCAGTACTTGCAGGAAGAGGACCTAATGTAGTTCTTTCCGTGGGCGCAGATCAGCCTGTAAACTATGCACTACGTGGTGCAGCTGAAGACATAACACAGTTTGATGATTGGGAAGAAGTTCTTTCACATTATTCAAAGAGTTCCTATGAACAGTATGGACTTGATGGACATGTATACGGAATTCCTGAGACACAGACCTTCAATGTAATGTTCTATAGAAAAGACGTTCTTGAAGAACTTGGACTTGAGCCTCCGCAGACGTGGAAGGAACTTATAGAAATGCTTCCTACAATTCAGGGTAACAACCTTTCTGTTGGTATACCTACTGCAGCAGGAAGTAGCGGAGCTGCAACAGCTTCAACAGCAATCATGTCAAATATGCCTGATCTTTCAATGTATTTCTCACTGCTTTATCAGTATGGCGGGGATATGTACAACGAAGCAGGAACAAAGACAACCGTTAATACAGAAGCCGGTGTTAAGGCATTTGATGAATATGTAAGATATTTCAATGACTACGGAATACCTACAATATATGATTTCGTAAGCAGATTCCGTTCAGGAGAAATGCCAATTGGTGTAGCACCTTATTCAACTTATAACACATTGATGGTATCAGCGCCTGAAATCAGAGGTCTATGGGATTTCACTCTCATACCCGGAACAAAGCAGGCTGATGGAACAATTGATCGTTCGGATTTCATCACAGGTAACGCTACTATGATGATCAGAACTGAAGATGAATCACTTCGAAAGGATTCATGGGAATTCATGAAGTGGTGGGCAAATGCGGATACACAGGTTAGATTTGGTAGAGAAATTGAAGCACTTCTCGGTTCATCCGCAAGATATGCTACAGCTAACAGAGATGCATTCAAAAATTTATCTTGGAGTGCAGAGGATATTGAAGTACTTGATGATCAGTGGGATCAGACAGTTGGAATAAGAGAGGTTCCCGGCGGATACTTTACCGGACGTCATATTTCCAACGCAATACGTAAAGTTATTAACGAAAAAGTTGATTCACGAGAGACCATCATTGACTACTCAATCATGATTGATGAAGAGATTGAGAAGAAGAGGAAAGAGTTCGGAATGCCAATTGAGTAATATCTGGCATGAGCACAATAATCCGACAGTTTTAGGAGAGAAAGAATGAAAGAGTATCTTCAAAAGTATTTCACCTTGCGTAAGCATAACGCAAAGGTGGCGTATAAAAAGGCGAAAAATCGAAAAATGTGCTATCTCTTTCTTGCACCATATGCGATTTTGTTCACCATGTTTTATGTTTTTCCGGTTTTGGCATCCATATATTTTAGTTTTACATATTATAACGTATTGGAAGCACCGCGATTCATCGGTCTGCAGAATTACATCAGCCTGATTCTGCAGGACGACATCTTCCTAATCGGTGTGAAAAACACATTACTGATTGCAGTGATTACCGGACCCCTTGGTTATATAATGTCCTTCCTTTTTGCCTGGCTGATTAACGAATTGCCAAGATGGGTACGTAGTATAGCAGTTATGGTGTTTTACGCACCGTCAATCGCGGGAAACTGTTTCGTTATCTTCTCCGTGTTCTTTAGAGGAGATGCTTATGGTTATGTAAATGCATTTTTGATTAACCTTGGAATTATTGATAAGCCAATATTATGGTTGGTTAACCCTCAGTACATGTTACCGATTTGTATGCTGGTTATACTCTGGATGAGTCTTGGTAGTGGATTCCTTTCATTTGTAGCAGGCCTTCAGGGTGTAGATAAGTCACAGTTCGAAGCCGGTTACATGGATGGTATCAAAAACCGTTGGCAGGAACTTTGGTTCATAACACTTCCGAACATGAAGCCTATGCTGATGTTTGGTGCGGTAATGGCAATCACACAGGCTTTCAACGTAGCAGATGTTACAATGCAGCTTTGTGGATTTCCGAGTACAGACTACGCAGCAAGAACAATCGTAGCACACCTTATTGACTACGGTTCAATGAGATTTGAAATGGGATATGCATGTGCAATTGCAACCATACTGTTCCTGATGATGATTTTATGCAATAAAGCAATTCAAAGCTTCTTAAGGAGAGTGGGAACCTGACATGAGTAAAGATAGTAACAAGAAGAAAACTGAAAAAGAAACTAAAGAGCAGGTTTACCGCAAGAAGCTGATCAAGAAAAGAAAGCCAAACAGATCAATAATAGGTGATATTTTATTATATCTCATATTGCTTCTTATAGCTTTTATTATGGCTTTCCCTCTTATCTATGCGGTAAGCAGTGCATTAAAGCCTCTGGACGAACTGTTTAAGTTCCCGCCCACGATTTTCCCGAAACGGCCGACTATTGATAACTTCTCGGATCTGTTTGTTACAATGGGTAAATCCTGGGTAACCTTCTCAAGATACCTGTTTAATACAGTATTTATCACTTTTGTGGGAACATTTGGACATTTGATCATAGCATCTATGGCAGCTTTTGTACTTGCTAAGTACGAATTCCCCGGAAATCAGGCATTTTTCAAGCTTGTAACCGTAGCTATGATGTTTACCGGATATGTAACAGCTATTCCTAACTACATCATATTAAATAAACTTGGATGGATTGATACATATTGGGCAATAATTATTCCTGCTTTTGCTTCACCTTTAGGACTTTTCCTTATGAAGCAGTTCATGGAAGGTCTTCCGACTTCACTTATTGAAGCGGCTAAGATAGACGGAGCAAATGAGTGGAAAGTATTTTCAGGCATCGTAATGCCTAATGTTAAGCCTGCATGGATGACACTTATCATCTTCTCAGTTCAGGCACTTTGGAATAACAGAGCTTCAACCTTCATTTATTCAGAGGAGAAAAAGACACTGGTATTTGCGCTTCAGCAGATTCAGAGTGGTGGTATCGCAAGAACAGGTCAGGGTGCAGCCGTACTGGTTGTTGTAATGATCGTTCCGATTATCATCTTCGTATTCTCCCAGAGCCAGATCCTCGAGACAATGGCTAGTTCCGGTTTGAAGGATTGATAAAATACATTACCAAACCATTTGGAAAGGTGTAAGTTATGCAGACTATGAAAAAAATCGTAAAAGGAGCAGCAGCAGTATTTGCTGGCATGATGGTTCTTACCGCCACTCCTTTAACGGCATATGCAGGTGAATATGGGTATACCTATAATTATGATTACTGGGGAGATGTTCAGGAAAGTCCCGATTTCTACAATGTATGTAAGGTATTTACAGGAGCAGACCTGGGACTTGATAAGAATCTGAGCAATCCTGACGGAATATTCACGAAAGACAATAAAATATACCTCTGTGACAGTGGAAATAATCGCATTATCGAGCTGCAGAGAGATTCAGCTGAAAAGCTTGAGGTAGTAAGGATAATAGATTCCTTTGAAGGTGATTGCGATGTTAAAACATTGGCAAATCCTACAGATGTAGCTGTTTCAGATGAGGGTGACTTCTATATAGCAGATCAGGGAAATGCGAGAGTTTTAAAACTGGATAAAGATCTTCAGTATGTGCAGTCATTCGTAAAGCCTGAAGATAATACACTTGATCCCAAATTGGTTTTCCAGCCGACAAAACTGTCAGTTGATTCCGCAGGTCGTGTTTATTGTATTGCGACAGGTATAAATAAAGGACTTATAAAATACGAAGCGGATGGAACTTTTTCAGGATTTGTAGGTGCTACACCGGTAACATTTGATTGGACAGATTATATTTGGAAAAAGTTTGCTTCTCAGGAACAGAGAGCTAAGATGGAGTCCTTCGTTCCTACAGAGTATGAGAATATCTTCATGGATTATGAAGGATTCATATATGCAACAATAGCAACAAATGAGGATAAAGCATCTAAAAAGGACAATGCTGTTAGAAAGCTTAATCTGATGGGAAGTGACATTCTTGTACATAACGGTGAATGGGGTGTTCTGGGTGATCTTTACTGGGGATCCGGCGGTGGATATGAAGGACCGTCAATTTTCACTGATGTCACAGTCATGGATAATGACATTTATGTATGCCTTGACAGAAACAGAGGAAGATGCTTTGGATATGATGATCAGGGAAATATAGTATTCTGTTACGGTGGAAATGGTAACATGAACGGATATTTCCGTAAACCTACAGCAATTGACCATATAGGTCATGACTTATATGTTGTAGATGCGCTTGATAACTCTATCACAGTATTTGTTCCGACAGAATTTGGTCAGCTTGTATACAACGCTATCGAAGAGTTTGATCAGGGTAAATATACAGAGTCAGGTGAGTCATGGGAAAACGTTATGAAACAAAACGGAAACTATGACCTGGCATACATCGGAATAGGAAGATCATTACTTCGTCAGAAGCGATACAAAGAAGCAATGAAGTATTTTGAGCTTAAGTATGATGATGACAACTATTCCAAAGCTTATAAACAATATCGTAAGGAATGGGTTGAAGATCATATTGTTTGGATTGTTCTGGTTATTGTTTTACTCTTTATCGTTCCGCTTGGAATAGGTAAAACCAGAAGGATAAAACATGAGATTGACACTGCAGATATTTTCATGAATACACAGGACGGAGAAAAATAATGGCAGCTATCACAAAAGAGAAATATGATCATTATATTGACTCGCTGAAGTTTGCTCTTTACTGTATATCCCATCCGCTTGACGGATTTTGGGATCTGACACACGAAAAAAGAGGAACTTATGCAGCAGCCAACACAATACTGATTGCTACGGTATTGATAAGAATCCTGAAGCTAAGATACACAAGCTTCATATTTGTAACAGTTTACTGGGAAGATTTGAATATCTTCTTATATATAGCAAGTATTCTTTTCCCTCTTTCCTTATGGGTAGTCGGAAACTGGGGACTTACCACATTGTTTGATGGTAAAGGTCGATTGGGCCAGGTATATATGGCAACATGTTATGCACTTACGCCTTATCCGCTTTTACAGTTTCCACTAATGATATTCAGTAATTTCGTAACAGTAGATGAAAAAGAATTTTATGCCATGGTGAGTGCAATATCCCTGGTTTGGGCAGCACTGCTTGTTATAGCAGCCATGGGGCAGATTCACGAATATACAGCCGGAAAGAATCTGCTTTTCACAATAGCAACACTTTTTTCAATGCTGGTAATGATTTTCATTCTGATGATTTTCTTCAGTATGATATCTCAGGGAGTTTCTTACTTTATATCTCTGGGTAAGGAATTATTGTTCCGACTATAGAAATTACGGATGGGAGCAGAAATGAACGAAAATAAAAAGGGAAAAATACGACAGATAGTTAAGAGCCTGGCGGCTCCTGTGATCATATGTATTCTAATATTAGCTGCCGTACTTTTCATAATAAATCATAAAAATGTAAATGATACAGATGAAGCTGTAGTTCCGTACTCATATGAAGGCGGAGAGGATACGGTTGTTATTGAGAATGACAAGCTGAAACTGGAAATGGATCCTTTAACTACACAGTTTACTGTTACTGTTAAGGAAACCGGTAAGGTATGGCGTTCAAATCCGGAGAATGCAGCAAATGATGCAATAGCTCTTCCTGAAGAGAAGGCCAACCTACAGTCACCGCTCATTATGTCATATTCAGTTGTTACAGGTCTTGAGACAACATATAACACTCATACCTACAGTACAGCCAACCAGATTTATAACATTACAAAGGATGGCGACTCCGTAAGAGTAGATTACTCACTTGGTGATGTTATAAAAGAGTATGTTATTCCTCCTGTAATTACTAAGGAAAGTCTTGATGAATGGCTTTCAAAAATGGATAAGGATGACGTTAATTTTATCCAGCAGTATTACAAAAAGTATGACATTAACAAGCTTGGTAAAAAAGACAATAAGGATGAGCTTCTTGCAAGTTATCCGGCTCTTGAAGACCATGTCATATACGTACTTCGTGATAAGACAAAAGAAAATGTAAGAAAGAAGATTGAAAAATCCTTTGAAGAAGCAGGATATACATATGATGATTTCCAAGCAGATAAGGAACTTGATCTTTCTGTAAAAAGCTCAGATAAGCCTGTATTTAATGTAAGTGTTGTTTACAAGCTTGATGGAGACGATCTTGTTGTAGAGGTTCCTATGAAGGACCTTAAGTATAAAAAGGATTCACCGATTTATACAATTACCCCTCTTCCATATTTTGGAGCTGGTGACAGCGAGCAGGATGGTTACATGTTTGTTCCGGAAGGCGGCGGTGCTACTATTAACTTCAACAATGGCAAGGTTTCACAGAGCAGCTATTATACAAATGTATATGGTTGGGATATGTGCCTTAGCAGAGATGCGGTAGTACATAACACCAGAGCATACTATGGTGTATTCGGAGTTTCAGAAGGTAATGACTCTTTCTTATGTATACTTGAAGATGGAAGCCCTTATGCTTCAATTCAGGCAGATATAAGCGGAAAGAACAACAGCTACAATTATGTAAATGCCGTATACAGCATTTGCCAGAGAGAGCAGTATGATGTAGGTGATATCGCTAACAGTGATGTATATGAATATGTACCTTCATTGCCGGATGAAACACTTACTCGTAGATATACATTTATCAATTCCGGAAGCTATGTAGACATGGCAAAGGAATATGGATCTTATTTACAGGATAAATATGGCGATTCTCTTTCTATGAATCAGGATTCAAGTGCACCGGTTGCTGTTGAGATGATCGGAGCAATTGATAAGGTTAAACAGATTCTCGGTGTTCCTGTAAAGAGACCTCTTAAGCTTACGACTTATAAAGAAGCAAGCAATATCGTTAAGGATTTAAATGATAACGGAATCGATAACATGTCCGTTAAACTTACCGGATGGTGCAACGGTGGTGTGGATCAGAGATTATTGAAATCCGCAAAGACGATTGGAGCACTAGGAAGTAAAAATGATCTGAAGAATCTGGTTAAGACAGGTGATGAAACAGGTTCAAAGGTTTACCTTGATGGTATAACACAGTATGCAAATGATTCAAACCTGCTTGATGGTTTCTTCTCATACAGAGATGCAGCAAAGCTCATCAGCAAAGAGCAGGCTAAGTTATATGATTATAGCCATATAACATATGCGCAGAGAGAGAATTCTGATCATTTGTATTATCTGTTACATACAGATCTTGCAATGAATATTGCAGACAAGTTTGCTGATACAGCAGCATCTTATGGTGCAGGTGTTTCTTTCCAGGATATTGGAAAAGACTTATCATCTGATTTCTATAGAAAGAATATGCACAGCAGACAGAGCGTAAAGAGCCTTCAGGAAGAAGAACTTAAGAAGATTCAGAGTGAAGGCACACCCATAATGATAAACATGGGTAATGACTATGCGGTTCCTTATGCTAGCATGGTTACAGGAATGGATTTAAGAGGAAGTGAATATACAATACTTGATCAATGCATTCCTTTCTACCAGATTGCTGTACATGGCAGAGTAAACTATACAGGAGAGCCTGTAAACATTGGTGGTAATCAGGAGAATGAAGTACTTTACAGCGCAGAGTATGGCGCAGGATTATACTTCGCTTTCATGAATGAAACATCATTTGCAACACAGAAAACACTTTATACAGATTATTACGGTGCAACATATTCAGCATGGAAAGACAAGATGCTTGATATCTGCACAAGATACAACGAAGAACTCGGCCATATCTTCAATCAGGAAATGGTTGATCATGAAAACATCAGTGAAGATCTTTCCCGCACACAGTATGCGGATGGAACTAATGTCTATGTAAATTATGGCTACAGTGATGCACAGACACCGGACGGAAAGACAGTTCCCGCCAGAGATTATCTGGTTGTCAGATGAGAGGAAATGGTTTTATGGAAAAGCAGAAGCAAAAGAAAAAGGTTGTAGGACTGCAAAAAAGAAAAGCCAAGGCAGGATATGCATTTATTGCTCCTTTTGTAATTGGTTTTCTGGTATTTATGATTAAGCCCTTATGGCAGTCACTTAATATGAGTTTTTGCAATGTAGAACTTGGAGCAGGAGACTTTAAGCAGACTTGGGTAGGACTTACCAATTACATATATGCTTTCAGAGTAGATCCTGAATTCAACAGATTACTGGTTGAAGAGCTTTCAAGAATGATTGTTTACTCATTGGCTATCATAGTATTCAGTTTCTTTGTTGCACTGATATTAAATCAGAAGTTCAAGGGACGTGCACTGGTAAGAGCAATCTTCTTCCTTCCGGTTATTCTTTCATCAGGTGTAATCGTAGGACTTGAATCAAACAACCAGCTCATGGCATCACTTGCTCAGACAATTGAACAAACAACACAGGGTGTAAGTGTTACAGCTGCTCTCGAGAGTATACTTCGTACAGCCGGTGTAGGTGTTAGAGCTTATGAAAAGGTATTTGAAGTAATTGATAATATTTATGATGTCGCTATTGCTTCAGGTATTCAGATTATTATCTTCCTGTCAGGTCTTCAGAGCATATCATCAAGTATGTATGAAGCAGCTGATATTGAAGGATGTACAAAATGGGAGAGTTTGTGGAAAATAACATTCCCGATGATCAGTTCACTTTTCCTTGTTAATTGGCTTTATACAGTAGTTGATTTCTGTATGCGTTCTGATAACGGTGTTATTGAGAAAATTCAAAAGGTAATGGTTGAGCAGATGCAGTATGGTAATGCTTCAGCAATGTCCTGGATATATTTCTTAGTTGTACTTGCATTTGTCGGAATTACATCTCTTGTTATCTCGAAGGGAGTTTATTACTATGACTGATATGGCATTAGCACAGAAAATGAGTGCCAAAGAAAACAAAAAAAAGACATTGGTTCATCAGGACAAGGATTTCTGGGAAAGAAACAGATTATCCGGTGGATATCTTTTACAAAAGAAAATTATGGATATAGGTTTGAGTATATTCAGATTCATACTTCTTTTCGGAATGTGTTTCATGATATTACAGCCTATTTTAAACAAAATATCCGTAAGTTTCATGACAGAGCAGGACTTGTACAACCCAATTGTTATTGCTATTCCTGAACACTTCACAACTGCTAACTATAGACTTGCAGCTGAACTTATGAGTTATGGTCAGGCTCTTATTAATTCAATTCTTATATCATTGACCATTGCTGTTTTACAGATAACCGTATGTACACTTGTTGGTTATGGATTTGCAAGATTTGAGTTTCCTTTTAAGAAATTCTGGTTTGCGGCAGTTATTTTGGTAATTCTCATTCCGCCACAGACAATTGCATCATCCTTGCATTTGCACTTCAGATTTTTTGATATACTGGGATTGTTTAAACTGACAACAGGATCAACATTAAACCTAAGAGGATCAGCACTTCCGTATTATCTGATGAGTGCCGGTTGTATGGGACTTAAGAATGGTCTTTATATCTTCATCATAAGACAGTTTTTCAGAGGACTTCCTGTAGATCTTGAAGAGGCTGCTTATGTTGACGGATGTGGAATGCTTAAGACTTTTGTAAGAATTATGCTTCCCCAGGCTAAGCCACCTATTACATCATGTTTCCTGTTTGCCTTTGTATGGCAGTGGACAGATGGATTTTATTCAAGATTATTCCTTGGAAACACAAAGCTTGTAAGTACCAGTCTTTCAAGAATTATCGATAGTCTTGGTGCATATATTCAGCGTATTAACGGTGTTAAGACAACTATTTCCGTTGCTTATTCAAACTGTATTCTTGCGACAGGTACACTGATGATTATCATGCCTTTGATAATTCTGTATCTCTTCGCACAGCGTGCTTTCGTTGAAAGTATTGCAAATACAGGTATAAAGATGTAAAAAATCTCTTTGCGCTGTATAATAGCGAAGGAGTTAAATATTTTTCTTATCAGGGAATGCCCATTTGCTCTGGCAGCACCCGGGAATGCGCCGGGGCAGATGGCTTCTATATAACATTAACTTAGAGATGGAAAAATCTCAAAAAAGGAGGACAAAGATGAAAAGGGCATTAACCAAAAAAGTTACAGCTGCTATTACACTTGCAGCTATGACAATGAGTGCTGTTGGATGTGGAGCAAGTACAAATAGTACAAGTACAGATACAGCTACTTCAACAGAGGCTGCAGCAGATACAACAGAGACTGCTGAGAGCACAGAGACAGAGGATACTGCAGGGTCTGACACAGAAGAGACTACTGAGGATGCAGGCGAGGCTGAAGAAGCAGAAGCTTCTGAAAGTGGAGATCTCTATGAAGTTAAGACAGATGCTGATGGTAATCCTATCGATCTCGGCGGTATGGAAATTATCATCCGTGACTGGTGGTCAGGCGACCCGACAGAACCCGCTAACGATTATGAAGAAGCTCAGCAGGAGTACAGAGATTGGGCTCAGGAAACATACAACTTCACAATCAAGCAGCAGGCTATCTCTGACTGGGGTTCAACACCTGCAGATTTCGTAGATTATGCTACAACAGGTGGCGATGAGAACTACATTTGGACACTTCGTGATGATCCGGCTATCACATCAGCTATTTCAAGTGGTCTTATGTATGACCTTTCAACTCTTGATTGCCTTGATTTCTCAAAGGATAAGTTCCAGAGAAACCTTCTTCACGAGCAGTATGGTAAAGACGGACACATTTACGCTATGTATGCTGGATTCTCAGAGCCTAGAACAGGTGTATACTTTAACAAGAGAATTCTTACAGATGCTGGTATCGATCCTGAATCAATCTATGATATGCAGGCTGACGGAACATGGACATGGGATGCTTTCGAAGATCTCCTTTCCAAGGTTCAGCGTGATACAGACAACGATGGTGTTATCGATATTTATGGTATGACACTTAACGAAGGTGTTATGACAACACAGGCTATCTTCTCTAACGGTGGTGACATCGTAGGTAAAGATGCAAGTGGCAAGTACACATATGACCTTGAGAATCCTGAAACTCTTGAAGCTCTTGAGTGGACAGTTAAGATATTCTCAAACTATGATGCAGAAAAGGCTAATCCGGAAGGCGCTGAGTGGGATTACTACAAAGAGCAGTTCATCAACGGTCAGGCAGCATTCCTTGTAGAGGATGAGTATGCAGGATGCCCTGGTAACTTCCTTGAGGATATGACAGATGAGCTCGGCTTCGTAATGTTCCCTAAGGGACCTAAGGGTAAGGACTATATCAACGTATGGACAAACAACCCGATTGCAATCCCTGCTTGCTATGATGAAGACAAGGCATGGAAGCTTGCATTTGCTTGGGATCTTTGGACAAATCAGCCTGAAGGCTATGAGGACTTCAATGGTAACATTTCAACAGCTCGTAACGGTATCTTTGATACAAGAGCAGTTGATGAGACAATCACAATGATGACACAGCCTGAGCACGGCACAATTGCTTATCACGGCATGATTCCTAACATGAGCATTGGTTCAGACTTCATCTGGAATATTACACCTGATTGTGTAGTTTCTGAGCAGGTTGAAGCTATTGCTGATACATGGAAAGCATACATTGAGGATGCAAATAAATAATTTCTGCTTAACTCGATAAGTAGAGAATCAGAGGGGCGGCTAAGTTATTTGGCCGCCCCTTATTTATCCGGAAGAAGAACCGGACATAGTTTTATTTAGAAAGGTTTTAGTTATTATGGGCAAGGTGAAATTTCATTTACCGGGACTCCGATATAATTATCCCCTAAACATGTTTTGGATAAGTCTTATGGAGCAGCACCCGGAGTATTTTAGGGAAGGTGTTGAGATTGCTTCTTTTTTTGGAGCATTTCCGCTTGCATTATGGAATGGGGGACGTTTTCTGGGGAATGACCAGTGCGATGCAGGATTCGTGAAAAATGTCGTAAAGACCATAAATGCAAAAGGCATTCCTATTAGATATACTTTCACCAATCCACTTCTTATCGAAGCTGACCTGGATGATCCTTTCTGTAACTTTTGCATGGAGGTAGGGGATAATGGAATGAATGAAGTTCTTGTCTATTCTGAGATTCTTGAGAAGTATCTTAGGGAAAAATATCCTTCATATCATTTTAATAGTACAACGTGCAAAGAAATTCGTGATGTAGAGTCATTAAATAAGGAAATGGAAAAGGACTATAAATATGTAGTTCTTGATTACAATTTAAATAACAAGTGGGATTTATTGGAAAAGGTTGAACATAAAGAAAAGCTTGAAGTTCTGATAAATGCTTGCTGCGTGCCTGATTGTAAGCGCAGGGGCGATCACTATAAAAACATAGCAATAAATCAGAGAACAACCCTTGAGAACAGAAAACTTCCCAAGGATAAACAAAAACCCATAAAACCCTGGACCTGTGAATACGGAGATAAAAATTGCATCTACACAATACAGGAATATTCAACATTTGTTTCTCCGGAGATGATCTGGGAAAAATATGTGCCTATGGGTATAAATAATTTCAAAATAGAAGGTAGAACAGGTAACCTGTTTTCCCTCATAGAAACATATAGTTTTTATATGCTTAAACCTGAAAAAATCGGAGAAGCCAGATTATTACTCCTAAGAAATCTGGAAAGTTCAGGAATAATAAGTGTAAATAAACCAAGACCAGGAAGATGGCCGTGAAAAGAGGACACAATGAGTAACGAAGAAAGAAGAGGGCCGGTAGCCCCTAAGGATCCAACAAAAAAGAGACCATATTTTTACATAATGCAGGACAAAGGAATATTTGCTGCCCCCCAATCGGATGGCAGAGGTATTCAGTTCATCTATGAGGATAATGGTAGATTGCCTGATTCTGCTAAGCTCACAGGAAATGTAACAGATGAAAAAATACTTGAAATGCTTGGGACAGCAGAAGGCTTTAAGAAGCTTGTTCATAGTATAGGTGTATCCGTATCAGAGGAATCAAGAAAAGAAAAGGTTAATTTTGTTTTCCAGATGTACGGACAGAATCAGGGTGACCCTGCGACTATCGTAAGCAGAGAATTTGTAGCCGATGGATCAGAGCAGATTATAGATCTCACAGAGATTACATGGTTTGATACAGACAGAGTACCCGGACAAATACGCTTTGAATTTGAAAAGTCAGGAATACAGGCAATGGCAGATGTTTGCTTTTATCTGCATGATGGATTTGAAGCTCCGGAGCAGCTTACAGACAATGCTGTAGATTTTGAGTCTGACGATTATAAGAAGATGATAAGCAAATGCCTTATGAAAAAGGGCAATCTGAAGAGACTTCATGAAGTAACAGAGAAAGCTAAAAGAGGTGAGGATGTTACTCTTTCCTTTATTGGCGGCTCAATAACTCAGGGTGCCGGTGCAATTCCGATTCATGAAAAGAGCTATGCAAGAGTATATGCCAACTCTTTTGAGAAAAAATACGCTAATGGTGGTGCGGTAAAGCTTATTAAAGCAGGTGTCGGTGGTACTCCTTCCGAGCTTGGAATGATACGTTTTGAACGTGACATCCTTCGTGATGGTAGTGAGAAGCCGGATCTGATCGTAATTGAATTTGCTGTGAATGATGAAGGTGACGAAACAAAGGGAGTTTGCTACGAAAGTCTTGTGAGAAAATGCCTTGCGCTTCCCTGGAAGCCGGCAGTGGTATTGCTGTTTGCAGTCTTCTCGTTTGACTGGAATCTGCAGGACAGATTAGGACCTGTAGGTGAAAGATATGATATTCCCATGGTAAGTGTATTGGATGCTGTATCACCACAGTTTGCGCTTAAACCCGCCGAAGGAAGAGTTATTTCCAAGAAGCAGTTCTTTTATGACATATATCATCCGAGCAATTTAGGACATCAGGTTATGTCTGATTGCCTGATGGAGATGACTTCAGAGGCTGAAAAACAGACTGAGTTTGAAAATGAGGAAGATCTGCTTAGTAAGGAACCTGCTATCGGTGCTGATTTTGAAAAGGTATATCTGCTTGACCGTAAGGATTTAAGCAGTGCAACAATTGAAGAGGGGGCATTTACAGATACTGACAAAATGCTTCAAATGGTTGAAATGGACAGTGAAGTTGTTCCTGTTCCTGAATTTCCAAATAACTGGCATTATGATGGTAGTGATGAAAACCCTGCACCATTCAAGATGAAAATAAGTTGTACAAAGCTTCTTCTTGTAATGAAAGATTCAGGAGACAACATCTTCGGAACTGCTGAAGTTTATGTGGATGGAAGAAAAGTGCTTGATGCAGATCCGCTTGTAAATGGTTGGACACATTGCAATCCGTTGATAATCCTAAATGGTGCAGAGGTTGCTCTGCATGAAGTTGAAATTCGTATGGCAAAAGGTCATGAGAACAAGAAGTTTACTATTCTTGGCTTTGGTGTTGTCTAAAAACAAAAGAAACGTTTAACCTAAACAATCGATGAGATTAGCAAAAGAGTTACTTTGGAGAACACGATGAATAACAAAACATGGAGCAAATTGTGGCTCGATTATGAAAATAAAAAATGCTGTAAAGAAGCAGAAAAAGGATTTGTAATTAGAATAGATGGCTTTTTAGCAGAGAACAGAGTAATAAAGAGTTTGAAAAAAGAGCTCTCTGAAGCTATTACAAAGCTTTACGGATGTGAGTGCTTATTTGATACTGACACAACAGAAAATAATGATGAAAAAAATATTATTATAACAAAAAAAGACGGCATACCGTTCGAAGGTTATCGTATAAAAGCTGAAAATAACAAAATGACTTTGGAAGCTTCCGATGAAAATGGTGCATTATACGGTGTTTTTCATATAGTCAGAAGCATTATGAGAGGAATAGCGTTTAATGCTATAGAAGCTGATGAAGCTCCTTCAAATCCTTTAAGAATGATGAATCATTGGGACAACATGGATGGAAGCATTGAGCGTGGATATTCAGGCAGATCATTCTTTTTTGAAAATGACAGTTTCTATATCGGAGACAGAACCCATGATTATGCCAGAATGATGGCAAGTATCGGAATAAATGGAATTGTAATAAATAATGTTAATGTAAAAAATGCTGCGACAGATCTTATTACTGAAAGATATTTTGATAAGGTCAGGGAATTATCGGAACTGTTTGCCGATTATGGAATAAAGCTGTTTTTATCACTGAACTTTGCATCACCGATTGAGCTTGGAGGGCTTAAAGTCTGCGATCCAATCGATGATGAAGTAATAAAATGGTGGGATAAGAAGTTTGCCGAGGTATATGAGAATGTTCCTCTTCTTGGTGGTTTTCTTGTAAAAGCTGATTCGGAGGGGAGACCCGGTCCATTCACCTATGGTAGAAATCAGGCAGACGGCGCAAATATGCTTGCAAAGTCAATAGCTCCTTATGGTGGAATCATTATCTGGAGATGTTTTGTATATAATTGTACCCAGGATTGGAGAGACTATAAAACTGATAGAGCAAGAGCAGGATATGATTATTTCAAAGGGCTGGACGGAGAATTCCTTGATAATGTTATTCTTCAGATTAAAAACGGCCCCATGGATTTTCAGATAAGAGAACCTGTTTCTCCACTTCTTGGTGGACTTACCAAGACAAATCAGATGCTTGAGGTTCAGATAGCGCAGGAATACACAGGACATCAGATAGATTTGTGCTACCTTATGCCAATGTTTAAGGAAGTTTTGGATTTCCATACTCATTGTAAAAAAGATAGCGACACAATTGCTGATATTGTGAGCGGCAGGGCTTTTGGAAATAAAAATGCAGGTATGGCAGCTGTAATTAATACAGGTGATGATACAAACTGGACAGGCAATTATCTTGCTGCAGCAAATCTCTATGGTTTTGGACGGCTTGCATATAATACAGAGCTTACATCTGATGAGATTGCGAGAGAATGGGTACAGATATCTTTCAATATGAATAAGGATGGCCAAGACAAACTTGTTTCAATGCTCTTAAGATCAAGAGAAATATATGAAAAGTATACCAGTCCACTAGGCATTGGATGGATGGTTACTCCTCATGATCATTACGGGCCGAGTGTAGACGGTTATGAATATTCAAGATGGGGAACTTATCATAGAGCTGATCATTTGGGCCTTGGAGTAGATCGTACTGATAAAGGAACGGGATATGCACAGCAGTATTATCCTGAAAATGCTGATTTATACAATGATCCTGATACGTGTCCTGAGGAATTGCTACTATTTTTCCATCATATTGCATATGACAGGAAACTTAAGGATGGAAGAACACTTATACAGTACATTTATGATAGCCATTTTGAAGGTGAAACAGAAGCAGAGGAGCTTTTTGATATCTGGAAAAGTCTTGAATCACAGGTATCACCGGAGATATATGCTTTAGTTTGCCATAGATTTGAGATGCAGATTGCTAATGCAAAAGAATGGCGTGACCAGGTTAATTCATATTTCTTTAGAAAGAGTGGAATCCCTGACGAGAAGGGTAGAGAAATTTTTTAAGTTTGATGAAAGGTATAAACATGAACAGAGAAGAAGCCAGAAAAAGGGCAAAAGAACTTGTTGGCAAGATGACTGTGGAGGAGAAGGCTTCACAGCTTAAATTTGATGCCCCTGCTATTGATAGGCTCGGAATACCCGCATACAACTGGTGGAATGAGGCCTTGCATGGTGTTGCACGTGCAGGTACTGCGACAATGTTTCCACAGGCCATAGGTCTTGCGGCTGCTTTCGATGATGAGCTTATGGAGTGCATCGGAGAAATAATTGCTGTTGAGGGACGGGCAAAGTATAACGAACAAAGTAAACGAGAAGACAGAGATATTTATAAAGGGATTACTTTCTGGGCTCCTAATGTTAATATTTTTCGTGACCCAAGATGGGGCAGGGGGCATGAAACATATGGCGAAGATCCATATCTCACAAGTCGTATGGCAGTTCCTTTTATAAAAGGAATTCAGGGGAATGGTGAGTATATGAAAGCTGCAGCTTGTGCAAAGCATTTTGCGGTACATTCCGGTCCCGAGGGAGAAAGACATTTCTTCAATGCAAAAGCATCCAAAAAAGACCTCGAAGAGACGTATCTTCCTGCATTCGAAGCATGTGTAAAGGAAGCTGACGTAGAAGCTGTAATGGGTGCGTATAACAGAACGAATGATGAACCATGCTGTGCAAATGAGCCGCTTATGAATGGTTATCTCAGAGGAAAATGGGGCTTTAAGGGACATTATGTATCAGATTGCTGGGCAGTAAAAGATTTCCATGAAAATCATCATGTCACGGGAGCACCGGAGGAATCAGTAAAACTTGCACTTGAAATGGGCTGCGACGTAAACTGTGGATGTACATATCAGAAGATAATGAATGCATATCGTGCAGGAATGATAGATGAAAGCGTACTTACAACTTCATGCGTTAGACTCTTTACAACACGATTCCTTCTTGGAATGTTTGATAGGACTGAATATGACAAGATACCGTATACGGTTGTTGAATGCAAGGAACACCTTGCTGTTGCACACAAAGCGGCTGCTGAAAGTATTGTCCTTTTGAAAAATGACGGCATGTTACCCTTAAAGAAAGAAACTATAAAGACCATTGGTGTAATAGGACCAAATGCGGATTCAAGATCTGCACTTGTAGGTAATTACCATGGAACATCATCAAGATATATAACAGTACTTGAGGCTATTCAGGATTACCTGGGAGATGATGTAAGAGTGATGTATTCTGAGGGATGTGACCTCTGGAAGGACAATATCAGTGGGCTTGCTGATCCAAACAAACCGGACAGAATGTCAGAAGCGCTGACCGTTGCGGAGTATTCTGATGTTGTTATATTAGTAGTCGGACTTGATGAAACTCTTGAAGGAGAAGAGGGTGATACAGGCAATCAGTTTGCTTCAGGTGACAAAATTGACCTTCAGCTTCCTCTTCCTCAGAGACAGCTTATGCATCAGGTTCTTGAAACCGGCAAGCCGGTGGTTGTAATTAACATGTCAGGAAGTGCTATAGATCTTGCTGAGGCTGATTCAAAAGCAGGTGCGGTTCTGCAGACATGGTATCCCGGTGCGAGAGGCGGAGAAGAGGTGGCAAAGGTTCTATTTGGTGAAATATCTCCTTCTGGAAAGCTACCGGTAACTTTCTATAAGTCTTCAAAAGACCTGCCGGATTTCAAGGATTATTCCATGAAAAACCGTACATACAGATATTTTGAAGGAGAAGTACTTTACCCCTTCGGTTACGGGCTTACTTATGGCGACTGTTTTGTAAAGGATATGAGCATTCAGGAAGTATCAGGCCCTGAGTATGGCTATAAGGGAAGAAATGAAGCCGAAAAGATCGTGGATTCATTTGAAAAGGCTAACGGAAATGCGTTTGGTGGAATTGATGTGAAGATGACGGTTGCAAATGACGGTAAAGCAGCTACAGATGATGTGGTACAGCTTTATATCAAAGATACCGGATTTGAGGGTGCTATTACAAATCCATGCCTGTGTGGTTTCAAACGTATACATCTTGAAGCAGGAGAGCAGAAGGAAATCACAATACACGTTGCATCAAGAGCGTTCACGTCCGTAGATGAGGATGGAAACAGAAAAATTTTCTCAGATACATTTGAATTATATGCAGGCACATCCCAGCCTGATAAAGGTTCAGAGAAACTTACCGGCCACAAATGCATATTACAGAAAATTACACTTTAAAACTTGTGTGATAAAAACATAATTGGATAGTAATTACAGGGGCTCTGCAAGTGCAGGGTCCCTTCGTTTGTATATTTAAGCAGTGATGCTGTGACAAAGTAGTTTTTTATTGCATAAATACTGAAATATTGATACTTTATGATGTAGGAGGAACAACTATTATGAAGAAAAAGCTTATATCTATAATAATGGCAGTTACATTTGTGGTGGCTGCCGGTTGTGGAAATGCACAGACAGAAACGCAAAACACCGCTGATGCGACAGTTAAGGAGGCTACAGAGAATACAGAAGAGGATATAATAGAAGAAGCTTCTGAAAGCGCTGAGGAGAATAAAGCCAAAAGTACTGATGAGAATTTGCAGGATGATAAAACAGAAAATAATGTGGAAAATTCAGCAGAAACAGACGAAATCGAATCATCAGATAGTTCTGAAGATGCAGAGGCAGAGGCTGAAGAAACCACTGATGAATCAGAGGAGGGTAAAATGGCAGAAGAGGGACATAACACCAGGGCATGGCAGATAGTCAGCCAGATGACGATTGGTTGGAATCTGGGAAATACTTTGGATGCGCATGACGATGGCATCAAAATATCAGATCCGCCATCAAAGCAGGAAACCTGCTGGGGGAATCCTGAGACAACTCAGGAAATAATTGATGCAGTATTGGATATGGGATTTAACACAATCAGAATACCGATTACCTGGAAAGCACATATCGATGAAAACAACAAAATAGATGAAGCCTGGATGGCTCGCGTTCAGGAGGTTGTGGATTATGCTTATGGAAGAGGTGCGTATGTAATAATAAACGTACATCATGAGGATTGGAACTATCCTTATTATGATAACCAGGACAAAGCATCTGAAAAGCTTTCTGCAATCTGGACTCAGGTTGCCGATAGATTTAAGGATTATGATACCCATCTTATTTTCGAATTGCAGAATGAACCAAGAAAAGTCGGAACAGATCTTGAATGGAACGGTGGAGATAAGGAAGGAAGAGATGTTGTAAATGCCGTAAATATGGCGGGTTATGAGGCAATAAGAGCAGCTGATGGAAATAACAAGGATAGACTCATAATGTTCCCGGGGTATGCAGCAAGCTCACAGTCAAACTGTCTTCTTGCTATACAGCTTCCCGAGGATGATGATTGCGTGGCTGTTTCTGTACATGCGTATACACCATATGAATTTGCATTAAACATAAAAGGAAGATCCACATATGATAATGATCATGGTGACCTTGACAGACTGTTAAGCGATATCAAAAGATTCTTCTTCTTTAAAAATGTTCCTGTAATTATAGGTGAATACGGAGCGTTAAATAAAGATAATGAATCCGAACGTGTTGAATGGGTACAATATTATTTGAAAAAAGCAAGGGAGATGGAGATTCCCTGTGTCTGGTGGGACAATGGACAGTTTAACGGTGATGGTGAAAACTTCGGCATCATTGACAGAAGAACTTTGGAACTGCCCTATCCTGAGCTCATAAAGGCTATGCAGGAATTTAAATAAAGAAAATAAGCGTTGATAATATAATAATATGTAAAAATATTAAGTAAATATCAGCATTCTATTAAAAAAGAATTAAAACGGTTTTTGTGCAAAACAATGTGATAAAATACATTTATTCACACAATATCGTCTTTCTAAATGAGGGGGAAGAAAGTATGCGAGGATTGAAGAATGGTTTATCTGTTGCGTTATTGGCGATCATGATTTTTGCGACGGCTCGTGTAAATGCTAAAGCAGATGGGTTTGATGCAAATTTTTATGCAAAAAAATATCCTGATGTAGTGGCAGCTGTCGGAAGCGATGCAGAAGCTCTTTACAATCATTATGTAAATTTCGGGATAAAAGAAGGAAGATCTCAGAATCAGCAGGAAGATTCAGCAAAATATCAGGCAATGCTTGATGGGCAGACAGCTCCTCCCACGCAGCAGACCGCAGCTCCGGCTGCAAATCAACCGGTAAGCGGATTACCTTACAACACATATGTGGATATAGATATTACATCGCAGTCCATGACATATTATGAAAACGGACAGGTAAAGCTTCAATCAGCTGTTGTTACCGGCAATCCTAACAGGGGAAATGGGACACCTACAGGTACATTTGCTATCAATTCCCATGTACCTGGGAAACGCCTTGTAGGACCAACCTGGAATGTCTGGGTGGATACATGGATGCAGTTTACACCTAATCCATGTCATATCGGTCTGCATGATGCCAATTGGAGAAGCTCATTTGGTGGAGATATTTATCAGTCAAACGGATCACACGGATGCGTAAATCTTCCACATGATACAGCAGTAGCTCTTTTTAATATGGTTGGAATAGGTACTCCTGTAGTAGTACACTGAGCATTACTGAAAATGTGTAGTAGCGGACAAAATGTATTATGTGCATTTTGTTCGCTTTTTAATTTGAGTAGAGTACTTAGCGAGGTTTTTTACGAGCTTAGTACGGACCATACAAGTTCACTTGACGAAGTTTTTTTGAGTATAGTGAAGTTTGTTTAAATAAACTATAATTATGTGTATACATTAAATGTTCCGGCTAGAAGATTTTTAACTTACAAGGAGAAAGAGATGATAACTCGTTATACTATCGGAAATCCTATTGAAACAGAATCAGTAATTACTGATATTCCTTTGGATAAAGGGGATATTCCATTTTGGACGCGAAAAGACGACGAAAAGAGTCTTAGCATATCACTTGCGGAAGATGCAAGAGTATTTGGGCTTGGAGAGACGATTAGAGGAATTAACAAAAGAGGATGGGTTTATGATTCAAACTGCACAGATGATCCTGTACATTCAGAGGATAAACATTCTTTATATGCAGCACAGAACTTTTTTATAATTAGTTCAAGTGAACAAACATTTGGAACATATATAGATACTCCCGGAAAAGTCCGTTTTGATATTGGGTATACTGAGATGGACAGGTTTGCTATAAGATTTGAGGATTTTGATGCAGATATCTATATTATTCAGGCACCCGGGATGGTGGATATAGTGAAGGAATTTCGCAAAATAATCGGGAAAAGCTATATTCCTCCTAAGTGGGCATTCGGATTTGGCCAAAGCAGATGGAGCTATATGACTGCGGACGAGGTTAGAGAAGTTGCTGACAAATATGAAGAGGCAGGGATTCCTATCGATAGCATATATCTTGATATCGATTACATGGAAAGATTCAAGGATTTTACAATAAATGCAGAGGCATTTCCAAACTTTGAGGAATTCGTTTCTGAGATGAAAAACAGAGATATTCATTTGGTACCTATAATCGATGCCGGCGTAAAGATTGAAGACGGATATGATGTTTACGAGGAAGGCGTCGAAAAAGATTATTTTTGTAAAAAAGAAGACGGTGAAAGACTCGTTGCGGCTGTATGGCCGGGTAGAGTACATTTTCCTGATTTTCTGGATGAAAATGCAAGAAAATGGTTCGGAGAAAAGTATAAGATTCTGATTGATAAAGGAATAGATGGCTTTTGGAATGATATGAATGAGCCTGCTATCTTTTATACAGAAGATCATTTATCCGAAGTATTTGAAAAGATAGATGACTATAAAGGAAAAAATCTGGATATACATGATTTCTTTGACTTTAAGGATTTAACAGGCAGCATCAGTAACAATGCTGAAGATTACAAGCGCTTTTATCATAACTATCACGGTAAAAAAATACGACATGATAAAGTACATAACATATTTGGCTACAACATGACACGTGCTGCGGGAGAGGCTTTTGACAGATTATGCCCGGACAGAAGAATACTTATGTTCTCAAGATCATCATATATCGGAATGCACAGATACGGAGGTGTATGGTGTGGAGATAATATGTCCTGGTGGAGTCATTTGTTGTTAAACATTCAGCAGATGCCGGCTCTGAATATGTGCGGATTCTTATATTGCGGAGCAGATATAGGTGGCTTTGGAGCAGATACTACAGAGGACCTGATGATGCGCTGGACAGAGTTTGGAATATTTACACCGTTATTCAGAAATCATTCTGCGCTGGGTACTAGAAGACAGGAGTTATACAGATTTAAAAATATTCCGGCTTTTAAAAAAATGATCGAGTTAAGATATGCGCTTATTCCTTATCTGTATTCGGAATTTATGAAGGCTGCTCAGGAAAATGACATGCTGTTTAAACCGTTGTCATTTGAATATCCTACTGATAAGGACGCCTTTGAAGTGGAAGATCAGCTTCTTGTAGGTGAGAGCATAATGATTGCCCCGATATATAAGCAGAATGCGAGAGGAAGATATGTTTACCTTCCGGAAGACATGAAAATGCTGAGATTCAGAGCTTATAATGATTACGATGAAGACAACATGACAGTAGGACATCATTACATCAAAACATCATTGGAAGAAGTGTTGGTATTTGTCAGAAAAGGACATGTACTTCCTATGGCAGAACCTGCGGTAAGAGCTATGAAGGTAGATGATACAAATCTAAATTATATTACCTTTGACACTACACCTGATACTTACAGGTTATACAAAGACGATGGTGTTTCAAGGTAACAGACGAAACGTTCTTTTAATGAAAAAAGTCAGCAAAACTGACGGATGAGGGAAATATGGCTAAGAAAAAGGAATCAATATTTGATAAAAGACTTTCAAATTACTATGACGAGCTTAAATGGTTGTATGGAGAGTTGTATCATGGTGATGAACAGGCCTTTGGATATTTTGTATCAATGCTAAGGCACTTTTATGATACAAGAGATGACAGTCTGAAAGAATGGGATAAGAAAAAGGAAGAGAATCCGGGATGGTTTACAGGCTGTAATATGCTCGGAATGCTCATGTATACAGGCTGTTTCGGAGGAACTCTTCAGGGTGTAAGGAGCCATCTGGATTATGTGCAATCCGTAGGCGTAAATTACATTCACCTTATGCCGCTTCTGGAGAGTCCGAAGGATAGGAGTGACGGTGGCTATGCCGTAGCGGATTTCAGAAAGGTTCAACCGGAATTAGGTACAATGGATGACCTCTATGAACTGGCACAGGATCTTCATAGCAGGGATATGAGTCTTTGCCTTGACTTTGTCATGAATCATACAAGTGAAGATCACGAGTGGGCCAGACGTGCCAGAAGAGGAGAGAAGGAATTTCAGGATAGATATTTCTTCTATGATGATTGGAATGAACCAAATGATTATGAGGAGACAGTGCCTCAGGTATTTCCACAGACCGCACCGGGAAATTTCATTTGGTGCAACGAAGCGGGAAAAGTAGTTATGACTACTTTTTATCCATATCAGTGGGATTTGAATTACAGAAATCCAACAGTTTTCAATGATATGACTGCAAATATGCTGTTTTTGTGTAATCAGGGCGTTGACATCATTCGTCTTGATGCAGTTCCCTATATTTGGAAAACTCTTGGTACGAGTTGCAGAAATCTGCCACAAGTTCATACACTTGTCAGAATAATGAGAATTGCAGCTCAAATAGTATGTCCGGGAACTCTCTTATTAGGCGAGGTAGTTATGGAACCCTCCAAGGTGGTTCCGTATTTTGGGACTGTCGAAAAACCGGAATGTCACATGCTTTATAACGTTACAACTATGGCGAGTACATGGCATACTGTTGCTACGAAGGATGTAAGACTTTTAAAACATCAATTGGGAATACTTTTCTCTCTTCCCAAGCAATATATATTCCTTAATTACCTCAGATGTCATGATGATATAGGCTGGGGACTTGATTATGAATTTTTAAGAAGATTTAGTGTGGAACAGGTATCTCACAAGCGTTTTCTGAATGATACGTTGAGAGGTGCTCTGCCGGGATCGTCCCACAGAGGAGAACTGTACAATGATGATCCAAAGCTTGGAGATGCGAGACTTTGCGGGACTACAGCATCACTCTGCGGAATCGAGGCTGCGGAGTATGAGATGGATGAGAGGAAGCTTTCCTGGGCAATTAAGCTGGATATTATGCTGCATGCCTTTTTATTCACGCAAAGTGGTATCCCGGTTCTTTACAGTGGTGATGAAATCGGTCAGCTAAATGACTATACATACCATGAGAATCCTATCAAATGGTCAGATAGCAGATACTTACACAGAGGCAATTTCGATTGGGATAGCGCAAAGCAACGCAGAAAAAAGGGAACAAGGCAGAAACAGATATTTGATGGCATCAGGAAACTGGCTTCTATCAGGGCTAAACATCGTGTATTTGACAGTGCGGCAGATACCTGGATTGTAGAAACCTGGAATGACCATGTACTTGGAATTGGCAGATATTACAATGGAGAAAAACTTATTGCGCTGTTTAACTTTGGCGACTATGAAGAAATGGCATGGATTAATGAAGAGGGGAATTATAAAAACCTAATTACAGGAAAAAAATGCGAGGCTAAGGATATTTTGGTTCCTGCTCATGATTTTATCTGGCTTTGCTATTGATATTTTGGTAATTCGAAATATGTTGACGCAGAGACAGATATATGGTTCATTTTTTTTGATGCTACTAAATTGCAACCAATTTAAACGTGTGCTGATGTGAGATAAAACATAACGGAGCGGAATACGATTTCGAGTGATATTTTGAGAAAGGTATCAGCATGGATAAAAAAGGATATACAGAGGAGCGAAAACTGGCTTTATTGTTTGTGCTATGGCGTATGCCGGACTTTATTACTTCATTTCTTGCTGCACTTGCAAGTGGTTATATGATAATCTGGATGGAATTTGTGGAAAGCGCCAGCATTATTATTCCCGGTATAGTTCTGCTCATCCTTTCCGGTAAGCTGGAAAAAAACCTGAAATACCAATTTAACTATGGTACCGGGAAAATTGAGGCAATAGCTGCTTTGTGCTGTGAAACCTTCGATATTGCAGGACTTTTTTGTATTGTGATTTTTTCTGTAAGAGAACTGATCAGGCAGGGAAATGGGGAACATTTCATTCTTGCAGCTCTGGCATTCAAAGTGATTGGCCTTATTATTGACAGCTTCTTGCTTACAAAGCAGAAGAATTTGGTAGAAAGTGTCCATAGCAGAATGTTTCATTCAGCCTATGTTGGTGCAAAAAAGGAGTTTGTTTTTGATGTAGTTGCATCGCTGGCACTGATTTTTAGCTATGTTTTCAGAGAAAGTAGTTGGATAAAATATTTTTCCCCAATACTATGTCTGGTTTTTGTAGTGCCCATCTTTGTGGAATGCTTTCATCATCTTAAGGATGCTATTTATGAACTGATTGACATGACTCTGGATGAAGAAACACAGCTTAAACTATTGAAAGTACTTTCAATGTATTATGAAGATTATGAACAGCTTATTGCAGTCAGAAGCAGACAAAATGGCAGGTTTATGAATGTTGATCTGGAATTGTTGTTTGATGAAGATAAGAGTTATAAGGAAATAAGAGCATCGGCTAACAATATAGCGAATGGAATAGAACGTGAAATTGGAAATTGCAAAGTAAATATTATAATAAATAAATGATGTATTGAAGGGTATTGAATTATGGGAATACTTTTTATAGTGATAGCAGCAATTTATATTGTTCTGCTTGAGCTTTCAAAAAATCAGCTTATAGGCTGGGCTGTTGGGATTGCTTTATTCGTTGGAGCTTATTTGGTAAGGCATATTTTAAAAAAACAGGAGAAATGGAGTGGAATTAAAACATTTATAATGTTTGTTATTCTGCTTGCAGGACTTGCTATAAATTATAAACTCACTGAACCACCTTACAGACAGATACCTGCAGTTTCCCATAGAAATCCTGAAGTGACTTCAATTGTTCATGTAGAGCAAGGGGATATCACCGGTGTTTATGATAAAGAACATACAGTTGAGATATATGCGGGAATACCATATGCAAAAGCCCCTGTAGGTGATTTGAGATGGAGAGAACCATCCGAACCGGATAAATGGGATGGAATCAGAAATTGTGATACTTATGCTCCCAAAGCTATGCAACCGACATCTTCCGTTTTGTATTCTTCACTGTCAGATATTCTTGGTACGCATGATTACAGTTTTTCATGGAATGACCAATTTAAAGAAGCTATGAGCGAGGATTGTTTGTATCTGAATATATATCGTCCTGCAGATTACAATGGAGAACCACTGCCGGTAGTTTTTTTTATCCATGGTGGATCACTGACAACCGGTAGTTCATTTTATACAAAATATCGTGGAGAAAGCTTTGCGAGAAAAGGTGTCATATTTGTAAATTTCGGTTATCGTTTGGGGATTTTTGGCTACATGGCAAATGATGAGCTTGCGGCTGAATCACCGAATAATACAACGGGAGATTATGGACTTCTTGATCAGATAGCAGCTCTTAAATGGGTTCATAACAATATTGAAGTTTTTGGCGGAGATCCCGGAAATATAACGATTGCAGGTGAATCAGCAGGTTCTTCATCTGTTAATGCAATTTGTGTGTCACCTCTTTCAGAGGGACTTTTTGTGAGAGCAATAGCTGAAAGTAGCAGTATAAATGCCGTTAAACCATATCATACCTTCAGAGAAATGGAGGAGGCCCTTGATGTGGGTAAAGAGATCATGAATGAGTTCTCTGCAAAATCAGTAGAAGATTTGCGTAAAATCGATGCAGAGAAGCTCATAAAGACCAATTCAGCAAATGACAGTATGTGCATAGATGGCTACGCAATCAAGGAACAGCCTTTTTTGACATATGAAAAAGGTGAAAATCATGAGCAGGCGCTGCTAAATGGTTCTAATTTAAAAGAAGCTGATGCATTTATCATGAGCAGAAAGGTTAATAGCGACAATTATGAAGAAGAACTTGAAGAGGTTCTTGGACCATATGCTGAAGAAGCAGTTAATCTTATAGCGCCCGGAAGTATTATAAGAGATCAGACATTTATTGTTGACGCTGGTGGAGATGCAAAGGGCAGTATGGCTTTTGTATACAGCGATGCGTGGTTTTCTTACAGTCATAATGTCTGGAGCAGATACATAGAGGCTCAGGACAAACCTGTTTATCAGTATTTCTTTACCAAAACAAATAACCATCTAAGCAATCATCATGCAGGTGAAATGATCTATGCATACGGTAATTTGGATTATTTTCCCGGCCTCTATGATGAAAAAGATTATGCACTTTCAGAGTTAATGCAGAAATATTGGACTAATTTTGCAAAGTATGGTGATCCGAATGGCATAGAAGTTGACCTTCCGGAGTGGCCGATGTGGAATTCCAATGAGGATAAGCTTCTTGAACTTAACGAAGAAATAAAGCTTATTGATAATCCATATCATGAACTTAATAAACTGATTGATAAATATCAGGAGGATTTTAGGTAAATTTAGGTTTTTCTATCTATGTGAAGTTTGTTCCCTTTATCCCTTTAATGTGGTAAAATCATAAAGTGAAAATCTAATTTGTATGAAAAAAGGGGAGGAAAAATGACAACTTCGCAGATAGGTATTATTATTTCAATTCTTGTTTATCTGGCAATGATGTTGCTGGTGGGATTTGTAAGTTCCAAAGACACCAATGATGTCAGTGATTTTTACCTTGGAGGTAGAAAACTTGGTCCATTTGTGACAGCTATGAGTGCAGAGGCATCGGATATGAGCTCATATTTGCTCATGGGATTGCCGGGACTTGCATATTTTTCAGGTATTGCAGATGCAGGCTGGACCGCTATAGGTTTGATTGTGGGAACATACCTGAACTGGTTATTAACTGCCAGAAGATTAAGAAATTACACGGAGAGACTTAATGCTATCACCATTCCGGATTATTTCAAAAAAAGATTCCGTGATAACAGCAATGTTATTCTTTGCCTCGGAGCAATATTTATTCTAGTATTCTTTATACCTTATACGGCATCGGGATTTTCTGCCTGTGGAAAACTGTTTTCATCACTTTTTGGTGTTAACTACCAGCTTGCGATGATTGTTTCCGCGGTTATTATAATCGGATACACAACAACCGGAGGATTTCTGGCGGCTTCAAAAACGGACTTTATCCAGTCTATAGTAATGACAGTTGCACTCTTTTTTGTAGTAGGCTACGGAATCGTATCAGCTGGAGGAATGACAGCTGTGATTGACAATGCTAAAAGTCTTTCGGGATTTCTTGCACTTAGTGCGACTCACAATAATGCGACAGGAGCAGGAGATTCTTACGGATTTTTCAATAAGATAACAATGTTTTGCTGGGGACTCGGATATTTCGGAATGCCACATATTCTGTTAAGATTTATGGCTGCGCGAAAAGCTTCAGACCTTAAACTTTCTAGAAGAATTGCATCTATATGGGTTGTTTTCTCCCTCTGCATAGCTGTTTTTCTTGGAGTAGTCGGAAGAGCAATGACAGAAGCGTCTGCGCTGGAATCTTTACTTGATCCTGAAAATATCGGTAGTTCATCCAAGGCAGAGACACTTATTGTAGTATTGGCACAGCAGATTAGTGAGCACAATTTCATTTTTGCACTTATTGCAGGTGTTGTAATAGCCGGTATTCTGGCATCAACAATGTCAACCGCAGATTCTCAGTTGATTGCAGCTTCATCAGCGGTTTCTGAGAATATAATCCAGGAAACCTTTGGTATTAACCTTAATGAGAGAGCTGCAATGCTCACAGCCCGAATTACACTTATAGTAGTTGCGATATTTGGTGTTGTGATTGCATGGAATCCAAACAGCTCGGTTTTCGGAATCGTATCCTTTGCATGGGCAGGATTTGGTGCAGTATTCGGACCGGCAATGATAATGTCTCTTTACTGGAATCGCACAAATAAGTATGGAATAATGGCTGGAATGATTTCAGGCGGATTGATGGTATTTATATGGAAATACCTGGTACGACCGATAGGTGGTGTATGGAATCTATATGAACTTGCACCTGCATTTCTTGTAGCAATAATAGTTATTGTTATTGTAAGCCTTTTAACTAAAGCTCCGGATCAGGAAATAATTGATGAGTTTGAACATGTTTCAAAAATGTCATAAAAAGTGTAAAATAATATTGCGCACATTCTAGTGTTGAGTCAGCTTATAGCATGGAGGGATTTCTGAATGAAGAAACGGGCATTATTTATAGGTGGAACAGGAACTATAAGTGCTTCAATAGTAAAAAGACTTGTTAATGAGCTTGATTGGGAGGTTTTTGTTCTCAATCGCGGTAATCGGACTGATGTACTTCCGAAGAGTGTAAAACAGATTATTGCGGATATAAATAATGAAGAAGAGGTTTTTGAAAAACTTGGAGATATCACTTTTGACTGCGTGTGCGAGTTTATTGGCTTTTGTGTATCGCAGGTTGAGCGCGATGTACGTCTTTTTAAGGGTAGAACGAAGCAGTATATTTTTACAAGCTCAGCATCTGCATATAATAAACCCGCAGCCAATTATGTTATAACAGAAGGTACATCACTGGCAAATCCCTATTGGGAGTATTCCAGAAATAAGATAGCATGTGAAGAATATCTTATGGAAAAATACCGTACAGAAGGTTTTCCGGTAACAATAGTGCGCCCCAGTCATACTTATGATGAGAGAAATGTTCCGGTAGGTGTGCATGGTAAAAATGGTTCCTACCAGGTTCTTAAGCGAATGATGGAAGGAAAACCGGTTATTATTCATGGTGATGGTTCTTCACTTTGGCATCTTACGTTTAATAGGGATTTTGCCATAGGATATACCGGACTCATGGGAAACAGACATGCCTACGGAGAGGCATTCCAGATTACCGGTGATGAGGTCCTTACCTGGGACCAGATATATCAGACAGCTGCGGATGCACTTGGGGTAGAACTTAAGGCATATCATGTCTCTTCAGAATTTTTAGGTGCTGTAGGGGAAAAATATGATTATGACTTTATTGGAAGCCTAATGGGAGATAAAGCAGTTTCTGTTGTTTTTGATAATAGCAAATTAAAGAGACTGGTTCCTGAGATGACTACGACAGTAAGATTTGATCAAGGCGTGCGTATTGCTGTTGATTATATTCTTTCTCATTCTGAATGTCAGAAAGAAGATCCGGAATTTGACATTTTTTGCGATAAAGTGATTTCTTCACTGGAGAATGCAAAGGCCAATATTTGATCAGGGGGCCGGATGACCGTTTTTTATATTGCAGAGCACAATATACATGACAACAAAACTCCTAAAATACATAAAAGACATCCACAGTTGGACAAATTGTACCGACCCCCAAAAGTTAGACCAATAATCTAACGATTGGAGGTCGGTATTTTTATGTCTAAATACAGTTTTGAGTTTAAGAAAAAAGTTGTAGATGCATATTTGCATGGCGAAGGTGGTTATACCTATCTGGCTGAAAAGTATGGGGTTAAGAACAGGCGCCAAGTGTTAAACTGGGTGCATTACTATAAGGAATTAGGAGATGCTGGGTTAAGGCGTTCTCGTAAGACTGATCAGTATACTTTTGAGTTTAAGCTAAGTGTGGTAGAGTCATATTTATCAAGTGAATTATCATATCAGGAACTGGCTCTATCACTCGGAATCAACAACAATGCATTGATTGGCAGATGGGTTAATGAGTTTCGAATAGCGGGGCCTGATGCACTTAGACCACGAAAGCGAGGTTGTAAAACAACTTTGGGCAAACAAAGCAGATCACATACCCCTGCCGAAGATCCGGTAAATATGGATACATCGGTTGAACACGTCAAAGAGTTAGAAGATGAATTATTAAGACTTCGATTAGAAAATGCATTTTTAAAAGAACTGAGGAGATTGCGTTTAGAGGACGAAGCAAAAATGAGAGAACGGCGCGAGTCATCAACAGCCTCCGAAGACAGTTCAAATTAAAAGACCTTCTCTCGTATACCGGTATGCCTAAAGCAACCTTTATGTATTGGCAAAAGAGATTTGATAGAGAGAATCCAGACAAAAAACTTGAGGAAATGATTCTTACCATTCGTGAAGACAACAAGGATTATGGATATCGCAGAATGCTTGGAGCGCTTCGTAATCAGGGGTATATGGTAAACAAGAAAAAGGTTCAACGTATTATGCAGAAATTGGGCCTTCAGGTTACTTCATTTACCCGTAAGAGCCGAAAGTATAGCTCCTACAAAGGAAGAGTTGGAACTGTAGCGCCCAACAGAATCCGCAGGCGATTTAAAACACATATACCTCACCAAAAAATCACAACAGATACTACTGAGTTTAAGTATTATGAAATTGATCCAAAAGGTCATATGACAATGCATAAACTTTATCTTGATCCCTTTATGGATATGTGTAATGGCGAAATACTTAGTTTTGGGATAGATAAGCATCCATCTGCCAAGAATGTAATGGATGCACTCGAACAGGCGATAGAAATCACATCAGATTGTCCTTATCGCAGAACATTTCACTCAGATCAAGGATGGGCTTATCAGATGAAAGCTTACACAAATCGTCTTAAAGAAGCACGAATCTTTCAGAGTATGTCAAGAAAGGGGTGTTGTCTTGATAACTCAGTAATGGAAAATTTCTTTGGTTTGCTAAAACAAAAAATCTACTATGGAGTAGTTTATTATAGTTATGAAGAACTGAAATCTGAAATAGAACGATATATAAAGTATTACAACGAACAACGAATCAAAGAGAGACTAGGCTGGATGAGTCCAGTTCAGTATAGACTCACCCTCTTGGCTGCATAAAAAAAGCGTAGCAGCCAAAAACTGCTACGCTTAAAAAGTCTGACTTTTTGGGGTCACCTCAAATAGTGGATGCCTTTTTTATTTTGTACAGAGCACTTATTGATGTGCTTTCGAGCTTAGTTGAGTTTATTAAAGAATTGATTATAGCGAGAGATTTATTATAAGCGATACATATACATGTAATACTTGCCAAAATAGTTAACGTAATCTTTCCATACTTTTTTGCATAATGCAGAAATCTTCATAATGTTTTACTTCCTTTCGGGCATTATTCATATGCCAATTGCTCTTTATCTTACTTGTTATGCGAGTATAATAAACCGAAGTATAATAAAATACGTGCCATAACATGGATTAAAGTAGCCAAATCTTGCAAAAATGATTTTTTTAGATATACTAAATCTAAAAATCTACAAAAAATATAGTTTTATAATCGGAGAACAATAATGAAGCCGGTATTTGAGCCTTTTGAAGATGATATTGAAATATATAAGAAAAACATTGAACACACTCCACCACATCTTCACGGATTTATTGAGTTAATTTACATATCTGAAGGATCCATGGAAATAGGTGTTGGACAAGAGTTATATCATATGGAAAAAGGAGATCTGTCAGTAATATTCCCTGGGCAGATACAGCATGTTCAGGTTTTTGATGCTGACAAGGGAACAGCCATGCACCTTATTGCATCGCCCGCTTACGCAGGCTCCTTTGCTGATACACTAATGACAAAAGTTCCTGTTTATCCTGTGATTGAAAGTAATAATCTTCATAAAGATATTAAATATGCATTGGATGCATTATATGAAGAGATTTCCGATAGCAAAGAAAAATCGGTAGGGGGTGACGTATCAAACAAGATATTATATCAATCATTTATAAGTCTGATTCTGATAAGAACTCTTCCATTTCTTAAACTTGTTGAACGAAATGAAAAAGAAAATGTTGACCTTATATATAGAACAGTGTCATATATAGCCAGAAATTTTACAGGACCTATTTCCCTTTCAAGTATGGCAAAAGACCTGTATGTCAGTCCGTTTGCTATATCGAGAGTTTTTTCCGGTACTTTTCATACTAATTTCAATAAGTATCTTAACGAGACAAGATTAAATTATGCATTAAGTCTTCTGAGATATTCAAATCAAACCATAACTGAGGTATATGAAAATGCAGGATTTGAGAGCCAGAGAACTTTTAACAGGGTTTTTGTTGAAAAAATCCATATGTCTCCGAGAGAATACAGAAAATCAATAAAGCTTGAAATGGAGAAAAACAGTGATGAGCAGTTTGCATCAATCCATGGAAATATATAGTTGTTGCATTATCTTAATTAAGCTGATATATTACAGTTGCACTGTATTCGGAATAACCTGAAACGGTAGCTTTTTTTTCAAAATAGGAGAAATTAATATGGGAAAAACATCTATGGTTGGCCGCAAGACTAATGAGAAGTCAGTTGGACTTAGCCGCGAAACACGTTATATGGTAGAAACTGCTCTTATGATAGCAGTTACACTTATCATGGGAAATACTATTCTTGGTACAATCCCTACACCATTTTTGAAAATCTCTATTGTCACTGTTCCCGTTGCACTTTCTACAATGCTTATAGGCCCTGCTGCAGGTATAATCTGTGGTATTGTATTTGGGATTAACAGCTTTGTTTCAGCTCTTACAGGTGCAAGTGGATTACTTTCAACTCTATTTACAATCAGCCCTGTCGGCGTTTTTTTCACAGCAGTAATTGCAAGATTACTTGATGCTGCCTTTGTTGGTGGTATCTATAAACTCATTCACAGAGGAAAGCTTAAAACAGCATCATATTATATAACGGGTGCGCTTATGCCACTTTTTAACACAGTATTTTTTATGACATCACTCTGCCTGTTTTTTTACAATACAGACTATGTTCAGAGCCTTGTCAGCAATTATAATGCAACAAATCCGTTTGCGTTTGTCATAGCAATGGTTGGTGTTCAGGCAGTAGTCGAAGCAGTAATCGGCTGCATACTTGGCGGTACAGTAGGCGTTGTGCTTGCAAAAGTTCTTCGCAGGGCATAACCATATATGATAGCCGGGTACAATACAAAAATGTGAAGCATGACCCGGTAACACTGCTGACAATAGACAGGTATAAGTCAGATAAAACGTGCGTTTATAGATGAGGTGCATTATGAGCAGAATAATGGCTGTTGATATAGGTAATTCAAGCATAGCGGTTGGTATTTTTAATGGCACTGAACTGGAATTTACAGGAAAAATCGGGACAATGCGTGATTATACCGAAAAAGAGCTGATCAAGGCTCTTTCCGGTCTTTTAAAGAATTACATACATGAAAAAAGCTTCGAAAAATGTCATAATACTTTTGTGGATTATCCTTTTGAAGGCTCAATCCTTTCATCTGTAGTTCCGGAGATTAATGTAGTTACTCTTAGGGCGATGGAAGAGATTACCGGGAAAAAGCCTCTTATGATGAGCTCCTTACTTCATACACAAATAGATGTTTCTAAATATGACGAAGGAAGGATAGGGGCAGATCGAATTGTAGACCTTTCTGCTGCTAAGGCTCTTTTCCCCGATAGACCTGTTATGGTCTGTGATCTTGGCACCTGTACTACGATTACCGTGGCAGATGAAAATGGACAACTCGCAGGTGGGATGATATCTCCGGGGATACAGCTATGCCTTGATGCAGAGGCGCAGAGAACAGCACAGCTTCCTCAATTGTCAGCAGGAGAAGTAACAGAAATTCTAGGTACTGATACGGTCTCAAATATGATGAGTGGAGCTGTTGCAGGAACCGCAATGATGATACAAGGGGTCGCAAAACGTGTAGCAAGCAAATATCACTTTGATGAAATGGAACTTGTGATAACAGGCGGATTGGGAGAATATGTAATTCCCTGGATGGAAATGGATGTATACTATGAGAAACAACTACTTCTTAAAGGCTTGAATGCTATATATTGGCTCAATTCAAACTGTGATGAAATGGGAGTAAAATATGCTACAAGGGAAAAATATACTATTAGGAGTTACAGGAGGGATCGCAGCTTACAAGTCGGCTGATCTTGCTTCTAAGCTCATAAAGCAACACGCAAATGTCGATGTTATAATGACTGCAAATGCTATGGAGTTTATAACGCCTCTAACATTTGAGGCGTTGACGCATAATAAATGTGTTACGGATACTTTTGACAGAAAACATCCATGGGAAGTGGAGCATATAGCACTAGCCGATAAAGCAGATATCCTTGTAATCGCACCTGCTACTGCTAACTGTATAGCTAAACTGGCTGCAGGAATAGCAGATGACATGCTGACTACAACAGCATTGGCATGCACATGTAAAAAAATAATAGCACCTGCGATGAATACACATATGTATGAAAATCCGATTACACAGCGCAACCTTCAAACCCTTAAGGATTTTGGACATATTATAATTGAGCCGGATGAAGGATACCTTGCCTGCGGAACTGTCGGAAAAGGACGGATGGAAGAACCGGCTGGAATTGTGGAAGCAATAATTCATGAGATTGCAGCTCCAAAAGATATGGAGGGTATGCGAGTTCTTGTAACGGCTGGTCCGACAAGGGAAGCCATTGATCCGGTAAGATACATAACAAATCATTCTACGGGGAAAATGGGAATTGCACTCGCAAGGGCTGCTGCGAACAGAGGTGCAGATGTTACGCTGGTTATCGGGCCAACAGATGTTCCGACACCATCGTATGTTACTACTGTACCTGTGACATCTGCTCAGGATATGTTTGATGAAGTTACGAAAAGAGCAGGTGAACAGGATATTATTATTAAAGCAGCTGCAGTTGCTGACTATACTCCCGAATCGATTTCAGACAATAAGATAAAAAAGTCTGAGGATGATAAAGATCTTTCAATTTCACTAAAGCGTACGCAGGATATTCTGAAGTGGCTTGGCGAACATAAGAAAGAAAATCAGATTTTATGCGGGTTCTCAATGGAAACAGAGAACATGATGGAGAATTCCAGAAAAAAACTTCATAAGAAGAATCTTGATATGATTTGTGCTAATAATCTTAAGGTGGCAGGAGCTGGATTTGGTGTAGATACAAATGTTATTACGATTATTTCCAGAGATAGTGAAGCTGAACTTGAGCTTATGAGCAAAGACAATGCAGCAAACCGCATTCTTGATGCACTAAAAAAGATACGAGAAAAATAAGAAAGAGGAAATCTATGTGGCTTATCGTCTTTATTGTTGCAATTGCGCTGGTTGTGGTAGGCGCGGTATATATGATTGGACAGATTTCCAGATTCAGTGCGATTAATAGAATTGTGGAAAAAAACAAGCTCGCGGGTTCAATTCTATCCTCTGTTATAATTGCTTCAGTATTTTTGATAATATGCTATACCATGTCAGTAGTTGATGGAATAGTAGTGTTTTTAAGCACGCTGATGTTTTTCTTACTATTTGGAATAATAGGCAAAGTGGTAAAAAAATACACCGGTAAAGACTATAAAGGTAATTTATGGGGATTATTGGCTGTTATTACATCTGTTATATATCTGGGAGTATCTTTTTATCTGTGTAATAACGTGTGGGAAACAACCTATAATATTCATACGGATAAGGCTATCGGGAAACTGAAAATTGCTATGTTTGCGGACTCTCATTTAGGTACGACCTTTGATGGTGACGGTTTTGCGGAGAAGATGAAAACTATAGAGGAACAGGCACCGGATGTTTTATTGATAGCGGGTGATATGGTTGATGATTCTACAAAAAAAGTAGATATACAAAAGGCCTGCAATGCGTTGGGAAAACTGAAGATTAAATATGGTGTCTGGTTTTCATTCGGTAACCATGATGAAGGCTATTATAATGGCAGAGATTTCACGGGACAGGAATTAAGAGAGATACTTAAAAGCAATGGGGTTCATGTTCTTGAGGATGAGTGTAGTCTTATAGATGACAGATTTTACATTGTAGGAAGACTTGATAAAGGATATGATTCTCGTAAAAGCATAGATGAGCTCATTACAGGACTGGATACAGATAAGTACATAATTGTTATTGATCATCAGCCAAATGATTATGCAAATGAGGCAGCGACAGCTGCAGATCTTGTAGTATCAGGACATACACATGGTGGACAGCTCATACCCATTACCTACCTGGGAGAGTGGTTTGGGGTGAATGATATGACATACGGATATAAGAAACTGAATGAAACCAATTTTATCGTTACATCAGGCATATCTGATTGGGCAATCAGATTCAAGTCCGGAACTAAATCTGAATATGTCATTATAAATGTTGAGGAATAAGCAGTATTTTCAAGGCTTTTTTGATGGTTCAAATTCGTCTTAAGAATTTATTAAGAATTTTACTTTAAATTTTTTATTGACACAGCTTATTTAGCATGATATTCTAACTGAGCTTTGAGCGACAAGCCAAGCGAAACAAACAGCACATTGACAATGAAATAGTAATGCAACCCTGAAAATTCCAAAAAGAATATTCAGAGAACAAAACAAACCTAACAAGGTAAAAACGGACAGAACAAAAGCCAAGCTTAAGTTCTGGTCAGACGAACGAGATCAGGAGAGATCCTGATAGAACATTTAAACGTGAGAGTTCGATCCTGGCTCAGGATGAACGCTGGCGGCGTGCCTAACACATGCAAGTCGAACGGAGAATATACGCTTCCGAGACTTCGGTCAAAGATTGTATATCCTTAGTGGCGGACGGGTGAGTAACGCGTGGGCAACCTGCCTCGTACCGGGGGATAACAGTTGGAAACGACTGTTAATACCGCATAAGCGCACGGTGTCGCATGACACAGTGTGAAAAACTCCGGTGGTACGAGATGGGCCCGCGTCAGATTAGCCAGTTGGTGGGGTAACGGCCTACCAAAGCAACGATCTGTAGCCGGACTGAGAGGTCGGACGGCCACATTGGGACTGAGACACGGCCCAAACTCCTACGGGAGGCAGCAGTGGGGGATATTGCACAATGGGCGAAAGCCTGATGCAGCGACGCCGCGTGAGTGAAGAAGTATCTCGGTATGTAAAGCTCTATCAGCAGGGAAGAAAGACCCTTCGGGGAGATGACGGTACCTGACTAAGAAGCCCCGGCTAACTACGTGCCAGCAGCCGCGGTAATACGTAGGGGGCAAGCGTTATCCGGATTTACTGGGTGTAAAGGGAGCGCAGACGGTGATGCAAGTCTGAAGTGAAACCCCACGGCTCAACCGTGGGCTTGCTTTGGAAACTGTATGACTAGAGTACTGGAGAGGTAAGCGGAATTCCTAGTGTAGCGGTGAAATGCGTAGATATTAGGAGGAACATCGGTGGCGAAGGCGGCTTACTGGACAGCAACTGACGTTGAGGCTCGAAGGCGTGGGGAGCAAACAGGATTAGATACCCTGGTAGTCCACGCGGTAAACGATGAATACTAGGTGTTGGGGGACGAAGTCCTTCAGTGCCGGCGCAAACGCATTAAGTATTCCACCTGGGGAGTACGTTCGCAAGAATGAAACTCAAAGGAATTGACGGGGACCCGCACAAGCGGTGGAGCATGTGGTTTAATTCGAAGCAACGCGAAGAACCTTACCAGATCTTGAGATCCTGCTGAATACAGAGTAATGTCTGTAGGCCTTCGGGACAGTAGAGACAGGTGGTGCATGGTTGTCGTCAGCTCGTGTCGTGAGATGTTGGGTTAAGTCCCGCAACGAGCGCAACCCTTGTCCATAGTAGCCAGCAGTAAGATGGGAACTCTATGGAGACTGCCAGGGATAACCTGGAGGAAGGTGGGGATGACGTCAAATCATCATGCCCCTTATGATCTGGGCGACACACGTGCTACAATGTCGTAACAAAGAGAAGCGAACCCGCGAGGGGGAGCAAATCCCAAAAATAACGACCCAGTTCGGACTGTAGGCTGCAACCCGCCTGCACGAAGCTGGAATCGCTAGTAATCGCAGATCAGCATGCTGCGGTGAATACGTTCCCGGGTCTTGTACACACCGCCCGTCACACCATGGGAGTCGGAAATGCCCGAAGCCGGTGACCTAACCGCAAGGAAGGAGCCGTCGAAGGCAGGTCGGATGACTGGGGTGAAGTCGTAACAAGGTAGCCGTAGGAGAACCTGCGGCTGGATCACCTCCTTTCTAAGGAAGAGGAAGAAGTAGGGAGTTGCATTACTGTTTTGTTGCCGGTGGCAACAGAAAAATTCCGGTGGCGATGCGAAAAGGGGAAACACCCGTACCCATCCCGAACACGACGGTTAAGACCTTATCGGCCGAAAGTACTATGCTGGAGACGGCATGGGAGGATAGGTGGCTGCCGGATATAAAAAGAAGAAGTTTTAACAGTGATGAGGGAACAGAGGAAGATCCGTTTCCTGATGACTGGTAAAACAGTCAGAAGTCTGTACCTTGAAAACCGAATACTGAAGAAAACATTTTAATCAGAGAATCCGATTAAAAGACATCGAACGGATCTGCGATCATATGATCAGGATCCGAGATCCAGAAAAAACAATGTAGCAATACATAAACGAGCATATATCGATAACGCTATATCAGATATATGCGGGAACGTGGTTATTAAATGGACCAAAAGTTCTATATAGCTGGTCAAGCTATGTAGGGCGCAGGGCGGATGCCTTGGCACTAAGAGCCGAAGAAAGACGTGATAAGCTGCGAAAAGCTGCGGGGAGTGGCAAATACACTGAGAGCCGCAGATATCTGAATGGGGCAACCCGGCAGGAAGAACTCCTGTCACTGCATGCTGAATACATAGGCATGTGGAGGGAACCCGGTGAACTGAAACATCTAAGTAGCCGGAGGAAGAGAAAACAACCGTGATTCCGTAAGTAGCGGCGAGCGAACGCGGAAGAGCCCAAACCGGGTGCTTGCACCCGGGGTTCGGACTGAATGATCGATGGAGGACGATAGCAGAAAGGTCCTGGAAAGACCTGCCAGAGAGGGTGAGAGCCCCGTAAGCGAAATTGTCCGAAGCGAGTCAGTATCCAGAGTAGGACGAGACACGTGGAACCTTGTCTGAAAGAGCGGGGACCACCCCGTAAGGCTAAATACTCCTTAGTGACCGATAGCGCATAGTACCGTGAGGGAAAGGTGAAAAGGACCCCGGGAGGGGAGTGAAAGAGAACCTGAAACCCTGTGCCTGCAAACTGCGAAAGCTCCTTATGAGAGTGATCGCGTACTTTTTGTAGAACGGTCCGGCGAGTTATGTTATGCGGCGAGGTTAAGGGCCATAGGTCCGGAGCCGGAGGGAAACCGAGTGTGAAGAGTGCGAGAGTCACATAACATAGACCCGAAACCGGGTGATCTATCCATGTGCAGGATGAAGCGGCCGTAAAAGGCTGTGGAGGTCCGAACTCACATCCGTTGAAAAGGGTGGAGATGACGTGTGGATAGGGGAGAAATTCCAATCGAACCCGGAGATAGCTGGTTCTCCCCGAAATAGCTTTAGGGCTAGCCCTGTAGCATGCCATTTGGAGGTAGAGCACTGAATATCCGCGGGGGCTTCACCGCTTACCAAAGATTATCAAACTCCGAATGCCAGTATGGCTGAGCGCAGGAGTCAGACTGTACGAGATAAGTTGGACAGTCAAAAGGGAAAGAGCCCAGATCCACGGCTAAGGTCCCAAAGTGCGTGTTAAGTGGAAAAGGATGTGGGATTTCACAGACAGCTAGGATGTTGGCTCAGAAGCAGCCACACATTCAAAGAGTGCGTAATAGCTCACTAGCCGAGAGGTCCTGCGCCGAAAATTACCGGGGCTGAAACACGACACCGAAGTCTGGGGATTGCAAGTATCTACGGGTACTTGTAATCGGTAGGGGAGCATTCACAGCAGCGTCGAAGTCGTACCGTAAGGAGCGATGGAGCGCTGTGAAGAGAGAATGCCGGAATGAGTAGCGAGATGGAGGTGAGAATCCTCCAGGCCGAATATCCAAGGATTCCAGGGTAAAGCTGATCTGCCCTGGGGAAGTCGGGACCTAAGGCGAGGCCAGACGGCGTAGTCGATGGACAGCAGGTTGATATTCCTGCACCTGATGATATCAGAACTGTGGGGACGCAGGACGAAAGTGTGAGCCGGGAAAGGAAAGACCGGTCCCGCAAGGGGGAACGAAGTAAGAGTAGTGAAGCACATGGACGTACTGCCAAGAAAAGCCACTATTGCGTATCATCAGCCCGTACCGTAAACCGACACAGGTGGATGAGGAGAGGATCCTAAGGCCGGCGGGAGAAGCATTGTTAAGGAACTCGGCAAAATGTCCCCGTAACTTCGGGATAAGGGGAGCCTGCGAGAGCAGGCCGCAGAGAAGAGGCTCAAGCAACTGTTTAGCAAAAACACAGGTCTATGCGAAACCGAAAGGTGAGGTATATGGGCTGACGCCTGCCCGGTGCTGGAAGGTTAAGAGGAGAGGTCAGGGCAACCGAAGCTTTGAATTTAAGCCCCAGTAAACGGCGGCCGTAACTATAACGGTCCTAAGGTAGCGAAATTCCTTGTCGGGTAAGTTCCGACCCGCACGAAAGGCGTAATGATTTGAGCACTGTCTCGGCAATGCACCCGGTGAAATTGAAGTACCAGTGAAGATGCTGGTTACCCGCGCCAGGACGGAAAGACCCCATGGAGCTTTACTCCAGGTTGATACTGGGATTCGGTACTGTATGTACAGGATAGGTGGGAGACTGTGAAGTGATGACGTCAGTTGTCATGGAGTCGCTGTTGGGATACCACCCTTATAGTACTGGGTTTCTAACCAAGGACCGTGAAACCGGTCCGGGGACAATGTCTGCCGGGGAGTTTGACTGGGGCGGTCGCCTCCGAAAGGGTATCGGAGGCGCTCAAAGGTTCCTTCAGAATGGACGGAAACCATTCGCAGAGTGCAAAGGCAGAAGGGAGCCTGACTGTGACACCGACGGGTGGAACAGATACGAAAGTAGGACTTAGTGATCCGGTGGCATGAAAGTGGGATTGCCATCGCTCAACGGATAAAAGCTACCCTGGGGATAACAGGCTTATCACTCCCAAGAGTTCACATCGACGGAGTGGTTTGGCACCTCGATGTCGGCTCATCGCATCCTGGGGCTGTAGCAGGTCCCAAGGGTTGGGCTGTTCGCCCATTAAAGCGGTACGCGAGCTGGGTTCAGAACGTCGTGAGACAGTTCGGTCCCTATCCGGCGCGGGCGTAGGATATCTGAGAGGAGCTGTCCTTAGTACGAGAGGACCGGGATGGACGGACCGCTGGTGTATCAGCTGCATCGCCAGATGCATAAGGCTGGGTAGCCAAGTCCGGAAGGGATAAACGCTGAAGGCATCTAAGCGTGAAGCCCCCCTCAAGATGAGATATCCCTGCTTATTGCAGTAAGACCCCTTAGAGACTATGAGGTAGATAGGCACAAGGTGTAAGCACGGTAACGTGTTCAGCTGATGTGTACTAATAGGTCGAGGGCTTGTCCAAAAAAGGATATAGAACAATAACGGATTGAAGATGAAGTATTCAGTGTTCGGTTTTGAAGGTACAAAATGCAGAAGAGATAGTCAATTGACTATCTCTTTTTTAATGCCAATTTGTTTTTGAGAATGATGTAGCAGGCGCTAATAGAGTGGACACATTTTTTTCACACATAATTCTAAATTGTATCACAATAAAAATTTATCACAGTAGTACACTAAAATTCGTGCAAAGATATTTTAATCTAAGTAGATCATTGGGCAATGTATTAGCAAGCTTGGTGTGAGTTATGCATGTCTACTTGATGAGTGGACATATTTTTGTGCGAATTTTTACTGGGAGGAAAATGTTGTGATACAAGTAAAAAATATTGTTAAAACGTATGGTGATCATAAAGCAGTGGATCACCTGTCTTTTTCTCTTGAAAAAGGGAAAATCTACGGCTTTTTAGGTCCAAACGGAGCCGGTAAATCCACGACAATGAATATTATGACAGGATATATAGCTCCAAATGAAGGTTCAGTTACAATTAATGGACATGATATTTTGAAGGATGCAGAATCCGCTAAAAAACATATAGGGTATCTTCCGGAGATGCCACCATTATATACGGATATGACTATACGTGAATATCTTGACTTTGCGATGGAATTAAAAAAAGTACCTAAAAAAGAACGCAGAGATCAGATTTCAAAGATTTTAAAAATGACAATGCTTGGTGAATATGAAGACAGAGTGATACGTAATCTTTCCAAGGGATACAAACAGCGTGTAGGTCTTGCGCAGGCACTTGTTGGTTTCCCTGAGGTCATAATTCTTGATGAGCCCACTGTAGGGCTGGATCCACAGCAGATAATTGAGATAAGAAGTCTTATACGATCATTGAAAGAAGATCATATCGTTATTTTGAGTTCACATATTCTATCAGAGATAAATGAAGTCTGTGACGATGTAATGATAATATCTCACGGTAAGCTTGTGGAGCAAGGAACTCCTGAGGAACTTGAAGCCAAGTTTCAGGGAAAAGAACGTATCAATATGGCTATTCTTGGCAATCCTGAACTTATCAAAAGTACTTTGGAGGCTATTGATAGTATTTCTGATATTTCAATCTCAGAGGAACCGGATACACAAGGAAGCTATGAGGTATCTGTAACTAATGGCGAAGCAGGAGATATTCGTACAGATGTAGCCAAAGCTCTCGCACTGGCAGGTCTTCCGGTTCTTTCAATGGAAGTAGAGAAAAAAACATTGGAAGATGTTTTCCTTGAAGTTACAAGTCAGACACCTGCATATGATCAAAAAGAGAAAAAGCAAAAGAAACATTTTGCCGAAAAAAACACCATGCTTTCAGATACAGAAAAGAGCACTGTACCAGATGAAATGAGAACAGACCGAAAAGAAAAGAGTCTAATATCAGAAGCAAATGAGGAAAAAGATAGGCATTTGATAAGAGACGAGAAAGGAAACGAAGTAAATATAAATAGAGCATCTTTAGAAGAAGGGGAGGTTAACGAATAATGCTCGCAATTTTTAAAAGAGATTTCAAATCATATATGCACTCGTTTATCGGGCCGCTTTTTATTGGTGTAGTTGTTGCACTTTTTTCACTGTTTTTTATAATGTTCAATTTGCTTGGACTGTCAAACAATATAAATGGTGCTTTATATAATTTGGGATATTGGGGGTTGATGTTTACCATACCGATTTTGTGTATGAGGGCATTTTCTGAAGAGAGACGTAGCAAAACGGATCAGATGATTCTTACTGCACCTGTTTCGGTGTACAGTATCGTTATTGGGAAATTTCTTGCTATATCAACAGTTTTTGCAATTCCGACAGCATTATTCTGCATAGTTCCTGTTGTACTTACGAAATTTGGTACCATTCCGTTTATATGGAATTATACAAGTTTACTTGGATTTTTTCTTTATGGAATAATGCTGATAGCTATTTGTTTATTTATATCAAATTTGTCCGATAACCCACTTATCTGCGCGGTTATTTCAATAATAACAATTGTAATTTGTAATCTTAGTGTAAATTTTTATGATAAGTCAAATTCACAAGTTTTAAAAACCATTCTTGCATCAACCATTGATTTTTCTACAAGAATGGCAAATATGATGACAGGTAATTGCGATATTACATCTGTTGTTTATTTTATTACTGTGACAATTCTGTTTCTCTTCTTAACTGTGCAGATAATTCAAAAGCGCAGATACTCTGTCTCAAAGAAAAACTTTAGTATCAGTGCCTATAGTACCGTATCAATAATTGTAATGATAAGTGTTGTGATTGCTGCAAATATGGCAGCTTTGCAGATTCCGGATACTTTTAGAGAGATAGATGTTACAGCCCAGAATATATATTCATTATCGGACGCTACAAAAAACGTGGTTACAGGCATAAATGATGATGTGACTTTGTATTTTTTCGCAAAAGAAGATGATAATAATAACAGCACAAAGGATCAGGGGATTGAAAAAGTTCTAAAGCATTATACTGCTCTTAATGATCATATCAAACTTGAGTACATAGATCCTGTAATCAATCCGCAACTTGCAAAAAAATATACCGATAGTGATATTAATTATTCCAGCGTTATAGTTGTAAATGAAAATACAGGCAGAAGCAGGGTGGTTAACTATAATGATATGTATGAAACAAGTGTAAATTATCAGACGTATCAACAGACTGTAACAGGCTATGACACAGAAGGTGAAATTACATACGCTCTTCAGTATGTGTGCTTGCCTGAGGATAAATTAATGAAAGCTTATGTTGTAACCGGACATAAGGAAGGAAATTTTTCAGATTCTTTTAATGATGTTATTTCAAAAGATAACATGGATATCACAGAGATATCTTTACTGACAACAACGGAAATTCCTTCAGATTGCGATCTCCTGATACTGAATTCACCTGCTGTTGATTATAACGAGCAGGAGGCAGATGCGGTAATAAAATATCTGGATAATGGCGGCAATGTACTGATTACAACTTATTACCAGACAAACGGATCGCTTGATAATTTCGGGAAAATTCTGGATTACTATGGGGTGAAAGTGGAACCCGGAGTGCTTATGGAAAATGACAGTAACAGATATATTGCATCACAGACACCTTATTATCTTCTGCCGGTTGTAGGAAATGATGATATCACAAATGGTGTGAATTCCGAAACAACAGGTGCGGTATTCACTCCTCTTTCACAGCCACTTTCATATACGGAGAAAGATGGGGTGACAGTAACCGAGCTTTTGACTACATCTGATTCTGCTTATATTCAGTATTTATCAGCAAATGCTGAAGATAATCTTCAAATGAGTAATGCGGGGAAATGGGACATAGGATTAAAGGCTGTAAAAACACTTGATTCAGGATCTTCTACAGCAGTTATTTATTCTTCTGCTGATATGTTTACAGATCAGGCTGATCAGATGGTTCATGGAAACAACCTTATATTATTTGGAAATACCTTGAAATCACTTGTAAGTTTTGATGTTGAACTGGTTACAATTCCTTCTAAAGCGGCTGATTCACCGATAACTATGGCAGGGCAGACTGCGATATTCTTTATGCTGATTATGCTTTTGACGGTTGTTCTTATTTTTGCAAGCGGTCTTGGAGTATGGATCTCAAGGAGAAAGAGATAAATGAAGAGTCAAAAAATACAATTATTTATTTTATTGATATGTCTGATAGTTTTTGCTTCAGGTTATTTTGGATTGAAAGCATATAACAAAAGAGCGGAGGCTAAAGAAAGCGAACCTAGATATACGGCACTTTCCATTTCAGAGAATACAGATGTTACATCACTTAAAGTAGTAAATTCCAATGGTGAGTTTGAAGTGGTGAAAGATGGTGAAGAATGGAAATTTAAAGATTCCGATGAAGATATAGATGAAGATAAACTGGCAAAAAAAATAAATTGCATTAAAGGTATTACTTCAGATCAGATAATCGAAAAGGCTGACAACTTAGCTGATTATGGACTTGATAATCCTTCTATTATTATAACCGCTTCGCTTTCGGACGGAAGTTCACACAAAATCAAGGTTGGAAGCTACAATTCAGCCGCAAATAAGTATTATCTCAGCGTTGATGATGACAGTGTCGTATATACTGTTGATAGCAGTATACATACAAACTATCAATTTACTCTTGATGAGATAAAGACTAAAGCAGATAATAAAAACGATTAAATAATTAATAATTAACGGAAATATGTTTGTATGCTGAAGTTTTTTTAATGATGTGCTATCCTAATGTAGCTGTTTCATCAGTTTGTAGAACAGATATTAAGAATTCTGGACTAATTAACAGTAGTTTTTAACGTTAGTATTTACAAAGGGTAGACATTATTAATGACAGAAAATGATTTTTTAAGCAGATATATAAATCATCTTAGCGATCAGCAACTTGTTGCGGTTAAAACTGTGGATGGACCTGTGCTATTACTTGCAGTACCGGGCAGTGGCAAGACAACGGTGCTTGTAAACCGGCTTGGTTACATGCTTTACTGCAAGTCAATAGCTCCTGAAAACGTGTTGACACTTACTTATACAGTGGCAGCTACAAGGGATATGGCACATAGATTTGAGAATTTGTTTGGAGATGATTATTCTGGACGTTTGGAGTTTAGGACAATTAATGGGATATGTGCCAAAATCATAGCACATTACGGTAGAATTATTGGAAAAAATGCTTTTGATCTTATAACAGACGAAAAGATTATTGGCAAAATTCTTACAGAAAACTATGTGAGAATATACGAGGCATATCCTACAGAAAGTGATATAAAAAATGTTCGGACATTGATTACTTATTGCAAAAATATGATGCTTTCAAAGGAGGAAATTTTACAGCTTGAGGAAAAGGCAGAGACAGATATTTACGCAATTTATGAAGCATATAATAATGAACTGAAAAAACGGAAATGCATGGATTATGATGATCAGATGATCTATGCATACAGGATGCTTAAGTCATCATCTGAGCTATTAGCTTTTTACAGAAATAAGTACAGATATATATGCGTGGATGAGGCGCAGGATACGTCGAAGATACAGCATATGATAATATCACTTTTGGCAGGTTCAAGCGGTAATCTTTTCATGGTAGGTGATGAAGACCAGAGTATCTATGGATTCAGGGCTGCTTATCCGGAAGCGTTGCTTAATTTTGAAAAAGAACATCCGGGAGCAAAGGTCCTTGTGATGGACAGAAACTACCGTTCTAATGCTAATATTGTTACAGCTGCTGATCGATTTATACAGCACAATACAATGCGCCATGATAAGCATATGCAACCTACAAAAGAAAAGGCTTCAGAAATTAATTATATCAGGCTTAACAGTAGACGAAATCAGTATAATTATCTTTATAAGGCGGCTAAAGACATTGAGGTTCAGACAGCTGTACTTTACCGAGACAATGAAAGTATTCTACCACTTGTAGATATTTTTGAGCGAGAAGGTGTTCACTACAGAATAAAAAGTGTGGATATGGCCTTTTTTACTCATCGTGTTGTAATGGATATCGTAAATATTCTGAGTTTTTCTATGGATCCGTATAATAGTGAGCTTTTTATGAAGGTATATTTTAAGTTTCAAACATATCTGAAAAAACCGCAAGCTGAAAGACTATGCAGAATGGCACATGCTGAAAATGCACAGATTCTTGATATGGTAGAAGATACTGATATGATAAATGCAAGAGTTAAGGGCAAGTGCAGATCGTTGAGAACTCATTTGATGAATATGAGGCATGAAGCACCATATAAAGCTCTTACGAGGATTGAGCAATACATGGGTTATGGTGAATACATGGAGGATAATCACCTTGATACTAACAAAGTATTTATTCTGAAGATGCTGGCAGGTTATGAAGAAACGATTGACGGGTTTTTGCGAAGATTATTTGAACTACAGGAGATACTGAGGGACAAGGTACCGGATTACAAGGCAAAATTCATCCTATCAACAATTCATTCAAGTAAAGGACTTGAATATGACGAGGTTTATTTGATGGATGTCTGCGATGGTGTATTTCCGGATAAAGTTTTAGAGAATCCGGGTAGAGTATCACTTCAGGAGAAGCGTGATTATGAAGAAGAACGCAGAATATTTTACGTAGGGATGACAAGAGCCAGAAGTAAACTTAATATATTTACATATAACGATGAAGAAGCTACCTTTGTTAAGGAAATTACTAAGGTTTCTGAGAGCGAAAAAAAAGATATAAAAGAAACTGTTAAGAAAGCGAAAGCTTCTATAAAAAAGCAGTTGAAATCAGGTGCAAAGAAACAAAATGATTCTCAGCAATATCCTACTGATTTGATTATTGGTCAACAAATAAGGCAACCTAAATATGGAGACGGAATAATAACAGATGTTATGTATGACGAAGATAATGTGCCATCGAAGTTTTCTGTGGTGTTTGATGATGGAAATGAGAGACTTTTTGCATATCCGTTTGCTTTTGTTATGGGAATGACTCTAAAATAGTCATTCCCTTTTATATTTTTGAGAAATATTATTCATGTTATGTTAGGAAAAATGCCGTATTCTTAGGGCTATTCCGGTTTTTTTGGATAACTGTTTGCATTTTTCGATATCTTCTGCCGGAAGAACATCGACAATGGACCATTTCACATCTTTTATTTCCTTGTGGCATTTTGATGCAAAATCTACCATTTTATCAAATGCATTACTATATTTTGGTCTTGATACCTCTTCATATTTTTCGCTGTCAGGGGCATTTAAGCTTATAGAAATGCTGTCTATTACTTTCGATAGTTCCGGAACGATATTTCTGCCATTTTCTTCATTTCCGAGACCATTTGTGTTTAATCGGGTTTTTAGTCCTTTTTCTTCTTTGGCGATTTTTGCTGCTGAAAGAAGTATGTCCAGTGCACAGGTAGGCTCCCCATATCCGCAAAATACCAATTCATCAAAACCGGTAAAGTCATAATTTTTTATGGCATCTATGACATCTTTTTCAGTGGGATTTTTTTGATGCCATAGGGTATCTGCACTGCCTATTCCATCTTTAAGCGAGCGTATGCAGAATGTACAGCTGCAGTTGCATTTATTTGTAATGTTAGCGTACACTGAATTTTTGTATGTATATAGTATGTCTGCCATTCGTTGTATTGTCTCCTTAATTGTTGAATTCGAATATTGTTCTTTTTATGCCGGTACTGTCTAGAGCTGTTGCTGCAAGATAGAAAAATAGTGCGCTTCCACCGGACTGAACAAAGCTGCCTGAAAAAGCTGATATCAAAGCAGTTTTAGTTCCAAATAAAATCATTTCGGCAATATAATAACCTGTTGCTGAAATAAAGAATGATAAGAGGGGAGCAACCATGTTGCGCTTTGACAAAAGCTTGTTACTATGGCTGGAAAAGGGCAATACTATGAGCATTTTTATTATAATAGTGGGCAACATCCACATAGGTGCTGTAAGTAGATCAGCAAGACCACCGCCTAAAGCACCTACAGCCATAGCATAGGGAGTAGGAAGCATGGCCGCTGCCAGATAAATGATGGCATCTCCGAAATGTACATAGCCTCCATTAATCCCCACGGGGATATGGAAAATATATGCTGTAAAAATAGTTGTCAATGCGATAAGTACAGCAGTGAGCGACAGTAGTCGCGTTTTAGAGTTTGTGTTTTTCTTTTTCATACTTATTAACCGTCTTTCTGTGAAAGACACCAACGGGGTTATGAAACCCTGCGTCTTTCACCATCTTCTATTTTAAAGTTTCCTGTTTTATTCTTTGTTTGTAAGGCTGACACACTACAGAACACGTGGAGGTGAGTGGCGGGGCGGTATAGCGGCTACCTCGCATACTTATATGTTGTCGGTCATCTGTAAAGGCATCAACGAATGGCGCATAACGTAGCCCGTAAACTTATCTCTTCCGAAGTTGTCTCGATTTCGCCGGATGACCAGTCACTGTCAGCATTACAACGATAAAATTTGACAGGAGGTTATCTATTGGCATTTAAAATCTTTCGAAAGAACTGCTGTGGACTTGATGTCCACAAAACCTGGATCTTTGCATGCATTGGCATTACCGATGCAAATGGCCGCACTGAGTATTTTGAGAAAAGGTTCTCATCCTTCTCAAGAGGATTGCGTGAACTTGCTGAGTGGCTTACCAAGCATCATTGCATTGATGTCTGCATGGAATCTACCGGCAAGTACTGGATACCTGTTTTTAATATCCTTGAAAAGACTTGCAATGTCGTACTTGCTCATCCCAAATATACAAAACCACAAAAAGGTAATAAGACCGACCGTAAGGACGCAAAATGGATATGTGACTTATTCATGTGCGACATGATCAAGCCTTCCTTCATTCCACCAGCTGACATCCGTCATCTTAGAGATCTGGTGAGATACCGATTCAAGATTTCCTGTATGATCACAGGTGAGAAGAATCGCGCTCTTAATTGTCTCACAGTATCAAATCTTAAACTTGATGAAGTGTTCACTGATGTATTTGGAAAATCTTCCAGATCCATAACTGAATATATTCTTAAGCATCCCGGAGAATGTTTCGATGTTTCTCCATTTGTTGACAGACGATGTAAGCATCCAATTGAAGAAATCCAGGCTGCCGTTGATGGTGCAATCTGTGAAGAACAAGCAATCAAGCTTCGCCAATGTCTGGATCACATAGATGAGTTAGAGAAACACAAGAATGAAATAGAGCGGGAAATCTTTCGTGTTTCTGATCCATACAACGATGCTCTTGCCCTGATTCGTACAGTTCCGGGTTTGGATAAAAATCCATTCACGGCAATACAGATACTTTCAGAAATAGGTGGCGATATGTCCGTCTTCCCCACAGACAAGCACCTTGTTTCCTGGGCTGGCTGCTGTCCACGCAATGACCAAAGCAATTTCAAAATCAAATCCACTAGGATTTCCCGTGCTGGTAGTTATCTTAAACCAGTATTGGTGCAAGTTGCAAATGCTTTGATCAAATCCAAGAAGCATCCTGAAATCACAGAACGTTATCGCCGTATTAAATCACATCGTGGTCACAAGAAAGCCATCATTGCCATCTGCCGTATGCTCCTGACCGCTATCTGGCACATACTCACAGATCTTAAGTCCTATACCCATGATGGTTATCTTATTCAGAAGCCTGCTGAAGAGAAGAAAACTCTTACAACAACTCAGGCTCTCAATCTATTGAAGTCCAGAGGTTTTATCATCAAAGATGATCTTGCAGAAGTGACATCGTAGATCTTTAGCCTAAATATTTAATTTTTCGACCACCTCCAGGTGGTTTATTTGTCATGCCCTAAACTTTATTCCTATCCGCTACCTCTCTGTTTCAAACTTTTGTTCCTCCTTGGTTTTTGACTAATATTTTTTCAAAATCTATGCCGTAATTTCGGTCTACAGATTTGGTAACACTAGTGGCATTACTGATAAATTCAGTAGCATTAGATACGGCTTCGTATATTGTATTTCCGTTAAACAAATATCCTAAAAGCAAAGCAGCAAAAGTGTCGCCTGTTCCGGAATAACTTAAGCCGTTATATTTACAAGGAATGATTTCTGTATTGCTTTGTGAAATGACAAGATTACTTAGCTCGTTTTTGTTAGTTTGAATGCCCGTAACAATAATAGATTGATGAGAGGATATCCTTATTTTTTCAACAATATCTAGGATATTTCGGAGCTTGTCTTTTTTATCTGCATCGTTAATAAGCTGATTTGGATTTATGCCTGCAAGAATGCACAATTCTGTGAGATTAGGAGTTATTATGTCTGCATCGTATGTTAGCTTTTTAATTCTGGAAAGCATTCCGTTTGAAAAATTTGAATAGTATTTGCCGCCATCGCCCATAACAGGATCGACCAGTAAAAGAGTATCTTTTCTTTTGAATGATTTTACAAAATCAATAACATAGTCTGCTGATTGTTTATGCGGCAAATAGCCTGTTAAAATGCCATCAAAGCAGGCATCCATTTTTTCCCATTCTTCTTTAAAACGCTTAACCAGGTCACCGGTATCATGCATGTAATACGAAGAAAAACCTGTCTGTCCGGAATATATAGCTGTTGGAACAGGACAAACTTCTATTCCCAATGCCGACATTATAGAAATATCTGCCAAAAGTGAACATTTTCCAAATCCCGATAAATCATTTATTGCTGCAACTCTCATAATCAATTATTTCTCCAATCCCCAAACGCATCTATTAACCATGTTTTTTGCTATTTACGTGCAAATATATTGTATTTTTGGATATATATAAATATCCAAAAATGATATTTTGTATATGACCAGATTCACGGGTTGAATTATTGTCTTTCGAATAAAAAATATAATATTAACTATATATAGTGAATAGTCATGCAATTTGAAAGTGATATTGGATATATCTTTCAGAAACGATTGTTTTTTATGTTTTAGCTACTATGCAGTTGAGAATGAAACTTATAAAATATAAACATAAAAGAGATGAAACAATCTCTACCTTCATTGGAAAAAACATAGAGGCCAGACGGCGTTGGGCAGTGGATTCCTTCCCGGTGTTGTCTGGTCTCGCCAATTAATCTGATATAATGTTCTGATGAAATTTCTATTTAGCCGGAGGGCATCACATGATGGTTTATTATCATTTACCGGGTTTATTTGAGTTTTATGATTTTTACAAAATTTTTCTTTCCCTTTTTCGAAGACACAGAGAATATTTTTATGATTGGTGTGAGATAGGTTCAATTTATGGGGCACCGGGTGATTGCATTTGGGGAGGCGGACGTGTTGGATATGGAGATGAGGATCCGGAGAATATAATATCTTTAATGAGAGAATATGGCATATCAGCAAGGCTCACATTTAGTAATTCTCTGCTTCGAAAGGAGCATCTTTCAGATAGAAGATGCAACAGCTTGTGTGAGTTATTTCAAAAACATAATGATGTAGAAAACGGAATCATAATACACTCGGACCTGCTTCTTGAGTATCTGAAGGATGCATATCCGGGATTTTATTTTGTATCATCAACAACGAAGGTAATAACGGAGTTTAGGTATTTTTGTGATGAATTAAACAGGGATGAGTTTCGATATGTTGTTCCGGATTTTCGTCTAAATAAAAAATATGAAAAACTCAATGCCTTGAATGATGCACAAAAGCAGAAAGTGGAATTTTTGTGTAATGAATGTTGTTGGTTTGATTGTTATGATAGAAAAAGATGTTATGAAAACGTAAGCAGAAAAAGTCTTGGTGATATTTGTGAAGACCATATCTGTGTTTCACCTGATTCCGGAAAAGGGTATCGGTTTTCAGATGCAATGAAAAATCCGGGTTTTATTTCATTAGATGATATTCAAAAGTTATATGTGCCGCAAGGATTTTCAAACTTCAAGATAGAAGGCCGTAGTTTAGGAAGTGCCATAATCCTTGAATTTCTGCTGTATTATATGACAAAAACCGAGTATATACTTAATGTGAGAGAAGAAATATATTTAGATAGTACGCTGGATTTATTCTAAAAAATTCTGAAATTTCAATATTATTTAGCTATAAAATACGTTATTAAGAATATAAAATAATTAAATTACAATATTACAATATTATTCCTTTATTGATGATGCATTTAATATTCATGTCGGTGTCAATTAAAAGGACATTTGCGTATTTTCCGATAGAGAGACTGCCAAAATCTTTATCGATTCCTATAGCTTTGGCAGGGGTTTCAGATGCTGCCCTTACCGCGGCTTCAATTGGAATATCCATGTTTTGAACTGCATTTTTCATGCAATCGAAAAGATTTGTCACAGAACCGGCAATGGTGCTTTCATTATTTGTTAAGGTGGCTTTGTTACCACAAACGGTTACACTCTGACCTCCGAGATGGTATTCCCCGTCAGGAAGACCCGTAGCTTCCATACTGTCTGAAATAAGACATACTTTGTCTTCATCAAACATATCAAAAACCAATCGAACAATTGCAGGATGAATATGAATACCATCTGCTATGATTTCAATTTCAGCATTACATTCTTTTGCAGCTACTATAGGACCCGGATTTCTGTGATTAATTCCGGGCATGGCATTAAATAGATGCGTCATATGCCTTGCACCGTTATGAAAAGCCAGTATTGCCGTATCATAATCTGTATTTGAATGGGCCAGGGAAATATTTACTTCTTTGGAGTATTCTTTTATAAAATCCATGCTCCCGGTAAGCTCAGGAGCCATATCCAGAAGTTTAATGAGATTACCGCTGTCCTTTTGCAATTTTTCATAAAAATATCCATTTGGTAGTTGTAAAAAATCAGGATTTTGAGCGCCAACTTTATAGGGACTGATAAAAGGACCTTCCATGTTGACACCTACGAAAGTAGCTGCTGAGGGATCAGAGTTTCTGGTTTGATAGTATTTTTTTGCTGTTTTCATTATTTCTGACAGCTTATTTTCACCATAAGTCATAGTGGCGGGACAAATAGCAAGAATACCATGTTGCGCCTCATATTTTGCTATGGTAGAAATTCCTTCAATATCGCTGTCACAAAAATCATTGGCGACAGCGCCATGAAAATGAATGTCTACAAGTCCGGGTATGGCCAGTAATCCATCAGCATCTAATACCATATCGTCATTCGAAAATGGAGAAATACGGTCTTCATCAGTATAGATAGTACCTTCCTCAAAAACATGATTATCTGTATATATTTTCGCACCTGTGATTTTCATAATAATTAGCCTCATCCCAAAAAGGTTTTATATGACATAATCCCCGTTTTAATGTCGGCTTTGTTTACCGGTGATATATTGCGTACTTAGACGATATCGGGGGATAGGATTTATGGTTCTATTTGTATAAAGTTTAGTTCTGTTTTTCCTATTTTACAAGGTTTGAAAGGTCGTAAAACAATAATGAAATCACATATTAAATAAAAAAATAAGATAAGTGACGTTATTATTTAGAAAATAGGGAGATTTGTCCTTTAATATTGACTATAATGTAATAAATAAAACGACAGATAATATGAAATAGAAAGGATGCAGACATGAGTAGCAAAGAAAAAATACCTTACAAAATCTATCTGGAAGAAGATGAACTTCCGAAGCAGTGGTATAACGTGAGAGCAGATATGAAAAATAAACCTGCGCCGCTTCTTAATCCTGCTACAGGAAAACCTATGGGATTTGAAGATCTTCAACCGGTTTTTTGTGATGAGCTAATAAAGCAGGAACTTGACGATACTACTGCTTATATTGATATACCGCAGGAAATTCAGGATTTTTATAAGATGTACAGGCCATCACCGCTTGTAAGAGCATATTGTCTTGAAAAGGTGCTTGGAACACCTGCAAAGATTTACTATAAATTTGAGGGAAATAACACTAGTGGAAGCCATAAGCTAAATTCAGCTATAGTTCAGGCATATTATGCTAAGAAACAGGGACTTAAGGGTGTAACGACAGAAACCGGTGCAGGACAGTGGGGAACAGCTTTATCCATGGCATCGGCTTATCTTGATATTGATTGTAAGGTTTATATGGTAAAAGTATCATATGAACAAAAGCCTTTCAGGCGTGAAGTTATGCGCACTTATGGGGCAAGCGTTACTCCATCCCCTTCAATGGATACGGAAATTGGAAGAAAGATAAATGCGGAGCATCCCGGAACAACCGGAAGCCTTGGATGTGCTATTTCAGAGGCAGTGGAAGTTGCGACAAAAACGGAAGGCTACAGATATGTTCTTGGAAGTGTTTTAAATCAGGTTCTGCTTCATCAGTCAGTTATAGGGCTTGAAGCAAAAGCTGCGCTTGATAAATATGGAATTAAGCCGGATATCGTTATAGGTTGCGCCGGAGGAGGTTCTAACCTTGGTGGACTTATTTCTCCGTTTATGGGAGAAAAACTTAGAGGTGAGCAGGATTATAGGATTGTGGCTGTTGAACCTGCAAGCTGTCCAAGCTTTACCAGAGGAAAATTTGCATATGATTTCTGCGATACGGGAATGGTTTGTCCACTCGCAAAAATGTACACACTTGGTAGTAACTTTATACCGTCTGCAAATCATGCCGGTGGCCTTCGTTATCACGGAATGAGTCCTGTTTTATCGCAGTTGTATCATGATGGTTACATGGAAGCGATATCAGTTGAGCAGACATCTGTTTTTGAAGCAGCTGAGCAGTTTGCTCGAGTAGAGGGTATTTTGCCCGCACCCGAGAGTAGTCATGCAATCAGAGCAGCTATTGATGAAGCACTTAAGTGTAAAGAGACAGGCGAGGAAAAAACTATTTTATTTGGTCTTACCGGAACAGGATATTTTGATATGGTGGCATACCAGAAATATAATGATGGAGAAATGACAGATTATATTCCAACAGATAAAGAGCTGGAAGAGAGCTTTGCCAAATTACCAAAAGTGGACTTTACACAGGAATAATTTAAACGCCAACAGTTATGTATTTTTACTTAATGCAAGATAATGAGATTCCGGACAAAAAGGAGTGTATAAGGGATTATTATGCCAATTTACAGGCTTAGCAATAAAAAAATAATGTTTCCCGATCCAAGTCTTGCAGAAGCGGATGGTCTTTTGGCAATAGGTGGAGATCTGTCTGTGGACAGGCTGATGCTTGCTTACAGTAACGGGATTTTTCCATGGTATTCGGAGGGGGATCCTATTCTTTGGTGGGCACCAAGAGAGCGGTTTATTATTCGTCCGCCCAAAATACATGTATCTCACTCAATGAGGAAATTTATGCGGAAACACGAGATATCCATAAGGATAAATCGGGATTTTTCAGAAACTATGCATCGGTGCAGAGTAAAGCGTGAACATGAAGAAGGAACATGGATAACTGACGATATGGAAGTCGCATACAAAAGGCTTTGTGACAATGGTTTAGCTCTTAGCGTGGAATCTTATATAGACGGTGATTTGGCGGGTGGATTATATGGAGTAAGCCTTGGAAGATGTTTTTTTGGAGAGAGCATGTTTTCTGATTTGGAAAATGGATCAAAAATTGCTCTGATACTATTTTCAAAGGTGCTTGAAGAAAATGAATATGTAATGATTGACTGTCAGTTTGAAACCGAGCATTTAAAGAGCATGGGTGGAGAAAAAATAAGCTTTGATGAGTATAGGAAACTCCTTGAAGAAGGGCTATATACAAAGAATAGGGAATAGGGATAAGAGGTGGAAGAGTGGCGGCATATTTTTCTATAGTATCAGAATGTAGCAGGGATCATATCTACGCTGATATACTACAGGATTTTTATAAAAAGCTTTCATCAGCGGGAATGCAAATTCTGAGTGGATATTGGCAGTTTATGGATATGCCAATGGAAGAGATAATAGCAATAAATCAAAAAAAGCTGGAAGACAATTATGAACTTGGATTTGATGAAAATGCAGATAATGACTATATTCAGGTTATGTATGACTTTTGTAGCTTTTCTGAAGTTAGACTGTTTATCATGAACCATCCCGATGAAGGAATATTTACAATTCATATCATAATACCTGAAGATGACCTTCTTACAATAAGTGACGGACGGATAATTTATGATCAAAAGAAGATCAATCCTTTAAAAGATCTTTCAGTAAAGTTATGGGAATTACCTTTTGTTGATATTATTCAGACCAGCCTTGAATTATCTGATGATATTGAAACAAAGGGAAAAATAAAAAATGGAGCACCGTTGGCAGTGGAGCCATTTGCAATAATACCAGATGTTATGAATGGCGCTATCCCCACGAATTGTAATAGGGTACCGGTTTCTCATGACGGAATTCTTGTAACTTTATCAAATTATTAAAGAACAGATAAATATAACCAATCGGCACCATCCGCAGAGCGTGTGGTGCTGATTTTGGATAAAGCTAAATTCTATTTTTTTTAAAGCGCGGTTTAGAAAGTAGTAATACACTCTATTGGATAAACAATAAAAACAATAATTGCTGTATAATTAAAATCACATAGAGTATTAAAGGAAAAATAAAACAGTTATGAATACCTTATTAGGGAAAAAAATAGCCGATATACCGTACGAAATTCAGACTTTGCAGAAATCCGTACAGGATATTCTGACCGGCATTTCCAAGTGGACAAAGGATGAGGATTATGTACAACTGAGACTTCTTATACCAAGGCTTATACAGTTGTTATCAAGAATTGATAAGCTTGAGGAGGAAGTTGATGGCTATATGGAAGCAGTTAAGACAGATTCTGATGCTAATTTAACGGTTGTTACATTGGAACAACAAAAACTATTGATTGTACAGGAAAAGCAAATTATCCAAAAGCTTTTGGATGATGTATCATTATCAACGAAAGTTATAGAAAGCTCAGAAAAGGAAGTGCTTGCAGGAGAAATTCTTGAAAGGTGTAGAGAGTTGGAGATTTCAATGAGGAAAATGAAATGAGCGGACAGGGGATGGGAAATAATAAATACAGCGGAATGATGAAAATATCAGGAGTGATACTTGTGACAGCCTGCTTATTAAAGGCTGTGGTATTACTTTTCAAGGATACTATCATAGTGTATTCAGGGATAAGAATGTATGGAGTTCTTAATTCAATAACCGGTATTATACTTTTGGTCAGCGGAGTTGTATTTGCTGCAATCCTGATAATTCTTGCATCATCTTACGCAAAAGGCAGAAAAGAAGAAATAATCAGGGAAGTTCAAAATGATAAAGGGCCTGACCTTAAGATGAAAGGAGAACTTGATCCGGTCAGAATAAGAGAAAACCTTAAGGAAAAATCGTCGGATTGGAATGGTGATGCTCATATTTCAGAGGCACTTAATGCAATTTATGTAAATATGGATGACATGGATGGATATCAGGCTAAGCTCAAGGAGCTTCTTGATAGCAATGGTGCAGATGCTTTAAGAGATACTGAGGAAGTATTGGATAAAGTAGAACAGCATATATGTCGTAATGTAAGAAAACTTATCAATATTATGATAGTTCTTGACAGTAGAAGCGAAAATGACAAATCACTCATGCTTGCTACAACCAAAAAATGTACGGAAGATAACAAAAAGCTTCTTGATACAACAAGGAATTTTATGATGGCTGTCAGTCAGTTCCTTAATTCCCAGGGAGAAGATGGCGGTACGATAGAAGAGGTTGAGAGCTATAAAAAAATACTTACAGACCAGATACAAGAGGGAGGAATCTATAGATGAAGAAAAGATTACTTTTACGCATAGTCGCAGTTACGATGTCTACTGTAATGATTGCAGGCTGTGGCAACAGTGTCTATACCGAAGGCACTGTCAGCAAGCTTACTGAGGATGAGGCAAAAAAAGAGCTGACATCCCTTATGACAAAGGTTGATGTTACAGAAAACAAAAATCCTGTATTGGACATATATTCGGAGGATGTGGCTGAAGCTGATACACTTGCCGATATTGATACTTTTCCTGTTACAGTACAGGGTCATGGAACGATAAATCTTGAAGTTGCAGCACCTTCTGAATTTTCGGGATCGGCACCTGATGATTGGCTAAATGAGGTGGCTGATAAATTTAACAAGTCGGGATTTACATCCGGAGGAAAAGATGTGTCCGTAACGGTGAGAAAAATCTCATCAGGAGAAGCTGTGACCTATGTATCAAATAATGCCTATAAGCCTGATATTTATATACCCAGCAACGAAGCTCTTGGAAAAATGCTGGATGCTTCAGGTTATAAATCAGAAATGCTGACTGACAGACTTGCAGGTAATACTGCAGGAATTCTCATGAAGAAAGATGTTTATGAAAAATATACTGAAACTCATGGGGATGTTACCGTAAAGGGTGTTCTTGAGGCAGCAAATGCCAATGAGCTGAAATTTGCCTATACAAATCCTTATACGAGTGCGACCGGATTAAATATTCTTACTGCAATGTTATCGGCATTTGATGCAAATGATCCGCTATCAAGTACAGCTACGGAAGCGTTGCTTGAATATCAAAAGACTTCACCACCCGTAGCATATACTACAGGGGTTCTCAGAAATCAGGCAGCAAAGGGAATTATTAATGCCATGGTTATGGAGGAACAGGCCTATATCAACACACCGGAGCTTAAGAATTATGTTTATACACCTGTTGGTATAAGACATGATCATCCTGTTTATTTCTTTGATTGGGATGGGGATTCGGATAAGAAAGATGCTGCAAAGCAGTTTGTTGATTTTTGCCTTCTGCCTGATATGCAGAAACTTGCGACAACTAAAGGTTTTAATCTTCATAACGATTATGTATCTCAGGATATAGGTATGACCGGCGCAGATTATATAGCTGCGCAGAAAGTTTGGAAACAGAACAAGAATGGTGGAAGACCGATTGTTGCTGTTTTTGTAGCAGATGTATCTGGATCCATGGACGGAGAACCTCTTAATTCCTTGAAGCAGTCACTTATCAGTTCATCGACATATATTAGTTCGGATCATCATATTGGACTTGTTAGCTACGAGAATGATGTAACAATAAATCTGCCGATTGCTCAGTTTGATGCAACCCAGAGAGCATATTTTTCCGGGGAGGTAAAGAAACTACAGGCTGGTGGTGGAACTGCTACTTATGATGCTGTACTTACAGGTATGCAGATGCTTGAGGATTATGCAAAGGATATTCCGGATGCCAAGCTCATGCTATTTGTACTTACAGATGGAGAACAAAACGCCGGATATTCATTATCGCGAATTACTGATGTGGTAGGAGGACTTAAGATTCCGGTCTACACTATTGCGTATAATTATAATGATGTAAAAGATTTGGAAACTCTTTCTAATATAAATGAAGCTGCACAAATCAAAGCCAACAGCGATGATGTTGTAAACCAGTTAAGAAATCTGTTTAATGTTAATTTATAAGGACGATCAGAACAGTAGATAGCGATATCGCAAAATATTTCTATATGGAAAGATCGGAAGACCTATATTACATATAATTATGATAAACAAAAAATCAATCTGGGAGTGGTTCCCTGTAACCTGTATGGTAGCCTTTTTCTGCTGTGTGTTATGGGGAAGTGCTTCACCTGCTATTAAAATTGCATATGATATTTTTAGCATTGGCGCAGACGATACTGCTTCCAGATTGATGCTTGCGGGGGCACGTTTTTTTCTTGCCGGAATAATGACAATTGCATTTGGGTCGTTTATAGGAAAAGGTTTACTTATACCGGGAAAAGAGGCATTTAAATATATAGTTATATTGTCCATGTTTCAGACAGTAGGTCAATATTTCTTCTTTTTTATGGCACTCGCGCATATAACAGGTGTACGAGGTTCAATCATAAATGCTTCCGGGAATTTTTTTGCCATACTTTTTGCTGCATATCTGTTTCATTTTGAAAAATTTACATTGAACAAGTTGATGGGTTGTGTGGTTGGTTTTTTAGGTATAATACTTATATTTGGTGGTTCTGACGTTTTTGAAAACTCAGGTGGAATATCACTTTATGGAGAAGGTGCTATGCTGCTTGCCGCAGTTTTTTATGCCCTATCTTCATGTTGCATAAAAATATATGCCCGTAATGAGAATCCCGTTACTTTAAGTGGATATCAGTTTATGTTTGGCGGTGCAGTATTGTTTCTTGTAGGATTTTTAGGGGGAGGGCACCTGATTTTTTCAAATGTATCATGTGTGCTCAATCTGTTCTATATGGGGTTTATTTCAGCAGGAGCTTATACGCTATGGGGAATACTGCTTAAGCACAATCCCGTTAGCAGAGTTTCGATTTTAGGATTTATGAATCCTGTCATGGGGGTTATTCTCTCAGCATTATTTCTTGGGGAAAACAAGGAAGCATTTTCAGCAACCGGACTAGCAGCATTGATAATGGTTGTTATAGGAATTATTATTGTTAATAACGATAAACAGTATGGTATTACGCGTAAAAAAATAAATCATTCTGAAAATTGACAAATTCATTTCTCAGATATTTTTTCAGGGCCAAATTGTCACAAAAAAAATATTGGAACACATAAAAACAGAGCTACGGTAAATACTACAATCCCGATAGTGATAAATCTGTTTCTAAGTGTGGAGACATCTGTATATTTACCATTATATTCAATGGCATCTATGATTGTTGTATTTTTCTTATGAAAAAAATTCTTCTTATTCACAACAAATACCCATACAAAAATAAAAACAAAATAATATATGAATCTTATTTTCCATATGATAAGTCATATTTGTGTTCAAAATGGGGAAATATAATTAAACCATTATAAATTTTGTGAATGATCTCATTATTACTTGTTTCTGAGTTTTAGATTATTTTTATAAACAAACTTTGTATAACAGGCTGGTATTTTGCCTTTTTTGAAAGAGAAAAAGTGTGCAAATTGTGTGATATACCTCTTGCTATTATCTATATATCAACAGACGAAAGATTTCAAAAAATTGGCATATTAAGGAGGAATTCACGATGAAAGACATTTTTAAAATAATAGAAGAAATGCTTGAAGAGTACTATGTAATGTTTAGATGAATTATAAATGTAATAATACAAGAAAAATTTACGAAAAAAAAGTTGTTGACACCATAATAATCCAGTGATATATTTTTATACGTTGCTGCTGCGGACAGACAGAGCCGCAAACGCAGTAATGGAGCGGATTGTAGGCTCATGCACATTGACAATGAAATAGTAATGCAACCCTGAAAATTCCAAAAAGAATATTCAGAGAACAAAACAAACCTAACAAGGTAAAAACGGACAGAACAAAAGCCAAGCTTAAGTTCTGGTCAGACGAACGAGATCAGGAGAGATCCTGATAGAACATTTAAACGTGAGAGTTCGATCCTGGCTCAGGATGAACGCTGGCGGCGTGCCTAACACATGCAAGTCGAACGGAGAATATACGCTTCCGAGACTTCGGTCAAAGATTGTATATTCTTAGTGGCGGACGGGTGAGTAACGCGTGGGCAACCTGCCTCGTACCGGGGGATAACAGTTGGAAACGACTGTTAATACCGCATAAGCGCACGGTGTCGCATGACACAGTGTGAAAAACTCCGGTGGTACGAGATGGGCCCGCGTCAGATTAGCCAGTTGGTGGGGTAACGGCCTACCAAAGCAACGATCTGTAGCCGGACTGAGAGGTCGGACGGCCACATTGGGACTGAGACACGGCCCAAACTCCTACGGGAGGCAGCAGTGGGGGATATTGCACAATGGGCGAAAGCCTGATGCAGCGACGCCGCGTGAGTGAAGAAGTATCTCGGTATGTAAAGCTCTATCAGCAGGGAAGAAAGACCCTTCGGGGAGATGACGGTACCTGACTAAGAAGCCCCGGCTAACTACGTGCCAGCAGCCGCGGTAATACGTAGGGGGCAAGCGTTATCCGGATTTACTGGGTGTAAAGGGAGCGCAGACGGTGATGCAAGTCTGAAGTGAAACCCCACGGCTCAACCGTGGGCTTGCTTTGGAAACTGTATGACTAGAGTACTGGAGAGGTAAGCGGAATTCCTAGTGTAGCGGTGAAATGCGTAGATATTAGGAGGAACATCGGTGGCGAAGGCGGCTTACTGGACAGCAACTGACGTTGAGGCTCGAAGGCGTGGGGAGCAAACAGGATTAGATACCCTGGTAGTCCACGCGGTAAACGATGAATACTAGGTGTTGGGGGACGAAGTCCTTCAGTGCCGACGCAAACGCATTAAGTATTCCACCTGGGGAGTACGTTCGCAAGAATGAAACTCAAAGGAATTGACGGGGACCCGCACAAGCGGTGGAGCATGTGGTTTAATTCGAAGCAACGCGAAGAACCTTACCAGATCTTGAGATCCTGCTGAATACAGAGTAATGTCTGTAGGCCTTCGGGACAGTAGAGACAGGTGGTGCATGGTTGTCGTCAGCTCGTGTCGTGAGATGTTGGGTTAAGTCCCGCAACGAGCGCAACCCTTGTCCATAGTAGCCAGCAGTAAGATGGGAACTCTATGGAGACTGCCAGGGATAACCTGGAGGAAGGTGGGGATGACGTCAAATCATCATGCCCCTTATGATCTGGGCGACACACGTGCTACAATGTCGTAACAAAGAGAAGCGAACCCGCGAGGGGGAGCAAATCCCAAAAATAACGACCCAGTTCGGACTGTAGGCTGCAACCCGCCTGCACGAAGCTGGAATCGCTAGTAATCGCAGATCAGCATGCTGCGGTGAATACGTTCCCGGGTCTTGTACACACCGCCCGTCACACCATGGGAGTCGGAAATGCCCGAAGCCGGTGACCTAACCGCAAGGAAGGAGCCGTCGAAGGCAGGTCGGATGACTGGGGTGAAGTCGTAACAAGGTAGCCGTAGGAGAACCTGCGGCTGGATCACCTCCTTTCTAAGGAAGAGGAAGAAGTAGGGAGTTGCATTACTGTTTTGTTGCCGGTGGCAACAGAAAAATTCCGGTGGCGATGCGAAAAGGGGAAACACCCGTACCCATCCCGAACACGACGGTTAAGACCTTATCGGCCGAAAGTACTATGCTGGAGACGGCATGGGAGGATAGGTGGCTGCCGGATATAAAAAGAAGAAGTTTTAACAGTGATGAGGGAACAGAGGAAGATCCGTTTCCTGATGACTGGTAAAACAGTCAGAAGTCTGTACCTTGAAAACCGAATACTGAAGAAAACATTTTAATCAGAGAATCCGATTAAAAGACATCGAACGGATCTGCGATCATATGATCAGGATCCGAGATCCAGAAAAAACAATGTAGCAATACATAAACGAGCATATATCGATAACGCTATATCAGATATATGCGGGAACGTGGTTATTAAATGGACCAAAAGTTCTATATAGCTGGTCAAGCTATGTAGGGCGCAGGGCGGATGCCTTGGCACTAAGAGCCGAAGAAAGACGTGATAAGCTGCGAAAAGCTGCGGGGAGTGGCAAATACACTGAGAGCCGCAGATATCTGAATGGGGCAACCCGGCAGGAAGAACTCCTGTCACTGCATGCTGAATACATAGGCATGTGGAGGGAACCCGGTGAACTGAAACATCTAAGTAGCCGGAGGAAGAGAAAACAACCGTGATTCCGTAAGTAGCGGCGAGCGAACGCGGAAGAGCCCAAACCGGGTGCTTGCACCCGGGGTTCGGACTGAATGATCGATGGAGGACGATAGCAGAAAGGTCCTGGAAAGACCTGCCAGAGAGGGTGAGAGCCCCGTAAGCGAAATTGTCCGAAGCGAGTCAGTATCCAGAGTAGGACGAGACACGTGGAACCTTGTCTGAAAGAGCGGGGACCACCCCGTAAGGCTAAATACTCCTTAGTGACCGATAGCGCATAGTACCGTGAGGGAAAGGTGAAAAGGACCCCGGGAGGGGAGTGAAAGAGAACCTGAAACCCTGTGCCTGCAAACTGCGAAAGCTCCTTATGAGAGTGATCGCGTACTTTTTGTAGAACGGTCCGGCGAGTTATGTTATGCGGCGAGGTTAAGGGCCATAGGTCCGGAGCCGGAGGGAAACCGAGTGTGAAGAGTGCGAGAGTCACATAACATAGACCCGAAACCGGGTGATCTATCCATGTGCAGGATGAAGCGGCCGTAAAAGGCTGTGGAGGTCCGAACTCACATCCGTTGAAAAGGGTGGAGATGACGTGTGGATAGGGGAGAAATTCCAATCGAACCCGGAGATAGCTGGTTCTCCCCGAAATAGCTTTAGGGCTAGCCCTGTAGCATGCCATTTGGAGGTAGAGCACTGAATATCCGCGGGGGCTTCACCGCTTACCAAAGATTATCAAACTCCGAATGCCAGTATGGCTGAGCGCAGGAGTCAGACTGTACGAGATAAGTTGGACAGTCAAAAGGGAAAGAGCCCAGATCCACGGCTAAGGTCCCAAAGTGCGTGTTAAGTGGAAAAGGATGTGGGATTTCACAGACAGCTAGGATGTTGGCTCAGAAGCAGCCACACATTCAAAGAGTGCGTAATAGCTCACTAGCCGAGAGGTCCTGCGCCGAAAATTACCGGGGCTGAAACACGACACCGAAGCCTGGGGATTGCAAGTATCTACGGGTACTTGTGATCGGTAGGGGAGCATTCACAGCAGCGTCGAAGTCGTACCGTAAGGAGCGATGGAGCGCTGTGAAGAGAGAATGCCGGAATGAGTAGCGAGATGGAGGTGAGAATCCTCCAGGCCGAATATCCAAGGATTCCAGGGTAAAGCTGATCTGCCCTGGGGAAGTCGGGACCTAAGGCGAGGCCAGACGGCGTAGTCGATGGACAGCAGGTTGATATTCCTGCACCTGATGATATCAGAACTGTGGGGACGCAGGACGAAAGTGTGAGCCGGGAAAGGAAAGACCGGTCCCGCAAGGGGGAACGAAGTAAGAGTAGTGAAGCACATGGACGTACTGCCAAGAAAAGCCACTATTGCGTATCATCAGCCCGTACCGTAAACCGACACAGGTGGATGAGGAGAGGATCCTAAGGCCGGCGGGAGAAGCATTGTTAAGGAACTCGGCAAAATGTCCCCGTAACTTCGGGATAAGGGGAGCCTGCGAGAGCAGGCCGCAGAGAAGAGGCTCAAGCAACTGTTTAGCAAAAACACAGGTCTATGCGAAACCGAAAGGTGAGGTATATGGGCTGACGCCTGCCCGGTGCTGGAAGGTTAAGAGGAGAGGTCAGGGCAACCGAAGCTTTGAATTTAAGCCCCAGTAAACGGCGGCCGTAACTATAACGGTCCTAAGGTAGCGAAATTCCTTGTCGGGTAAGTTCCGACCCGCACGAAAGGCGTAATGATTTGAGCACTGTCTCGGCAATGCACCCGGTGAAATTGAAGTACCAGTGAAGATGCTGGTTACCCGCGCCAGGACGGAAAGACCCCATGGAGCTTTACTCCAGGTTGATACTGGGATTCGGTACTGTATGTACAGGATAGGTGGGAGACTGTGAAGTGATGACGTCAGTTGTCATGGAGTCGCTGTTGGGATACCACCCTTATAGTACTGGGTTTCTAACCAAGGACCGTGAAACCGGTCCGGGGACAATGTCTGCCGGGGAGTTTGACTGGGGCGGTCGCCTCCGAAAGGGTATCGGAGGCGCTCAAAGGTTCCTTCAGAATGGACGGAAACCATTCGCAGAGTGCAAAGGCAGAAGGGAGCCTGACTGTGACACCGACGGGTGGAACAGATACGAAAGTAGGACTTAGTGATCCGGTGGCATGAAAGTGGGATTGCCATCGCTCAACGGATAAAAGCTACCCTGGGGATAACAGGCTTATCACTCCCAAGAGTTCACATCGACGGAGTGGTTTGGCACCTCGATGTCGGCTCATCGCATCCTGGGGCTGTAGCAGGTCCCAAGGGTTGGGCTGTTCGCCCATTAAAGCGGTACGCGAGCTGGGTTCAGAACGTCGTGAGACAGTTCGGTCCCTATCCGGCGCGGGCGTAGGATATCTGAGAGGAGCTGTCCTTAGTACGAGAGGACCGGGATGGACGGACCGCTGGTGTATCAGCTGCATCGCCAGATGCATAAGGCTGGGTAGCCAAGTCCGGAAGGGATAAACGCTGAAGGCATCTAAGCGTGAAGCCCCCCTCAAGATGAGATATCCCTGCATTTTGCAGTAAGACCCCTTAGAGACTATGAGGTAGATAGGCACAAGGTGTAAGCACGGTAACGTGTTCAGCTGATGTGTACTAATAGGTCGAGGGCTTGTCCAAAAAAGGATATAGAACAATAACGGATTGAAGATGAAGTATTCAGTGTTCGGTTTTGAAGGTACAAAATGCAGAAGGGGCTGTCGCTTTGAACCGCTCCCCGTCAAGTAGACAGTCAAAAAAATAAATTTTCTGCCATCAGTTTTTCTCCTGATGGCAGTTTTTATGCCACCAGCAAATAATTATTATGTTTCTCTATAGGCGTAAGAACACCAAGATTTCTCTGTAAACGTCTGTTGTTATAGTATTCAATGTATTCCTCAATCATCGTAACCAATGAAGCTTTATCCTTGAATCTTTTTCCATAATACCGCTCTCGCTTGATTATTCCCCAAAAGCCTTCCATGGGACCGTTGTCGATGCATTTTGCCACTCTTGACATGCTCTGAGTCATTCCAGCAGCCTCTAACTTCGCGTGGAACAGTCTGTTTGTATACTGGAATCCTCTATCACTGTGGCACAATGGTGTTGCACCAGGATTTGCAACTATAGCAGCATCAAATGTATCAAATACCAATGGGTTATTATTCGAATCACTTATCACATATGATACGATTCTTCGATCATATAAATCGAGGATAGCACTCAAATATATCTTATGAATTTCCTGATCCACATAATATTTGAATTCCGTTACATCTGTCAGCCACTTTTGGTTAGGGGCATCTGCCGAAAATTCTCTATTTAAGATGTTCTCGGCAATGAATTGAGGATTAGCCGCCTGTCTTGTGCATCCATTGTTGGCATATTTTATAGTGGATTTAATTCCCTTTTTACGGCAGATCCTAAGGACACGTTTATCATTTACCTTTATATCATGGTACCGTTCTAGATCATCTCTAATACGTCGATATCCTTTATCAGGGCTCTCTGTGTGTATTTTTTCTATTTCATCAGCTATACGTTTGTTTTCAGTTTCGTAGGCTGGAATCCCCCTATGCAACCATTTATAGTATGCGGCTCGGCTAACATTTCCCACTTTGCAGAGTGCAGAAATTGGATAGCCATGTTCATCATTCTCTGCCTTAATAGCAAGATATACCTGCTCATGACGGATAAGGCTCAGTCCCACCCCCTCTCTATTGCATCGAGTTTTTTTAAGAAAGCAGCCTCCATTTCAGCACGTTCCTTTTCTGCACGAAGTATCCTATTTTCAGCGCGTAACCTATCCAATTCTGTCATTTCTTCTTTAGACTTGGTTCTTCCACGCCTGTCTTTAAGAGCCTCAATTCCATCGGCCTTATATTTAACTGTATAGTTTCGTGCTTGCTGATATGATACCTTGAACCTCTCAGCAGTTTCTGCATAATTGCAATCATGAGAAATGCAATACTGAACAATTTCTACACGCTCATCAAATGTTGTTTTTCTCCCCTTGGTCATGATGGTTACTCCTCCTGTTTCGGAAGCTTTCAGTTCCTCATGATCATTATATTTCTTTATCCAGTTTTGTAACTTACTTTTTGCTCTAATGCCATATTTCTGACATATAGATAGTAATGAGCCTTCTCCATTTATATACTCCAGAACTGCTTTCTCCTTCAGTTCCTTGGAATATTTTTTGTATTTTCTTTGATAAAATGCTTCAGTGCCATCGCTTTGGTAAATGGCAATCCATAGTTGTACGGATGTGAGTGCAACTCCAAGCCTTGCTGCTGCATGGCACTGTGTTTCTTTTCCATCAAGAATCCCCTTTACTGTCATTAATTTTTCATCTGGATCTATCTTATATTTGGACATAAAAATGCTCCCTCCCAAGCAGTACAAGATTTTATTATTTCTCTTGTCTACCTAGAAGGGAGCATATCACTTTAGATGATTAAATCATTTGGACGAGGCCCCTTTTTCTTACCATAAATTGTGGATATGAGAAATGGTTTTTATCGTTATTGTTAAAAATTGAGTACTTTAACAGGCCGATGTGATAATCGGCGCATTGTTGCTTTTTTCGTTTTGAAGTGTCAAAAATTATGAGGCTTTTTTCAGTTCAAACAGATGCGTTCCGGTTCGCTCAGAAGCAATCTTGTGATGCAGCTTATTTATGTCATAGCCGATTGCCAGAAGTATGCTCTGCGCAAGAACATTTTCTTTTCCGCGATACAGATATCTTCTGAAGTTCATGTCTTCTTTCACATTTGCGAAGGATCCTTCCGCTTGAATACTACGGTTCATTCTCAGCTGAGTTCCGTAATCGCTGGTTATCCGTTCAAGACATTCTGCTCGTTTTTCTTCCATTTTTCTTGAGACGGAAAGCTTCTTGTTTCTATCTTCAAACGCGGTCTTGCAGTTATTTCCTTTAATGCAGTCTTTCTTGTAAGGACAGCTATCACAGTTATTGCATTCATATATCGTTACTTCACGTTGATATCCTGTTGCTGTTTTTTGTGTCCTTTTGGATACTGCAAGGAGCTGTTTTCCATTTCTACATATATAACAGTCTGACTCAGGATCATAATCCATGTTTTCGCGTCTGCTTATGTCATTTCTAAACTTCCTTGTTTTTGATAGTTCATAATTCTGAGGCTTTATATATGCTGCCTGCTCATTGGATTCGATAAAGATATAATTCTCTTCGCTTTCATAGCCTGCATCCGCAACGATATTCTTATACTTGAAAGAAAGATGTTCTTCCATATCCTTTAAGAATGGAATCAACGTGTTTGTATCAGTCGGATTCTGGAATACATCAAGCCATGTAACATACTCTGAGTCTACTCCGTGTTGGAGATTGTATGCAGGTTTTAGTTGTCCGTTTAGCATTGCATCTTCCTTCATTCTCATGAACGTGGCGTCAGGATCAGTCTTGGAATAGCTGTTACGTTTTCCGCACAAATAAATCTTTTTTGTGTATTCCTTAAGCTTTTCCACATATTCCTCAAGTGTTTCAATCGAACGTTGTAAAGGTGTTTTTCTCTTCCCTATACCATGCACAAATATAATTCCTTCATCAGCCTTTAGTTTATACAGCTTCTTTCTAAGCCGTTTCAAGGTGTGCAGCGAAATCTGGTCATTGTAGACTACCTTTATGCCATAGAGTTCTTCACACTCTGCGCAAAACATGCATACTTTTTCAGTAAGCTTTATCATATTTTTAGATACAGCTCTTTTCCATACAAATGTATACTTGTTAGCTACCGACTCTATTTTAGTTCCATCAATAAAGATGTTTTCGCCTGATATTTCTCCCAATTCGAGCAGTATAGTTCCTACCTGTGCCATAAGACGCTTAGCACACTGTGAGAGATGAATGGATATAAATCTTGCTATGGTGGAGTGATCTGGAGCAGGAGCTCCGTCCAGAAGATACATGAAGTTGATATCTCTCTTACAGACAGACTCAATATCACGACTAGAATAGATTTTGTTCATTGCCGCATAGATGACAATCTTCAGCATCTGATGCGGTGAGGCCTGATTCTTTCTGATTCTGTCATAAGTCTTATACAGATCAGAAAGATCCATCTCCTCCACAAATGCACTTACCAGGCGCACCGGATCATCGGATGGGATAGAAATTTCTATGTCGAGCGGAAGTTTGATTTGATGATACAAGGAAGAAACGGTATAATCTCCTTGTAAGATTTTATTTAGTAGCATAAATATATTTTACCGCAGAAACCAGGCTTTTCGAAGTCTGGTTTTTGTGTTAAGTGAAGGTATTTATTGACAGCCCAGCCCCTCAGGTATCTGTACAGAAATGTGCAGTTCTCGGACGAGGATGTTGATTTTCAAAACGAAGAAAGCATCAAATGCCGATTTCTCTGAGCAAGGTCGAAATGAGGCATTTGATGCTTAATGAGTTTTAGAAAATCACACCGCAGACGAAAACAAACATTTCAGTACGGATGCCTGAGACGCTGGGCGTCAAAAAGGCTGTCACACTAAATTAGTGCGACAGCCCCTTTTTTACATGTTTGTTTTCAATTAAAAATCAAAATATTCTCTGATTGCATAGCCTACACCGTCATTGTCACAGTCTTTTGTTATGTAGTTAGCGAATTTCTTTATATTGGTGCAAGCATTCATCATGACAATAGAAATTCCTGCTGTGTTAAGCATGTCACGATCATTGTCGGCATCTCCGATAGCCATTGTCTCTTCAATAGGGATATTAAGGAGAGAGGCCAGTGTTTTAAGTGCGGCACCTTTTGAGACGCCTTTTGCATTCATTTCAAGGCTGGTTTCTTCTGCCAGTGCAAATGTAAGGGGAAGATCTTGTAATTCATGGTATCCACGCTGACGATCTGCCTGACTTCTGAAATATATATTTATCTTAGTGATGGATTCGTGCTTTTGGCTTTCAGTAATCATGTCGCTTACCTGCCTGGTTACCTTGAGGTACATAGGTTGATATACACCCATATGAAAGTCATCCATGTGATTAATGTCATCTGAAGACACGATGGATTCATTTTCAGTAAGGAAAGTGAGCATTCCATTGAATTTATTTGCAACTTCAATTATTTTTCCAAAATAATCATTCAAAATTTCTTTTCTGTATATGACTTTATTATCTTTGCAGTCATATATTATTGCCCCACTGTAGCAGATTGCATAGCGAATCATTGGAGTGCTCTCAAAATATTCCTTCATTTCCACGAGTGCTCTTCCGGTTGCGTAGGAAAGGCATACGCCGTTATCAGCGACCCTTGTAAGAGTATTAAGTGTTTCAGGTAGGAGCTTCTTTTCTGAAGTGAGAAGGGTGCCATCCATATCCATTGCTATAAGCCTATATGGCAGATCTTTTTTTATATTTTTTGTGTTGTTTGTAATAGACATTACTATAATTATCCTTTTAAATATTTATTTTTCATCTTTGCAATTATACATGATTTTTTAGAAATGCCAAGACGATTACTATAAACTATTATGAAATAAACATCCTTTTATGGGTTAGTAGTGTTGGATTATAAAAGAGTAAGTGTTAAAGTGTATATATTAAAACTATGAACCGTAATAAGGGATCTACTGCACAAGGTATCCCCTTATGACCAAAGAGAGGGTGAGAAATATGACAATCGCAATGGCAAATGATCACGCAGGAACACAGATGAAAGAAGAAATCAAAAAGTATCTTATTTCACAGGGATATGAGGTTAAGGATTTTGGCACATATGATGAGGAATCCTGTGATTTATCTGATTTTGTTTATCCCGCAGCTTTAGCTGTGGCAAAGGGAGAATGCGACAGAGGAATATTTTGTGACGGTGTTGGCTATGGTAGTGCGCTTATTGCAAATAAGATAAATGGTTGCTATGCAGCAGTATGTCAGGATCCGTTATGCGCTACTTTGGCAAGGCAGCATACAGATTCCAATATTCTCTGTCTCGGAGCTAAGATTATTGGTGGGCTTATGGCGATGGAAGTAGTAAAGACATGGCTGACAACAGAGCCATTGATGGAAGAGAAATATCGTAGACGTGTTCAGAAAGTTTGTGATATTAACGACAAGCATTGTGTGCCGGTTAATTAGTAAAAATCGAACAGAGTAGTGTACATAATACTTCGGATATAGGAATAATGTTGCTATGAAGGAGAAAATGAATATGATAAGGGTTTATTGTTATGCCAAATGTTCTACTTGCAATAAAGCTCTGAAATGGCTTGATTCCAACGGAATAAAATATGAGAGTTTAGATATAAAGGCGCAGCATCCGGACAAGAAAACGGTAAGAGATTTGAATGACAGAAGTGGACTTCCATTAAAAAAATTCTTTAATACCAGTGGAAAGCTGTATAGGGAGATGGAATTATCCAAGAGGTTACCAAGTATGAGTGACGATGAAATTTTGGATCTACTGGCATCGGATGGAATGCTTGTTAAGAGACCTTTACTTGTAACAGATAATGTTGTTCTTGTCGGGTTTAGGGAAGACGCATGGAAAGAAGCACTTTTATAATTTGAGAATGATACCATCCAAGAATGCTAAGCATAAGTCTCTGAAAGATTTTCCGTGCTCTAGATCGGAATGTCATGATTTTGTAGATACTGGCATAGAATGGTGTGAATAAAGCTATATAAGAGGGAACACATACGAAAAAAAGCAAAAAAATTGCCTTTTAGCAGTAGAAATAATACTGCCCGGAGGTGATTTTTTTGCTATAGTAGTAATATGTATTTTCATTTGATAAGGGGATTATATGGGGACAATTAAAGATTACAGAAATATGGTAGAGCAGCCTTGGGGAAGAATGTTCTACGACTTGGTTTTCAGGCAATTAAATATTTCAAATGATAAGAGAGTTAAGATATTGGATTTCGGAGCGGGGTTCTGCCTGACATCAAACTATTATGCAAAATATCATGATGTGACTGCCCTGGAACCAAATTCGGAAATGTATAGTCTTCGGATTAAGGACTACGATTATAAGTTGGTGACTCAAGGCATAGAGTATTTACAAGAAATATCAGAAAATACGTATGATTATGTTCTTTGCCATAATGTATTAGAATACGTGGAAAATGTAGATGACATATTAAATAAATTTGGCAGAGTTTTAAAGCCCGGGGGAAGACTGTCGATTGTAAAGCACAATGAATTGGGAAAAGTTCTTGCTTATGCAGTATTAAATGACAATCCTCAGGCGGCACTTGATATATTGAATGATAATAATGCGGAAGGAAGTATTTTTGGAAATAGAAATCTGTATAATAATGATGATCTTGTGAAGTCATTGGCAAACACTATGGAACTGAGGGGAATTTATGGAATCAGATCATTATTTGGACTATCCTCAAATAATGATATTAAATTCAGTGATAAATGGAATGGGCCAATGCTTGAACTTGAGATAAAAGCTAATTCAATGGATGAGTTCAGGAAGATTGCTTTTTATAATCATTTGATCTTTGAAAAGAAATGAGCATTTTTCCGGACAATTCGTGGGAAGAAATCAGTTTGAATGATTATGAGAAATCTAGGGCACATGATGTTGTAAATCAACTTTCTGATATGGATTAAATTAGGAGAGACAGACTAATGCAAGGTTATAGTATTACAAAAGATATGGTAAAAGAAATCGCTGATAAGAAGTTTATAAGGCTTTATGACCTTCAATATCAGGAAGGAAGGCATTATTTTGATGCAACCAGAAGACCTCTTGATGGCATTGTTGCAATTAAGACAGAAGATGAATTTCAGAAGATGTTGCCTGATGCAGTAAGCTGCGTAGTTATCATAGATAATGAGGGCGAACAGGAAAAACTTCTACTGTCCTATGAGTACAGATACCCTGCCGGGAGATTTCTTTTGGGAGTCCCTGCGGGACTGGTTGATAAGGAGGATGAAAAATCAGATAATCCAATTCTGGAGACTGCCAAGAGAGAAATTCATGAAGAAACAGGAATAGTAGTCGATGATTCTAAAGATAGACTTTCCGTCATTAATCCACTTGTTTTCAGTACACCGGGAATGACAGATGAAAGTAATGCTCTTGCATTGGTTGTGCTTAAAAATGTGGATCTTTCCACACTCACGCAGGAGGGGGCTGAAGGGCAGGAATGTTTTGATGGTTTTGTTCTTTTGACTAAAGAAAAAGCCGGGGAACTTCTTAAAAACGGCGTGGATGAAAGAGGCCATTTCTATTCTGTATATACATGGGCTGCACTAATGTACTTCTGCACGGATATGTGGAAATAAGCATATGATAATAGGATGACTAAAAGTTTTCATTCCTGGTATTAAATGAATTATATATCACTGTGGCTGTTTTATATTAACTCTACCATATGCCTGCCATATCTAAGTAATATAGTCGAAAAAGGAAGCAACCAGTCTGATTGCTTCCGAATAGATCTAAATTATCTTAGAATACCCATATTTACATAAAAATTTCAAACTCTCAACTAAACTGATGAACGTCCCTAATTATTTAGGAAACAATTTATTTGCTATCAATTTGTAGTATCAATCCACCACATCTCGTAGTTGCTGGATACATCCTTATACTGCTCAACATTTGCATTAGCGTTGTTGCTACCGTATGCAATGTTCAGACATTTTCCGCTGTTATGGTTTACAATTTTATATGTGTTATTTGCAGCAGGATAAATCTCCCATTTTTGGCTGTTACTGCCATAATAATCCCATTGGCAAATATTTCCGCCATCCCATGTTGCCGAATCCTGTACTGTGAGAACTTTTCCTGTAGAAGCAGATTTTATTACGTAATAATTTCCATCCTTAATAAAATACCACTTCTGATTGGCATTTCCTTTGAAAGGATACTGAAGGATATTTGTGCCATTATCCCTTCTGTTTCCCTGAACATCCAGTGAAAGTTTACTTCCGAAATTTATAAGCTTATATGCTTTTGAGCTGTCAAATAGTGCTCCTGATCCTACATTACTACCATTATTAGGTTGCTGAGAAGGCGCAGGCTGATACTGGCTGCTACTATTGTTGCTATTGTTGTTAGAGTTTCCTGTGTGTGCATCATAGGAAGCCCAGTCGTAATATGCACTTATTCCGGTTCTTCCATCATAGTGCCGTAGCCACTCATCTACACCCTTACCCGGCCATACGTTCATCATGATTTTTCCGGGAGTATTAGGGATGTCCCTTGTTGCTGTGTAAACAGCCTTACCATCCACATACCATGTGATGCTTCCTGAATTCCAGTCGAAACCATAGGTATGGAAGCTTTGTGATGCATCAAATCCAAGATTGTATAGATATTCGTGATTTCCCTGTCCATTTGTATAATAGTTGAATTGAACTTTTGTGGTGTCATATCCAAGAAATTCAATGTCAATTTCATCCCACTTTGTGCCATCGCTCTCCCCTGTGTATGTAAAGAAAGAAGAAACAACACCGGGGTTCTTTATTGGCTTCATATTTACCTGGAACAAACCGTATCCGTAATATTTCTTTGTTCTGTATTCTCCACCTGTGTAACCCTGCCAATTTCTGTCAATAGTTAGCTTTAACTGTCCGTTTCCAAAAGATACATTGTTTGGAGACCAGGTGCAATCGAACATTCCACCATTACTCCAGCTTGACATCTCAAACTGACTGCTGTCATGACGATCAAACGCCATTCCGTCATGAGTGCCTCCCCATGCACTTGCAGCCGTAACCGGCATAGACGAAGCCAGCAGTCCTCCGATTGTTAACACAGTCCCCAAAACAAGTGAAACAAATTTCCTTCCCATAAAACATATACCTCCTTTTTTGGATAATAATATCTGTTATCTTAAAAGGAGGATATTATATTCATGATGTGGGTGTCAAAAGTATAGAAACACCCTAAAAATGCACATTGATAACTGAATAAAGCTATGTTTTAGTGCTGATCTGCGGTAAAATATTAGTATCAAATCCAGTATTTAACGAGGTTTCAGCCATGTCATTCATCTTAAATGATCATCAGCAAGTGTCTCTTTTTGATTCTCTTACATTTCTCTCAGAAAGAAAACAGAAGATGCTTGAAAGTTCATGGGCTCATCAGTTTTCGCAAGAGATCTTTGTAAACATCAATGAGATGCTGTTTGCTCCATTATACAGCAGTAGTACCAACTCAAGACCAAACGCTCCAATAAATGTTATCGTTGGCGCAATGATGCTTGCTGAGTTCAATGGCATTTCTGAGGATGAGATGATCGAAACCATGGAGTTTGATTTCCGTTATCAGTATGCTCTTCATACTACCAGCTTTGAGAAGCAGCCAATCAGTGACAGGACTTTCAGCCGTTTCCGTGAAAGAGTCTCAGCTTATGAACTTGTGACTGGTATCGACCTTGTTCATGAGTGTATGGTTTCGCTTTCTGATCATATCTGCAAGTTCATGGACTTAAACCCTAACATTAGACGTATGGACAGTATGATGATTGAGTCTAACATCAAGAAGATGGGACCGTCTGGAACTGTTGTATACCTGCTTGTCAAATCTTGTAGCAAGCTTAAACGAGGCGGTTACAATGACAAGATCAAAGGGTTGGAAGCTTATGCGGATCCTAACAACAGGAATCGTGTCGTATATTACGAAAAGGATATCCCTCAGTCAGAACGGATTCAAAAAGTAATCGATGATGCGGTCAAACTTCTTCCAACATGTAAGGATACCCATGGAGAAACCACTGACTATCAACTGCTTGAAAGAGCAATCTCAGAACAGACCAAGGATGATGGCAATGGCCATATCATTCCGAAAGATAAAGGTGAAATGAATGCCACTATTCTTCAGAATCCAGCTGATCCGGAGGCAACCTTCAGAAGTAAGGCTGGTAAAGAGCACCGCGGATATGTAGCCAATCTCACAGAAACTGTTGGTGAAAATGGATCCATTATCACAGACTACCAGTATGATGTGAATACCAGAAGTGATGCATCATTCATCAAGGAATACATCGACAACCAGGAAGAATCTCCTGAAGCTATAGCGCTTATAACCGATGGAGCTTATGACAGCCATGAGATAAAAATGCAGGCTGCTAAAAAGGCATTGCAGTTTTCTCAACAGGCCTTATTGGTAAACAACCAAATCCTATACTTGCTGAATTTGAGATCACAACTGAAGGTACGGTATCAAAATGTCCTGCTGGAAATGTTCCAAAGAGCACTTCTTACATAAAACAGACAAACAGCGCACGAGTATCTTTCACAAGAGAAACATGTGAAAACTGTCCGCCACCGATGTGAATGCAATCCGAAGCTGAAGAAGCGGACTGCCACAATGGTTATATCCTTAAACTCCAGAAAACGTTTGTTAGGATCTTTGGAGATTCTGGATGATGATACCAGAAATAAAATCGGCAGAATCAGGAACGGTGTAGAGACTTCACCGTCAATCCTCAGAAATAAATATGGCGTTGATAAAATGCCTGTCCGTGGAAAGCTAAAGACAAAATACCGCTTTGGCTTTAAAGTTGGTGCCCAAAATTTCGCCAAACTGATGCGGTTTATTAAAGGTAAATCGAAATGCCGGGCATTGGTTATGGAATGACGGTAATAAAGGGGATGAATATGCTCCTCAATAAGGAAAATCTGTCCATCAAACATAGTTTTATTCAGTTATCAATGTTCAAAATACATGTCAAGGTCACGTATAAATGTGACTTTTGGCACCTACATCATATTCATGTTTAAAATATCAGAATGCTGATATTTGAATGACGGAATATTGTTGATTTTTTTGTGCAATAATACCCAAAAGAATCATAGTGTATCATAGCGGAGCATATTTAATCAGGAAAAAGGGAAAAGTATGACTTCTTGTGTGCAAATTGGAAATGCACGCAAGAAACCAGTTGTTAGCGTAGGCCTCCGTTCCTTAAAAAGCAAGGACAAGAAAGTTAAGGTTATGTTAAGATTCACTTCAATTTGCAGAAATAGTCGGGGGGTATTATTATCTTTTAAAAGAGAAAAGTGGGAAAAAGGGAGTATATATGCCAGATAAAATGTACAGAGTGCTGGTTGTTGACGACGAGCCTCAAATAGCAGGACTTCTCAAGGTTTGCCTCGAGATGCACGGAATGAAGGTAAAGGAAGAATATGATGGCAGTAAGGCATATGAATTGTTCAACTCTGAACAGTTTGATCTGATCATTACAGATATAATGATGCCTGTAATGGATGGTTATGAACTGGTTGAAAAAATCAGAAAGCAGAGCAATGTGCCTGTGCTCTTTCTAACAGCCAAGGGTGATGTATTGGACAGAATAAAGGGACTTAATCTTGGTGCGGATGATTATATAGTAAAGCCTTTTGACCCCATGGAGGTTGCTGCAAGAGTGTTATCAACACTTCGCAGATGTTATGGGTATGACCGTCAGGAGGAGGGAAAGGAGCTTGTTTGCGGATCGCTTAGACTTAACCCTTCTTTGAAGCGAATGTATAAAAATGATGCTTCCGTAGAGCTTACGGCTCTGGAACAGGATGATTGAATTTTTTATGCGGAATATCGGACAGGTATTAACTAAAGACCAGATATATGAGGCAGCTTGGGAAAGTGATAAATTCCCTGATGATAATAGCATTATGGTTGCCATAAGTAAGCTTAGAGGGAAAATCTCCGATGGCGAAAATGATTATATTCACACCATCAGAGGACTGGGATATCGGATGGAAGAAAATGAGACTTAGATATAAAAGGAAACTGCAAACATTTCTGATAATTATTCTGGCCTACGTTTTTTTACTCATTTTATTCATAGATAAAATCAGGGATTTCCTGATGGGAGTGATAAACGGTATATATGGTGGTCAGGGTATCAGCAACGATCTGAGCACTCAGATAACAATGGCCAGTATGATTGTGACTTACCTTCTTTTTTGGGGATTGTCCAATATTTTGGAAAAAAACATATCAGAACCTGCCAGAAAAATTGCGGATAATATGAACCTGGTAAGTTCAGGAAATCTCGATGTACAGATGGAGGTAAAGGATAGCTTCGAATTTGCGGAGAATGGAAAGAAGCCTTCAACATCACATGGTTTTGAATTAAAGAAGCTCAGAGTATCAGAGAGCAAACCGAGGAAACAAAACAGACAGCTATATGCCGGGATTGCAACACGATTTAAAAAACTCCAATATGACTATGGTGATGGGCTATGCCAGGCTTCTCAAAGAAAAGGATATCTCAGAGGATGAGAGAAATCACTATCTGACTATAATCGAACAACAGATAAAAGCTGCCAATGTCCAGTTGGAGGACATGCTGGAGTATGCAAAATACGGAAGTACAGACTATAAGATTTTTCCCGAAGAAGGTACATATTGCAGGTCTTCTTCGAGGCATTCTTGCAGATATGTTTTACAGATTTGAGGACAGGAGAATTATTCTTGAGCCTGACAATACCTGACAAAGTGATATGCAAATATGACACTGAACAGATGAGCGCGTTTTTACAAATTTGATCAATAATGCCATCAGGCCATAACCCCCGGAAAATACTACATTATAGGTATCAGTGCTGAGAGAATGGTGTAAACTATCAGTTTTTTCAGATACATGGTCCCTTTTTCTGGAAGAGGACCTGGAAGGATCATATCTTCGAACCTAACCAAGAAAGGGAAGAGTGTGGCAGGCGGACTTGGATTATCAGTTGCAAAAAAATTGCTGAACTTCATAAGGAAGTCTTGCATACTATAGAAACGCGGACGATGGCTATAAAAGCTTTGTAGTGAATTTGCCATTGGTATGATCGGAAAGGTAACAATTATGGAAACAAAAACGGAAAACAACGGTAAAAACAGTATTAGAGGCAGTGGGTATACACGCCTGGCTTTACTTTTGATCCAACTGGCTGTACTGAATAATTATCAGTATACGTGGGAACTTTAGCTATGTCACCACAGGGTGTGGATAAGGAAAACCTGGCTCGATAGCATAAATGCTTTGAAACCCTTATGATATTTATTTCAAATTTGATAAGTACAGTTCTTTTTGGCATATCGGTTAATTATCTTGGATATGTACGCAAAGAAAAAATAAGATTGCGGGAACTTATGAGCCCTGGTATGAGAAAATATGTAATGTAAAAGTCATAGCTTTTATTGTTTTTTCAGCGCTGGCAATAGGTCTTTTTGACAGACATGTTGCAGATTTGATAGTAATGCTGTCTCCCGAAAGCGGTGATTTATTCTACACCATAATGTCAGGTATCACCGAGACAACGCCCATAAATATTTTATCAATGGTTTTATTATCCGCTATGGCGACAGCCTTTGCCTTTCCGGGTATTATAATGCAAAAATTAAAGAAATCTTTTGGAATGGCAGGCTGTATAATTATACCATCAATACTGTTTGCGGTATTGATGCTTAATCCTGTACAGTCGATATACGGAATCCCGTTTGGACTTGTTATGATGTTTGTTTCTTACAGATTTAATTCCGTCGTACCGGGTATGATGATAATTATAATTAACAATGCCGGTGCAGTGATATTAAATCAAGTATTTAATCCGGGACTTCCACCTGCTGTAAGTGCCTGCTTTTT